>CAIVUE010000088.1 GCA_903909015.1 uncultured Methylophilaceae bacterium
AACCCTGAACTGACCTTCACTTCCGACTTTATAATTGGCTTTCCCGGGGAATCAGAAGCTGACTTTGAGGCCACAGTAAAACTCATGCAAGATGTTGGTTTTGATGCGAGCTTTAGTTTTTTATACAGCCCTCGCCCTGGTACCCCCGCGGCATTTCTTCCGGACGACGTACCTGAGTCCACGAAGCTCGCGAGATTAGCTAAATTACAAGCAATTAACGAAGCGCAAGCCAAGGCAATTTCTGAAAAAATGCTTGGCACTGTTCAACGCGTGTTGATTGAAGGCGCCTCATGGAAAGATGCCACATTGCTTGCTGGAAAAACTGACAATAATAGAGTGGTTGATATTGAAGGCGACGCTAAACTCATCCACCAATTTGTACATGTCAAAATTACAGACGTTTCTAACCCACGCCGCTTAGTTGGCAGAATCATTGAATAATGGAAATCACCTTACAACCTGAAGACAATCATCGCTTGGCCAATTTGTGTGGGCCACTAGATGAAAATCTAAAACAAATCGCTTCAGCGCTTGAAATTGAAATTGCGCGACGCGGGGCACATTTCAAGCTCAAAGGTGACAAGGACCATACGCGCCTAGCAGCAAAGCTATTAGAAGATTTCTATGCGCGCTCAAAGCAAGCCATCGACTTAGAGGATATTCAATTAGGCTTAGTGGAAATCAACAAACTAAACCCAGAAACCGTCACGACGACAGCGATGCCAGCCTTAATGACCAGGCGAGCAGATTTGCATGGCCGCACCCCACGTCAAATCAGTTATTTGCAGCAAGTGCAAGATTACGACATCACATTCGGCATTGGCCCAGCGGGAACTGGGAAAACCTACCTCGCCGTTGCATGTGCGATTGATGCACTCACCCGCGACAAGGTAAAAAGAATCGTCCTAGTGCGCCCCGCAGTTGAAGCTGGTGAGCGCTTAGGCTTTTTACCTGGGGACCTTTCTCAAAAAGTTGACCCCTATTTACGACCACTTTACGATGCACTTTATGATTTGGGTGGGTACGACAGCGTGAACAAAATGTTTGAGCGTGGCGCGATTGAAGTCGCTCCATTAGCCTACATGCGCGGCCGAACACTCAACCAAAGCTTTATCATTTTAGATGAGGCGCAAAATACGACACCAGAACAAATGAAAATGTTTCTAACGCGTATTGGCTTTGGGACGAAAGCCGTCATTACCGGTGATGTGACTCAAATCGACTTAGGCCGAGGCCAAAAAAGTGGATTAGTCGAGGCCCAGCAAGTATTAAAAGAGATCAAAGGCATTGCCTTTACGCATTTCTTGTCTGAAGACGTGGTGCGTCATCCTTTAGTCCAAAAAATCGTCAACGCTTACGAAAAATATGACGCGTCCAAACACGCCCAACCGCACGATCCTAAACATAAGAATCATGAATAAGCAGCCGATACTTTCCATGGACGTGCAATATGCCAGCGAAATGACTGGCTTGCCTACTTCGACCCAATTTAAACGTTGGGCAAGAAATACGATTCGCGTCGACAGTGAAATTACCCTTCGCATTGTGGATGAACCTGAAGGTCGAGAACTGAATAATGCCTATCGGCAAAAAGATTATGCGACCAATGTGCTCACGTTTCCTTTAGCAGAAGAGCCGTTCATTGTGGCCGACATTCTGATTTGCGCCCCAGTCGTGGCAAAAGAAGCAAAAGAGCAGGGAAAATCATTGGAAGCGCATTTTGCACATTTAACCATTCATGGCGTTTTGCATGCACATGGGTACGACCATGAAGTTGCAGAACAAGCAGAATTGATGGAAAGTGTAGAAACGCAAATTTTAACTAAACTAGGCTATTCAGATCCTTATGCTGATGGCGAATAATCTTTCATACTCTATGGAAACCGAGAGCACATATCATGGCTGAAGCAGATAAACCAAACTGGTTGGAGCGACTAAGTCATTTCTTACTGCGCGAACCAGAGGATCGAGAACAACTCGTTGAGTTATTACACGCCTCCTTCGAGAAAAGTCTACTAGACGCTGACGCGCTCGCCATGATTGAAGGTGTACTTCAAGTTTCAGAAACGCAAGTGCGCGATGTCATGATTCCCCGCTCACAAATGGATGTGATCGACATCACACAAACCCCGGAAGAATTCATTCCATTCGTCATTGAAACTGCTCACTCCCGTTTCCCTGTGATTGATGATGATAAAAACGACATTATTGGGATATTGCTTGCCAAAGATTTGTTACGTTACTACGCAGGCGAAGACTTTAACGTGCGTGACATGTTACGCCCGGCCGTATTCATCCCTGAATCAAAACGTCTCAATGTGTTGCTAAAAGAGTTCCGAAGCAACCGCAATCATATCGCTATCGTGGTAGATGAGTATGGTGGGGTAGCGGGCATGATTACCATTGAAGACGTCTTAGAACAAATTGTGGGCGACATCGAAGACGAATACGATTTTGATGAAACCGAAGACAATATTATTCGGGACACGCAAGGTCGATATCGGGTCAAAGCACTCACTGAAATTGTAGATTTCAACGAAGTCTTAGGGACTGAATTTAGCGATGAAGAATTTTCGACCATCGGTGGATTAGTGGTGAGTCAGTTCGGTCATTTGCCTAAACGGGGCGAAAGCGTCACCATCAACAATCTCAAATTTACCGCGCTCAGGACGGATAGCCGACGATTACATTCTGTCCTCATTGAAGAATTAAAAACGTCTGAAGAGTCTTCCGAATAAACCAAATTCAGTTCATTGGAACTAATTTTTAAAGCTTGGCTCATATTAATAGTTAAGCTCAGGAGCGTAAGATGAAATTAGTCACATTTGCTTTATTGTTAAGCCTTTCCGGTTTTGCTTTTGCAGACACAGAAGCGAAAGCCTCATCTGAAATTCCAACCAATGAAAAAGCGTTCATTACCAGCATCAACGGATTTGAGAAAGCTAAAATTGTCGAGCAGTTTGGTGAGCCAAGTAACATTGATGAGATCGCATCAGCAGAAGGCAAGCCGGTCGCCTCTATTTGGCAATACCATTACCTCAACACGGATGAAAAAGGCGAATACTATCAAACGACAGAATTAGATTTTTTAGATGATAAAGTCGTGATGGTGGTCTTTATGAATAATGATGGAAGCGAAATTCCACCCGACGCAGTGAAAGCCACTCCCGGAAAGAAATAACTTTCATTTAATAAAAAAGCGGCTCTTGAGTCGCTTTTTTTATGTCCACAACAAACCCAACGCAGCCTCAATTCACTATACTGTCGAACGTCACCCTGTGGATCAAAAAAATGTCGTGGTTTAAATCACACCCCCAATTCACCAGTCTAATATTAGGCAGTCTTTGTGTATTTGGCTTTGCGCCATTTTATGTATTTCTTCTTCCAATTGTCAGCTTGGCAGGTTTGTTTTATTTGTGGGGTCAAAGTAGCACCGCTAAACACGCTGCGAAATTAGGCTTCATATTCGGGCTTGGCTATTTTATTGCAGGCATTTATTGGATCTACATTAGTTTGCATGACGTTGGCGGAATGCCCTTCTGGATGGCCGGCATCGCGACTTTTTGCTTATGCGCATTCTTAGCGATCTTCCCAGCCATCGTTGGCTATCTCGCAAAACGAAGCGCAAAGCCATTAATGATTGCAGCCATCCTTTGGGTCATCAGTGAATGGGTGCGCAATTGGATTTTTACTGGGTTTCCTTGGCTCACCGTTGCTTACTCGCAAGTCCCTATTAGCCCATTAGCGAATTATGCACCGGCATTCGGTGTATTCGGGGTGAGCTTAGCCGTCACGGCTACTGCAGGCCTGATCGTCCACATGCAAGCCCAGAACACCCGTCGCTTAAGTATGGTTGTGCTGGCTGCTATTTGGATGGTTGGCGGCTTATTGAGTTTCATTCATTGGACGACCCCAATAGGGAGTCCGTTGAAGGTTGCCTTGCTTCAAGGCAATACCCCCCAAGAATTAAAATGGGATGAAGCAACCACCATCCATACCATCAATCAATATCTCGGGATGGCAAAACAAGCTGAAGCAGACCTCATCATATTGCCAGAAACCGCCCTGCCGGTTGTGATCGATTTATCCCAACATGACTTAATACAAAACCAGTTCATTGCGCCATTTGCGAAGATCGCATCAGAAGATCACAAAGCCATTTTGCTAGGGACAATTACCCAAAAAAATGCGGCTTACTTTAATAGCATGGTGGGCATAAACAAGGATACTAAGGCTGGCCAGCTCTATCACAAATCCCATTTAGTCCCATTTGGAGAGTTCATCCCGCTCAAAGGTATTTTTGGTTGGGTTTACCGAGATTGGCTCAATATGCCCATGAGTGATTTAAGTCGTGGCGATCAGAAGCAAGTGCCGATGCAATTAGCTGAACAAAAAATTGCAGTGAACATTTGCTACGAAGATGTTTTTGGTGAAGAAATCATCTCGCAACTGCCTGAAGCAACGATCCTAGTGAATGCGAGTAATGATGCTTGGTACGGTCGTTCAGCCGCAGCCGACCAACACCTACAGTTCTCGCAAATGCGTGCCCTAGAAACCGGAAGGATGGTCCTGAGAAGCACTAACACAGGTGCCACAGCGGTCATTAGCAAAGAGGGCAACATCCTCGCCACCGTTCCTCAATTTACGACGATCATCTTAAATGGCAATGTTCAAGGTTATGCAGGCACCACGCCTTTTATCCGATACGGCAACTGGCCGATAATTAGCCTATTATTCATCACGTTAATTCTTTTATGGGGCCGTAAAAAGAAGTAAAATTGCGAGTTAACGCCCATGCTGCAAAAGTGCAGCTTTAATAACACCAAGAAAACAAATCATGCTGACGTTTCAACAGATCATTCTAAACCTGCAAAATTATTGGGATAAGCAGGGCTGCACATTGATGCAACCTTACGACATGGAAGTAGGTGCAGGCACATCTCATACAGCCACCTTCTTACGTGCGCTAGGGCCAGAGCCATGGAAAGCTGCGTATGTGCAACCAAGCAGACGCCCCAAAGATGGTCGCTATGGACAAAACCCAAACCGTTTACAGCATTACTATCAATTTCAAGTAGTCCTCAAACCAGCGCCATCTAATATTCTTGAGCTTTATCTTGGTTCTCTAGAGTCCCTTGGGTTTGATCTCAAAGAAAATGATATTCGCTTTGTGGAAGATGATTGGGAGAATCCAACGCTAGGCGCATGGGGCTTAGGTTGGGAAGTCTGGCTCAATGGCATGGAAGTGACCCAATTCACCTACTTTCAACAAGTGGGCGGCATTAACTGTAAGCCCATTACAGGTGAAATCACCTACGGTTTAGAGCGCTTAGCCATGTATCTACAAGGCGTCGATAACGTTTATGACTTGGTGTATTCAAAGGGCATCAATGGCGCTGCGGATGTGAAATATGGGGATGTATTCCACCAAAACGAAGTAGAACAATCGACCTACAACTTTGAACATAGCGATGTGGACTTCTTGCTGACTGCATTTAATGCCCATGAGAAGCAAGCGCAACATCTCACAGAAAACAAACTCGCCTTGCCCGCCTATGAGCAGGTGCTAAAAGCTGCGCATACATTCAACCTACTTGATGCACGTGGTGCCATATCAGTGACTGAACGTGCCGCCTATATTGGCCGAATCCGGAATCTAGCCAGGGCTGTTGCAGCAGGCTACTTAGAGAGTCGCGCACGCCTAGGATTCCCTATGGCGCCTAAAGCCTGGGCGGATGAAGTATTAGCGCAGTTAGATCAGAATAAGAAAGCCGCAGCATGAGCAGCAAAAATTTATTAGTCGAATTGTTTGTCGAAGAGCTCCCACCAAAAGCACTTAAAAAGCTAGGGGATGCTTTTGCAGGCGCCGTATTAGAAAGCCTAAAATCGCAAGCATTAACTGCGTTAAATAGCGAAGTAAAAGCTTATGCTTCCCCTCGCCGTTTAGCCTTACACATCAATGATGTGGTTGCCCAAGCTGAAGACAAAGCCGTGTCTCAAAAGCTCATGCCTGTGAGCGTTGGATTAGATGCCAGCGGCAACGCAACCCCAGCTTTATTAAAGAAACTGAACGCATTAGGCGCTGATGAATCTGTCGTTGCATCTCTCAAACGAGAACATGATGGCAAAGCGGATATATTGTTTTACGATGCGCTCGTTAAAGGGGCTTCGCTCGCAGAAGGCTTACAAAAAGCGGTTGAAGAAGCGCTGAGCAAATTACCGATCCCTAAAGTCATGACGTATCAACTGACTGATGGCTGGGAAAGTGTTAACTTTGTGCGTCCAGCGCATGGGCTTGTCGCCTTGCATGGCAATACCATCGTGCCGATCAGTGTGCTTGGCTTGCAATCAGGAAACGCGACCCAAGGTCACCGTTTTGAAGCGAGCGTGCCATCAATCATCATTAAAGATGCGGATAGCTACGAGACCCAATTGCAAAACGAAGGTGCGGTGATTGCAAGCTTTGATGCACGTCGCGCCGAAATCGTTCGCCAACTCACCCTGGCCGCCCAAAAACAAAATCTGAAACCTATTGAAGATGATGCCCTATTGGACGAGGTCACTGCGTTAGTAGAACGTCCTAACGTATTGCTAGGTCAGTTTGAAACTGAGTTTTTAGAAGTGCCTCAAGAGTGTTTGATCTTGACCATGAAGGCCAACCAGAAATACTTTCCGCTACTCGATGCGGACGGCAAGCTCACTAATAAATTCCTAATCGTTTCTAACATCAATCCGGCCGATCCATTCAAGGTTATTGATGGCAATGAACGTGTGGTTCGTCCACGTTTAGCGGATGCTAAATTTTTCTTTGACCAAGACCGTAAAAAAACCTTAGCTTCAAGAATGAGTGGTCTTGAGAAAGTGGTTTATCACAATAAATTAGGGACGCAAGCCGAGCGCTCAAAACGCGTGAGCGATTTGGCCAAGTTGATTGCAACGAGCATCGGCAATAGCAATCTTGCCGACAAAGCAGAGCAAGCGGCGCAACTAGCAAAAGTGGATTTACTCACTGACATGGTGGGCGAATTCCCAGAGTTACAAGGCATCATGGGGCGATATTACGCCCAACATGAAAAACTCGATAACGACGTCGCTTTTGCTATTGAAGACCATTACAAACCACGATTTGCTGGGGACGAATTGCCTCGCAATTCGGTTGGGATTGCGGTGGCATTGGCTGACAAATTAGAAACCTTGGTGGGCTTATTCAGCATTGGCGAGAAACCAACGGGTGACAAAGATCCATTTGCATTACGTCGCCAAGCATTGGGGATCATTCGGATGTTAATCGAATGCCAACTGAACATTTCATTTGCTGATCTCATTGAAATGACCTTAAAGCAATTTAAGGTGAACGATCAAGCTGCTGTATTGGCATCGATTACTGAGTTCTGTTTCGACCGTCTGAGTGTTAATTTACGTGAACAAGGCGCTAGCGCTCAAGAAGTAGATGCCGTTTTAGCACTCAACCCAAGACTGCTGAGTGAAGTGCCAAAACGCTTAGAGGCTGTCCGTGCATTCTCATCTTTAGCTGAAGCACCCGCACTTGCCGCTGCTAATAAACGCGTTGGTAATATCTTGAAAAAAATCGAAGGCGTGATTGAATCAAAAATCAATGATGCCCTGCTTCAAGAGCCCGCTGAAAAAGCCTTAGCAGCAACACTCGCAACAATAAAACCGCAAGCCGACGCCTTATTCGAGCGTGGGGATTACACAAACTCACTCAAAGCATTAGCGGCACTTAAATCACCGGTCGATGATTTCTTTGATACCGTGATGGTGAATGCAGACGATCCTGCGCTGAAAGCGAATAGACAAGGCTTGCTAGCGACGCTTCATCAAGCCATGAATCGCGTAGCAGATCTATCAAAGTTGGCGGCTTAACCTTGAAACTCGTGGTGTTAGATCGAGATGGCGTCATTAATCTTGATTCCGTGCATTTCATCAAAAGCACCAGCGAGTGGATTCCGATTTCTGGCAGTTTAGAGGCCATCGCTTTACTTAATCAAAGTGGTTACCGTGTGGCCATTGCCACCAACCAGTCAGGCATCAGCCGTGGGTTATTTGACATGGTGACGCTCAATGCCATCCACGACAAAATGCATCGCGCATTAGCGCAATTGGGCGGCAGAATTGATGCGATCTTCTATTGCCCTCACGCTGCGGAAGACAATTGCACCTGCCGCAAACCCAAACCAGGCATGATGGAAGAAATTGGCAGTCGCTTTGGCGTCGACTTAAAAGCGGTGCCTATCGTAGGCGATGCATTACGTGACCTTCAAGCTGGCGCAGTGCTTGGCATGCAACCTATGTTAGTGCGTACCGGCAAAGGCGAAGAGACTTTAGCGGCTGGTGGACTCCCTGAAGGCACTTTAATTTTTGCTAACTTAGCAGAAGCTGTTCAACATATCATTTCTTCATGATTGAAGGCGAGACCAGATGAGATTGATTCGCTCAATATTGTTCAATTTAGGCATCCTAGTCATCACCCCAGTATTTTCAGTATTAGCCATCATCCTTTTTCCATTACCTGCCGTCACACACTCTAGAATTGTGAGCGCATGGGCTTATCTTTCTATGGCATGGCTTAAACTCACTTGTGGCTTAAGCTTCCGTGTGATTGGCAAAGAAAATATTCCAAATCATTCATGCATCGTGCTTGCCAAGCATCAATCTGCTTGGGAAACCATCGCTTTTCAAACCATATTCCCACCACAAATTTGGGTCATGAAACGCAGTCTATTGTGGATTCCATTTTTGGGCTGGGCATTTGCTGCCTTGAGAGCGATTGCGATTGACCGAGCAGCTGGACGTGAAGCATTGAAGCAAATGGTCGACCAAGGCATGGACCGGCTAGCCAAAGGATTATGGGTGGTGATCTTCCCAGAAGGCACGCGCATTGAACCAGGTAAGCGTGGCAAATATCATATTGGCGGCGCTTGGCTTGCAACGCACACGAAAGCCACTGTCGTCCCAGTTGCCCATAATGCTGGCGAGTTCTGGAGAAAGAACTCTTTCCTAAAGACCCCTGGGGTCATCACTGTCAGCATAGGCAAACCCATCGCATCGGCCGGTCTCAAACCTGATGCACTCAATCAGATGGTAGAAGACTGGATTGAAAGCGAAATGCCGCTTCTAAACAGCCGATAAGCGCATGAGTCAGCACCATCTTCCACTCCCGGATGGCGATGCCATTCCTTACCATTTAGAACGTCGCTCAAGAAGAACCGTTGGGTTAAAAATTAACCATGACGGCTTAATTGTCCACGCGCCCAATCGTATTTCACAAAGAGAACTTGAGCGTATGCTGCTCAGTAAAGCCGACTGGATTATCAAGAAGCTAAAAGCGCAGCAAGAAAACAAAATTGAGAAATTTAGCTGGCAAGATGGCGCCTCATTACTGATGTTAGGCAACGCGATTCTGCTTTCGGTGAGGACTGACGCCGTCAGCCGAGCGTTAGAGTATGAGCCAGGACGACTCTCGCTTGCGCTACCCAATCCAGACAATCAGACCAACATTGCTAGAAAAGTACTGCTCTGGTACAAGAAACAAGCCTTGAGCGACTTTACGCGGCGGGTAGCATTGCTCGCAGCTAAGCTTGGGGTAGAGACCCCGCCAGTCTTTATGAGTAGCGCACGTTCAAGATGGGGGAGTTGTAATAGTCGAGGCGAAGTCAGACTCAATTGGCGCTTATTACAAGCACCGCCTCACATCATTAATTACGTCGTGGCGCATGAATTAGCGCATCTTAAAGAAATGAATCATTCAGCAAAATTTTGGGCGATTGTTGAACGCATTTGCCCAGATTACAAAGCCGCAGAGAAAGAACTCAAAGCGTGGTCAGCACGCCTACATCAAATCGGCTAATCCTTACTTTAGCCGCAATGCATTTAACACCACGATTAACGAGCTAACAGACATCCCAATCGCAGCCATCGAAGGGCTAATCAAGCCAGTGGCCGCAAAAGGCAAAGCGATTAGGTTATAGGTGAGCGCCCAAATGAAGTTCTGCTTAATCACATTAATGCCAAATCGACTGGTCACTAATGCATGTTCAATTTCTAATAAGTGCTCGGTCAAGAGGACGACATCTCCGGTAGCGCGTGCCATTTGTGTCCCACTGCCCATCGCGATTGAAACCTGGGCACCCGCTAATACCGGCGCATCATTAATCCCATCCCCGACCATGGCAACGACGCCGCCTTGAGACTGAAGCGCATAAAGATAACTTAACTTATCTTCAGGTGAGCAAGCCGCTTTCCAATCCTCCACACCAACAAGTTTTGCAAAGTGCGACACCGACTGTTCAGAGTCGCCACTCAGAATCGAGACCTTTAAGCCTTGTTCAGTTAGGTGCTCAATGAGTTCTTTTGCCTCTGGCCGTGCTTGATCGGCCAGCACAAAAGTCGCTAACAAACGAGACCCTTCACTCAGCCAAACCACCGTTGCGCCAAACAAATCATTTTGTTCGAATTGCGTAGAGACAGCTTGGTTTAATTTTGCATTGCCTAGTCGTAAATGCAGACCTGAGACCACGCCCTCAACACCCTGACCTGGAATATTTTTTACATCGCTTGCTAACTGCACAGGCAGGTTGCCATGCGCGTTCAAGAATGCCTTAGCTAATGCATGCTCTGAATGCTTTTCTAAACTCGCAGCCAAGGCTAAACAAGCCGCAGCATCTAATTTGTCATGGGTAATCGTCTGCACTAAACTTAACTGACCTAAGGTCAATGTCCCGGTCTTATCAAAAACAAAATGCGTGACTTTCGCTAAAGTTTCCAACGCATGCCCGCGTGTTAACAAAACACCGCGATTAACCAAATGAGAACCTGCCGCCGCAAAAGCTGCTGGGGCTGCAAGAGACAAAGCGCAGGGGCAGCTAATGACCAATACGGTCAGGACAATTTCTAAAATACGGTCTGGGTCAATTTGCCACCAAATCAATGCGACCAGGGACACAATGACTAATAAAGCGCTGGTGAAATAAGCAGCCACTCGATCTGCAGTCTCTGCAAGCTTGGGTTTTTCCGCCTGCGCCCGATCAAGCAAGCGAGAAATACCTGCTAGCATCGTATCTTCAGCGATCGCGGTGACCTGAATGGTCAAAGGGCTTTCATAATTAATACTGCCCGCATAGACTTGGGCATTCAAGCTTTTAGGTAATGGCCGGCTCTCGCCTGTAAGTAAGGACTCATCCACACTACTCTCCCCCATCACGACGATCCCATCGGCTGCAATGGTCTCACCTGGCTTCGCGAGAATATGGTCCCCCAATTTCAATTCCATAACGGGGACTAAAGTTTGAATTTCCCCATCGACTTTAGCGGCCATCACAGGCGCTAATCGCAATAAGTTTTCTGAGGCCTCAATCGATTTTTCACGGGCATTTCGTTCTAGATAGCGGGTACCTAGTAAGAAGAAGACGAGCATCGTCAGCGTATCAAAATAAACCACCCCTTGGCCGTGTAAGGTGGCCCAAACGCTTCCAATGAACCCTGTCATCAACCCTAAAGTGATCGGAACGTCCATGCCGATTTGGCGATTGCGGATACTTCGCCAAGCAGATCGATAAAAAGGCCATGCCGCATAAGTGATAGCAGGAACAGTCAGCACGAAACTAAACCATCTTAATAATTGTGCCGTTGCAAACTCTAAGCCTTGCGCGGGGCCTGCATACAACGCGACAGCGATCATCATGACCTGACCTGCGCTAAGACCAGCGACCGCAAGTCTTCTGAAGTCTAATTTACGTTGTTGTTGGCGCATGGCATCTTGCTGCTGCGCACTAAATGGGTGGGCGTGATACCCAATTTTATTAATTTCAGCGAGAATTTGGCTCAGCTTAATTTGCTTGTCGTTCCAACAAATTCGGGCGCGTTGTGAGCCGTAGTTCACATTGACGCTACGCACGCCAGTGAGTTGGATTAAATGACGCTCGTTTAACCAAACACAAGCAGCACATGTAATTCCCTCTAGGATTAACGAGGCTTCTTTGTAATCCCCATCGGCATCAACAACAAAGCTTTTTTGCACTTCAGGATGGTCATAGAGTGTGAGCTGACGAAGTGCTTCAGGGACAAGATCTTCAGCCGTTTGTGGGAGTTGGGTACGATGTTTGTAGTAGTCTTCTAAACCGTTATCAACGATAGATTCAGCGACCGATTGGCAGCCTCGACAACACATAGGCTGCGACTGACCAAAAACAAGCGCAGAGAAATTGAGGCCAGAGGCAACGGGCAGTCCGCAGTGGAAACAAGCAATTTGATATTGCTTGGGTGTCGACAGCTCATCCAACTGCATGACTGAAATTAATTACCTGCAACAGCAATCGGTTGTTTAAGCGCGTAGTGCGCTTCACCCTTCACAATCTCTAAATCCGTCAACCAAAGACCCTCATCAGTAAGTCGGATGGTCGCGTGATATTCGCCTGGGTTATGTTCAGAGAACTGAATGGTTTGATCATCAGCACTATTAGCCATGCGCCATAATTCCATGGTCACCGTTGCAGCAATGATAGGTTGATGTTGCTTATCACTTAATCGAATGACGACATTTGAGACCAGATTACTTTTTAACCCATCAAGACCTTCAACGCTCACATTCCATGCTAGATTTTTTTGCTGTTCAAGCTCTTGCAAATGCGGCTCATAAAGCTTATTTCTGTCATGCGGAATTAAGCCTGGGAACCCTGTATGCACTTGACCACTGGAAGGATTCGGCAACATAAGACGCACTAGACTGTCTGGCAATCCTCGGGATGAGATCGATAGAAGCATCGCCATCAATAAGACCAAGCTGATAAAAAAACCAATCATTAACTTGGGCGCCCAATGCAGGCTTTCCTTTTTTTTCTGCATGCCGCCAAACACGATGAGTAATCCAGCATTGGCAAGATAGACTGCAAAGTGAATGGTGAGGACATCGCCACCCGGCCAATGTTGAGAACTATAAGCAAGGTAAGCAATAAAAGGGACCACACCACTTAGAATGCCTGCCCAGAAATTAGAAAGTCCTGCTTTACGCACCACAAAAAACAGGAATGCAGCAGCAAGCAATCCCCCAAATAGGGTTTCTGTCATGGTCAATTCATTCGCAAATATCGGCATTAATCATGTTCTTTCGGACTATTAAAGCTGGTTTCAATTTCCATCTTTTCACCAGTTGAGACTTGTGTAATTTCAAACTCAAATTCATGGGTTTTCTCAGCAAGCTCATGACTCAAATTAATTTTAGCATTCACTGCCAAGGCTTTGCCTGGACGCACTTTGATCTCTGGAATGTTTCCCATATCTAAAGCTTCTTCAGGTATATGATGGACAGCGACTTCATAAGTTTGTTCTGTTTCAGTTTTGTTCACAATGTGAATTTGATAGCGATTACGAACACTACCATCAGAGAGCAAGACAAAAAGTGGCTGACGAACTTGCTGCACATTCACTTCAGTATCACTTCGCGTTCCAATGTTATAGAACAATACAGAGGTCATTAAAAGTAGAGCACTTGCATAACCAATGACCTTAAAACGCTTCCACATGACTTTAGGCGCATGTGGGGTTTCACTCTCCACATTACGCTCAGAATCATAACGAATGAGGCCGCGTGGGTAACCAACAGAGTCCATAATATTATCGCAAGCATCAATGCATAAGCCGCACGAAATGCATTGGTATTGGAGGCCATTGCGAATATCAATGCCGGTTGGACAAACCTGAACACAGAACCCACAATCAATACAATCTCCATGACCTGCAGCCGCACGCTCTTCATGCGTTTTTAATCCTTGGATCGGGATGGTGCGTCCTTTCAGGCCCTCACCACGCTTAGTGTCATACATGACTGCCAGCGTATCCGCCTCATACATGACGCCTTGGAAACGTGCATATGGACAGGCATATAAACAAATTTGCTCGCGCGCCACGCCACCCGCTATATAGGTCGCAATGCTGAGTACCATCACCGCAAAATATCCACCAGACATTGCAGTGCCGGTAAAAAAGTCATGAACAAACGCTGGGGCATAACTAAAATAACAAGCAAAAGTAATCGCCGTCCACATGGAAACTAACATCATCAATGCATGAGAACCCCCAATTTTTAGGATCTTCTCAAGGTTCCATTTTTGATTCTTCAGGCGCAAGCGCGCAGGACGTTCACCTTGAATAAGGTGCTCGATCTGAATAAACAAATCAGACCATAAGGTTTGAAAACAGAAATAACCACACCAAGCACGGCCGACTAGGCCTGTGACAAAAAATAGTAATGCCGCAGCAATGAACAACAGCATGGCCAGCCAAAAGACATCCTGAGGATAAACGATTAATTTAAAGATGAAAAAGCGACGAGAAGTCAGATCAAATAGAATGGCTTGAGGTGCAGCGCTAGCACGCTCCCATGGCATCCAAGGCAATAAGAAATAAACTGAGTAAGCCAAGAACATGACGGCTGTTTTAAAGGTCCTAAAACTCCCTTTAACGGAACGCGTCACAATTGGGATGTGCTTTTGGTAGAGCGAGCTCTCTGAGTTTTCTGACATTTTTTCTTCCAAATAATAAAGGCTCGCAATTGCTTGCAAGCCTTTATCTGTTAATTACAACGAAGCTTTTACTTGTTTTTGTGCTGTTTA
>CAIVUE010000089.1 GCA_903909015.1 uncultured Methylophilaceae bacterium
GCCAAACCTTCGAGCCACGTCTATTTTACGTTTATATTCCATATCAAGATCAATCGCGCTTGCCAGTATTTGATACCGGCTTAACCGACTTGAATATGGGCACTTTGTTTATTGAAAATCAATACTCAGGGGGTGACCGTATTAACAATGCCAATCAGATAAGTCTATCCATTAGCTCCCGCATGATTGATACTGACTCAGGAGAGCAAAGCTTAGCTGCCACGATAGGTCAACGTTTTTATTTCGAAGACCAAAAAGTTGGTTTACCTAATGAAGTTCTTAGATCGGGCACCAGCTCTGACTTTGTAGCTTCAGCTACAGCTCGTTTAGTCAACAAATGGAATCTCGATGGGGCTTGGCAATACAACACTGATACAGGCGATACTATTAAAGCTAATCTTGGCGCGCGTTACAATCCATCACCTGGCAAAGTACTAAACTTTGGATACCGTTTCACTAAAGACAACTTAGAACAGCTCAACTTATCTACTCAATGGCCTCTAGGAAATGGATTCTATGGATTAGGTCGCCTCAACTACTCACTGCGAGATAAATCATTTATTGAAAATATTGGAGGCATTGAATATGATGCGGGCTGCTGGCAGTCTCGCTTTGTCATACAACGAGTGCAAACACTGTCGGTCGCAACTGCAGGAACTTCATCCTTGCCAAGCGGCCCAGCCAACTACGCAATATTTTTCCAATTAGAGCTTGGTGGTATGACCTCAATAGGCTCGAATCCGCTACAATTGATTAACCGCAATATTCCAGGCTACAAAAACAGTAGTTTCATACCCGATAATTACCGACAAGAATACAATGAGTAAAATGCAAAAAAGCGCCATGATTATTAAAACATTTGTCCTACTTATCAGTTTTTTTCTGTTTAGTCTGATTGGTTATGCGGAATCTGCAAAACAAGCAGATATTATCAAAATAGATCGTATCGTTGCTGTTGTGGATCAGGTCGTCATTACTGAAAATGAATTGGCAGATCGCATCAAAAGCGTGACCGCTCAGTTGGAGAAACAAGGGACAGAGTTACCACCTCCAGCCATTTTAGAAAAACAAATTCTTGAGCGTATGATTACTGACCGCTTACAACTTCAATACGCCAGTCAAACTGGATTGCGAGTAGATGACAACCAGCTCGACAAAACTATCGAACGTATTGCTGGCCAAAATAAAATGGATATCCCTGCATTTAAAAAAGCTTTGCTAGATGACGGGATTCAATATAGAAAATTCAGAGAAGATATTCGGAATGAAATTATTCTCGCGCGTCTACGAGAACGCGAAGTGGATAATCGCATTAATATCACTGAATCAGAAATTGATAGCTTTATTACCATGCAAACCGCCTCAAACAGTAACGATGAATATGAAATTTCACATATTCTAATTCGCGCTGGCGAGGACACTTCACCTGATGATTTAAAAAAATTACGTGCTAAAGCCGAAGATGCACTTGAACAACTTAAAGCAGGAAAGGACTTTGCAAAAATTTCTGCCAGTTTTTCTGATGCCCCAAATGCACTTGAAGGTGGAGGTTTAGGCTGGAAAAACGGATCACAAATGCCAGCGCTTTTCCTTGATGCAATTAAACCCCTTAAAGCGGGAGACCTTACTCCCATTCTAAGAAGCCCTAATGGTTTTCATATTTTAAAAGTGACAGACCGAAGAGGTGGATCATCTCCTTTAGTCGTGAGTCAGACCCATGTGCGCCATATCCTTGTAAAGCTAAGTGAAATAGTCTCTGAGAATGATGCAAAAGCTCGCGTAGAAGGCATCAAAGAGCGATTAGACCATGGTGAAAAATTTGAGGATTTAGCACGCCAATACTCTGATGATGGATCAGCTAAAAGTGGTGGTGATTTATCATGGGTCAATCCAGGGGACACCGTTCCTGAATTCGAAAAAACGATGAATGCTTTAGCTCCTGGTGAAATTAGTAACGTCATCAGAACCCAATTTGGTTTTCATGTATTACAAGTGATCGAACGCCGATCACAAGACATGTCAAAAGAAGCATCACGGATCAAAGCCCGCCAAGAAATTCGTGCTAGAAAGTCAGATGAAGCTTATCAAGACTGGGTACGTGAGTTGCGTGATCGTGCTTTCGTCGAGCTTAGACTCGAAGACAAATACTAAGCTTTAAATTGCCGTGACAAACACCTTACCTCGGATTGTAATTACCGCTGGGGAGCCGGCAGGAATTGGCTTAGACCTATGCGTGATGCTGGCTCAGCAGACTATTCCGGCTGAGGTCGTCATCATTGCCGATCAAAATGCCTTGTTAGCCCGCGCAAAAATACGCGGGCTAAATCTTAAAATAAAATCATTCCAAAAATCGCTAGCAAGATCATTACATCTCGGAGATGGCCAGCTAACAATAATTCATCAAGCCACATCGCAAACTGTTATTGCTGGAAAATTAAATAAAGATAATAGCCAGTATGTGTTGCAAACACTTAGTTCAGCAGTAGACGGCTGCACAGATAAGACATTTGATGCAATGGTGACAGCACCTATTCACAAAGGTGTTATCAATGAGTCTGGGATTAATTTTACTGGTCATACCGAATTCTTAGCTGAAAAATCAAATACCGATCAAGTTGTCATGATGCTGGTTGGGGGAGGTATGCAAGTTGCGCTTGCAACAACCCACCTGCCACTGACTAAAGTCAGCGAATCGATTACATGCGAGAGTCTTATCAAGACGATCCGCATTTTAAATGCGGACCTAGTCCAAAAATTTGGTATTCCACATCCGCGAATTATGGTGGCCGGCCTCAATCCTCATGCAGGAGAAAATGGATATTTGGGTGATGAGGAAATAAAAACGATCACGCCTACAATAGAAAAACTAAAAGCCGAAGGCATCAATCTAGTTGGACCAATGCCAGCAGATACCATGTTTTCTCAGAAGAATATTGCAAATGTTGATGCATTTTTGGCGATGTACCATGATCAAGGACTCGCAGTGCTTAAACATGCTAGTTTTGGCAATGGCGTTAACGTCACGCTTGGGCTGCCATTTATTCGAACATCCGTGGATCATGGAACAGCTTTAGACCTGGCTGGCAAGGACGGCGTAGAAATAGGTAGCCTACTTGCAGCAATTCATCTTGCCATTGAATTAGCCCAGCACAAGAAATAGAAACATCATGAAACATATCGCAAAAAAGCGTTTTGGGCAGAACTTTCTCACAGATCAGGGCGTAATACATAGCTTAGTAGAAGCCATCTCACCTGAAGAAAATGACTTAATGGTTGAAATTGGTCCGGGATTAGGCGCACTTACTCAACCATTAATGAAGAAGCTCAACCATCTTCATGTCGTAGAAATTGACAGAGATATTATTAGTTGGATGGAGAGCTTCTATCCAAAAGATAAGATCACCATTCACAACTCTGATGCACTAAAGTTCAATTTTGCAGAGTTAGCAAAAATGAGTAAAAAGAATAAAATCCGCGTGACGGGTAACCTGCCATACAACATTTCCACTCCGATATTGTTCCACTTATTGAACAATATCGAGAGCATCATAGACATGCACTTTATGCTTCAAAAAGAAGTAGTTGAGCGCATGGTGGCAGAGCCTTCCACATCAGAATATGGAAGGCTTTCAGTGATGCTGCAATATCAACTAAAAATGGAGTATCTGATCACTGTGCCCCCAGAGGCGTTTGATCCAGCACCTAAAGTTGAATCTGCCTTTGTGAGATGTATCCCGCACAAAACGCTCCCACACCCGGCAAAAAATGAAGCCTTATTTGCGAAAATAGTCACGTCAGCTTTTGGTCAACGCCGAAAAACCTTACGCAATACGCTCAAAGAATACTTAGATGACGATGGATTCACAAATGTCGGCATTGACTCTCAATTGCGCGCTGAAAATTTATCCGTCGAACAATTTGTCTCGATTGCAAACTTTCTAGCCTGATATAATTTCACCCCTTTATGCAAACAACCCATACCATCAGGAGATTAACATGCGTGTAATTCTGCTAGGCGCACCTGGCGCAGGCAAAGGCACTCAAGCCACATTCATTAAAGAAAAATTCAATATTCCACAAATCTCTACTGGTGATATGTTGCGCGCAGCAGTGAAAGCTGGAACGCAATTAGGGTTGGAAGCAAAAAGTTATATGGACAGTGGCGGTCTAGTTCCTGATGCCGTCATTATTGGTCTGGTATCAGAACGAATTAAAGAAGCCGACTGCGCTAACGGCTTTTTATTTGATGGATTCCCACGCACCATTCCACAAGCAGAAGCCATGAAAAAGGCAGGCGTTGATATTGATTACGTGGTTGAAATTGATGTGCCGGATGAAGCCATTGTAGAACGGATGAGTGGACGCCGCTCTCACCCCGCGAGCGGTCGCACTTATCATGTTAAATTCAATCCTCCAAAAGTAGCAGGTAAAGACGATGTGACTGGTGAAGACTTGGTTCAACGTGAAGATGACCGAGAAGAAACTGTTTTAAAACGACTAGAGGTTTACCATAGCCAAACTAAACCACTGGTTGAGTACTATGTAAGCTGGGCAAACAGTGGATCAGCTGGTGCACCTAAACACGTATTTGTGCCTGGGTTAGGCGATATGAATGCAATTCGTGACAAAATTTTTGTAGCTTTAAAATAGGCTTAATTATTTAAAAACCTGAGTAGGTTTTGACAAGGTCTCGCCAAACCCATAAAATGGCGGGCTTGCTTAATTGTGCAAGTTAACAGGATGGTGATGTAGCTCAGCTGGTTAGAGCGATGGATTCATAAC
>CAIVUE010000090.1 GCA_903909015.1 uncultured Methylophilaceae bacterium
CATCTAAAAAATCTTGGAATGGCTCCATATCCCCCTGAGCCGCATTTGCCAAAACTTGCTCAACAATATGGTTTCGCGGAATTAACAGTGGATTATTGCTGTCCATTAAGGTCGCCACTTCGATTGGCGTTTGTGGCTGTCTTAATAACCTATCGTGCCAATTGATTTGCCAATTCTTAAAACCCTCATCAGCAACAAGTTCAGCCTTTAATTGGCTTGGATTAGCAAGATTACGAAATGTATTCGTATAGTCAGCTTGATGTTTGTACATAAACATCAATAAATCTTCCACCATCGTAAGATCAATTGACTCATCATTAAAAAGACCTATTTTCTTTCGCATAGCGCTCAGCCAATAAGCCCTATATTTAACTTGATAAGCATTTAAGCATTCAGTTGCAATGCGAATCGCATTTTCCTGATTTTGAGAAATCAAAGGCAAAAGACTCTCAGCAAATCTCGTCAAGTTCCACTCACCCATCATGGGTTGATTGCCAAAGGCATATCGACTATTTTGATCAATCGAACTAAATACAGTTTTCGGCGAATAAGCATTCACAAAAGCACAGGGGCCATAATCAATTGTTTCGCCCGCGATGCTCATATTGTCTGTGTTCATCACTCCATGAACAAAACCACACTGCATCCACTTAGCAATCAATCTAGCTTGAGAGTCAATCACCCCCTCAAGCAAACCAATGTATTGGTTGGGCTCAGTTTGTAAGTATGGATAATGACGATTAATGGTGTGGTCAGCCAATACTTTTAGCGCATCTATATTGTTAATAGCTGCGGCATATTGAAAGGTCCCCACACGAATGTGGCTTCCGGCAACCCTTGTTAGCACTGCGCCACTTAGAAGTTCAGCCCTATAAACAATCTCACCCGTGAGCATCACGGCGAGACTTCGGGTGGTTGGTACACCCAATGCATGCATTGCCTCACTTATCAAATACTCGCGTAGCATAGGCCCCAACCCAGCCAAACCATCACCAGAACGTGAATAAGGCGTCGGGCCAGATCCCTTTAATTGAATATCAAAACGCTGGCCATTCGGCGCAATATGTTCGCCTAACAATATCGCACGCCCATCCCCCAAATTTGCAAAGCCGCCAAATTGATGACCTGCATAGGCTTGGGCAATAGGATTTGCAGCCTCGGGAATTAATTGCCCAGAAAAACAAGCCCAATCCGCCGCTTTTAGCTCATCAGGATTTAATCCAAGTACATTTGCCAAATGCTTATTAAAAATAACCAAACTGGGGCTTTTAAATTGTTTGGGATTTACGCTAGCAAACAAAGCCTCTGGAAGTTTCGAATAAGAATTATCGAAATAAAAGCCAAATTTATCTGGGGCATGCTTATTGTGAATATTCATATGCTTATAGTTTACTATTTTAGTCTAGTACTGTTAACCGCTGCTTGAAATTAGCAAAAAGAAAATCCAGCAAAAATTATGAATAGTAAAAAGTGTCGCGTAAAATAAGCACAAAAATAGACGTAAAAAAAGCCTACCAATTGGTAAGCTCTTAATTTACTTGGTGCCGGGGGGGGGAATCGAACCCCCATGAAGTTGCCCTCGCTGGATTTTGAGTCCAGTGCGTCTACCAATTCCGCCACCCCGGCAGTAAAGGAACGAGATTATAACAAACACTGGCGCTTATGCGAACTACTGAATTCGATTTTTATTTACCATCAGAATTAATTGCCCAATTTCCAACCAAAGAGCGTTCAGCAAGTAGATTGTTAAGGCTTAATGGAAACAATGGGTTGATTAGCAATGAACAATTCATCGATATCTGCCAATTTATTGACGCTGGCGATTTGATGATTTTTAACAACACTAAGGTAATTAAGGCGCGCCTCACTGGACAGAAGCAATCCGGCGGAGCGATTGAGGCGCTAATTGAGCGCATCATTGATGAGCATCACGTTTTAGCTCACGTTCGCGCTTCCAGATCACCAAAGCCCGGCTCACGTTTAATATTTGCTAATGCTTTTGAGGCGGAAGTTGAAGCCCGTGAAGATGACCTATTTTTACTTCGTATTGATTCAACTAAGCCCATTTTAGAATTGCTTGATGAATGCGGCACTCTGCCTTTGCCCCCTTATATTACACATGCGGCAGATGAATTTGATGATGAGCGCTACCAAACTGTATTTGCTAAAGATCCAGGCGCAGTTGCCGCACCAACCGCCGGCTTGCACTTTGATGATAGCGTGATTAACAAATTAAAAGCAAAGGGCGTGAAAATCGCTTACGTTACGCTTCACGTTGGCGCCGGTACTTTCCAACCAGTGCGGGTGGATAACATTAACGAACATAAAATGCATTCAGAGATTTATTCGGTGCCCACTGAAACGCTCGCTTTAATTGAAGCCACCCAATGCTCAGGTAAAAAAGTAACTGCTATTGGCACTACCGCACTTCGCGCACTTGAAAGCGCAGCCCGTTCAGGTAAGCTACTCGCTGGCAACGGCGAAACAGATATTTTCATTACGCCAGGCTACAAATTTAAAGTGGTGGATAGATTGCTCACCAATTTTCATCTACCAAAAAGCACACTGCTCATGTTAGTGTCAGCCTTCGCAGGTTTAGAAAATATAAAAAAAGCCTATCAACATGCAATTGACCAGAAATACCGTTTCTTTAGCTATGGCGATGCCATGCTGATAGAACGCAGCAATAAAGCTGGGAACTCTTAACAAGATACAATCCCTACCTTATAAGCATGTTTTAACCCAATTAAGAAAGCGTTTGATGAAACCCCTAAAATCACTCTCCAACCTAAGCATAGCTTTATTACTATTTGTTGCTTATCAAGCACAATCGGCTATTTTGTCTGAGGCGCAAACCGCCACCAAAATCACATTGGCTAAGAAACCCACTTCAAAACCAATGTCAATTGCTTATGTGCCTTTTTACCAACGATATTACGTTGCCGATGGTGGCCTAGCACCAACGCCAGGGGAAAATGAAGCACCAGTTTCGAAGTCTCAAATCCATGTTTACAGCGCCGAAGGCCAATACCTGCAATCTGCAAAACCTGGCTACGACAATCGATCGATTTATTTTAATCAAGCCAGCAAACAACTAGAAACTGTGACTTACAACATCTCAAGCAATGCTGGCTTCTCTCCTAATACTGGTATTTTTTCATTAGACCTTGACGACAAAGGCAACCTGACCGAAACGTCTAAAGATATATCAGGCTTTAATGCAGCCTTTGGTGATGCTTCTACTATTCCAACCTATGACCCTGAAACCAACCACTACTTTGCCAAACAAGGTCGCAGCAATTTGGTTTGGATAATTGATTTAAATAAAGATGAAAAAATCGAAGAGATCAAACTAGACCTCAAAACAGCAGGCGTTCAGTTTGATGACATTACTGACTACTACTCTGCATTCACTGGGATCAGGGGTGAGGAGCTTGCAGTTTTGGATGTAGACCATAAGGCAATATTAATATTCGATTTAAAAGGGAAATATATTGGCAAAAGTGCATTACCTGGCACATTAAAACTTCGTGCACAAAATCACATTGCCGGGGTCGGATATACCAATGGGTTATTTTTCGTCTACCATGAACCAGAAGGCGAGTTTGGTACTTTTTATGGGTTCAAGATTTCAGACTTAGCTAAGTAACTTAATGAAATTGTAAGAATAAAAAAACCGCCCAAGGGCGGTTTTTTCTTAAGTAAATATTACTTAATTATTATTATTTGCCGAGTGCACCAGCTAGCTTGCCTGATACCAAACCAAATACAGCACCAATAGCTGCTGACACAGCCACTAGTAGTACTGGGTTAGTTAAATCAGTCGCAGTTACACTCCCTGCATTAGCAGTTTGTAATGCATAAGCAGCCGTTGCCGCATAGCCGTATACATTCGCTGGAACACAAGAAAGAAGACCGATATTTGCAACGATGACTAGGAAAAAGACAGTGACCGCGATATACACTGCAGGACCAACTGGAGCAGCCAAACCTAATGGGTTTAAACCTACCAAGTACAAGGCAACACCAGCTAAAACAGCTCCGTAAACCATACCTGCGATAGTTTTTTGTAGTGCAGCATTGTCACCGCCTGTGTGAAAAAAACTACCCCAAGCGATAAAACCAGCCCAAACCAAAACGGAACCAGCTAATGGACCTAATGCTAAGAAAGCCCACAATCCACCAAGCAAAGCGATACTTACAGATAGTGCAGTTACTTTAGACATACTCATCTCCTCTAGTTGTACTTCTATTTTTACTTCTCGTTATAAATAGAACAGCTATAGCGACAGGTGCAAAAGCGTTTATTTCGTTGAAGTGCCGTTGCACCATCAAAACCGCTGAATAGGATACTAGTACGAAAAATATATAAATGTAAACAATTTGTAGTAAAAAAGTGTAAAGAAATTTCTATATAGAAAAATATTACCTCATGAAAATCCGATAATTAGCGCATTTTTCGGAGGTTTTACACAAGCATATCAACCAGTTATCGAGAGTTATGTCTTACCGATAATCAGACAATTAAAACTTCAGATCAAACTAATTCATTTTTAAGAAATTCCACTATGCCATCCAAATGAATTGATTGTGCCTCTCTCGATTTACGAGCTTGATATTCGACCATGCCATCTTTTAAGCCCCTGTCGCCAATCACAATGCGATGTGGAATTCCGATTAACTCCATCTCGGCAAACATAACACCAGGACGCTCACCGCGGTCATCGAGCAGCACATCCACTCCAGCTTGAAGTAAATGATTGTAAAGCGTTGTTGCCGCCTCTTTTACCGCTTCGCTTTTATCCATACCAATAGGAGTAATTGCGACTTGAAAAGGGGCTAAGCTAGTAGGGAAAACAATCCCACGTTCATCGTTTCCTTGCTCAATTGCCGCACCCACAATACGCGATACACCGATACCATAGCAGCCCATTTCCATAACTTGGGTTTGACCTTGCTCATCAAGATATGTCGCATTCATAGCCTGGGCGTACTTTGTACGTAATTGAAAAATATGACCAACTTCAATACCACGACATAAAGCCAAAACGCCCTTCCCATCTGGGCTTACATCGCCATCAATCACATTGCGAATATCTTCCACCAAACTAGGCTCTGGTAGATCTCGACCAAAATTCACACCAGATAAATGTAGTTTTGGTTGATTTGCCCCACAAATAAAATCACTCATTGCCGCGACTGTGCGGTCAGCAATTACCGTTACATTCTCGCCCACTTTTACTGGGCCGATAAAGCCTGGTGGGCAATCGTTCAAGTTTGCACGAACTTCTTCAGCCGTTGCAAAACGGAAGTCCGCCAGGCCATTCAACTTGCCAACTTTAATTTCATTTAAGCTATGGTCACCACGTAGCAAAAGTAAGTAGAACTTATCATTTGCCATTAATGCAATAGATTTCACGGTGCGTTGCAAGCTCACAGCTAACAACTCAGCGACCGCTTCGCAAGTTGTCTGTTTTGGAGTTTCAACCAGCTTCATTTCTTCACTCGCCGCCGCACGTGGCTTGATTGGAGCCAAGGCTTCAGCCAATTCCACGTTAGCTGCGTAATCTGAATTTGGACAATAGGCTAAGCCATCTTCCCCAGAATCAGCTAGCACATGGAACTCATGAGAGCCATCACCGCCAATTGCACCAGTATCAGCACGCACCGCTCGGAATTCCAAACCTAAACGGGTAAACACATTTGAATAAGCTTGATACATACGCTCGTAAGTATGTTCAAGTGAAGCTAAATTCACATGAAAAGAATAAGCATCTTTCATCATAAATTCGCGTGCGCGCATCACGCCAAAACGCGGACGAATCTCGTCACGGAATTTGGTTTGCACTTGGTAAAAATTAATTGGTAATTGCTTGTAGCTTTTAATCTCACGGCGGGCAATGTCGGTAATTACCTCTTCATGCGTTGGACCAAAGCAAAATTCACGCTCATGTCTATCAGTAATCTTAAGCATTTGCGGGCCAAAAACCCCCCAGCGACCAGTTTCCTCCCACAACTCTTTTGGTTGCACAGCCGGCATCAAAAGCTCTAGCGCTCCCGCTTTGTTCATCTCGTCACGCACCACAGCTTCCACCTTACGTAATACACGTAAACCAAGTGGCATCCAAGTGTAAAGACCAGAACCTAAACGTTTTATAAACCCAGCACGCAACATTAAGCGATGGCTAGCTAGCTCCGCTTCTTGCGGTGCTTCTTTTTGGGTAGCAATAAAAAACTGTGAGGCGCGCATAACGACTTCTCTTCAATTAGCAAGTAACAAGGGGTGGAATTTTATAGCTAAAACAACTTAACGTCAGCCTATTTGAGGTTTTCCATAGTGCTTCTCGCCAAACACAAATCTGCCCAAGCTTTTGCTTTGTCTTGAGTGTGTTCTAGCAAGTGAGATGGTGCATAGCTTACAACAACTGCAGTGCCTTGGAATTCGTGCACTTTGCCGCGCAAGGCATCAAGCGGCTCATTTGAGCCAAGCAAGCGCTGGCTAACTTGCTCGCCAAGAACCACAATGAGTTTTGGCTGAATAAGAGCCATTTGACGATTAAAATACGGTAGTGCCAAGTGCGTCAGATAAACATTTTTGCTTCGTTGTAGTTGAATGGCAAGCAACATCTTATCAAGCAAAGCTCCCGCATCACCCATAAAAAGCTGACCTATTTCTTCATCATCAATAGATGATGCATCGCCTACAAATACCCAATCAGCGTTGATGTCACCAGAACCATGAACGAATTGCTCTAACGCCACCCAATCCATATTGGCAACATCAGGCAAGGCCGATTCTTGGGGTGCCAATACTGTTTCAACCGCAAACATCAGTTCTTTGGGTGTCGATTCTGCTGTACTGTGTACCTTTGTACTGTGTGCCTTCTCTTGCTTAGCTTCCAGAGGCGCCTTCAAACTAACCTCTAAAGCCGAGTTTGCTCGCCAAACGGGCAATAGTTCTAATTCACGCAATAGATCTTCCCGCGTAAAGATCATAGCGCCACTCCCATTAACACAGCATTTTCGCGGCCATTATTTGCTGGATAGTATCCAGGACGCACACCCATTTCGTTAAAGCCGATGCTTTCATAAAGTGTGATTGCTGAAACATTAGAAGGACGCACTTCTAAAAACATGTTCAGCCCTCCTTTTTCACGGCTAATTTGCATCATATGCTCAAGCAAATGACGACCTAGACCTTGCCCTTTCTGACTAGGAGTGACGCTGATGTTCAGAAGATGCGCTTCATCAAGCACAATCATCAGAACGGCATAGCCGATGATGCGGGAGGTCATCTCTAAGACCAAGCAAATGTAGCCAGAGTTAATAGAGTCTTTAAAATTTCCAGCCGTCCAAGGAAATGGGAAATTAACACTTTCGATTTGCATCACAGCATCTAAATCCGATGCTTGCATCTCACGAAAGTTGACGTTAGCAGGTTTGAGTTTTGCATTCATGTTATCGATTCACCCGTTCGCTCATTTTCAGCGCCACTTTATTGCGGATATAAATCGGCGCGGCTTCATGCGCGGGCCTTGCCAAGCCCATTTCAAAAATTGGCAATGCAAGCTCTGCAATAGATTTGGCTGTTGGATGTGAGCTATGGTCGGGCTTTGGAATTTCACTTAATTGTTTGCCATACACGGCTTGCAAAACACCGGGATAGACTAACCACCCAGTACCGACACCTATCCAATCATGACCTTCAACCTCAGGGGCCTCTTCAGGTTTGAATAAAGCTGGCGTGCAAACTTCCAGCCATTCGCCATCTTTTTTTTCATATGCTGCGTGGTAGATTTCCCCCATACGCGCATCAAGACAGGCAATCACTTTCTCTGCCCCACTTTGCTGTGCCAATGCCTGCAAAGTGCTTACTGCAATGACTGGCAAGCCAGTTCCAAAAGCCAACCCTTGCGCCACACCGCAGGCAATACGCAAGCCAGTAAAGGAGCCAGGGCCTGCGCCAAAAGCGATACCGTCAAGTGCGTTTAATTCCACTTGCGCTTCATCGAGTAGTTCGCGCAGCGTGGGCAAAATCTGCTGCGAATGCGTTTGCCCTGCATTAATATCACGTGAGAACACACGGCCATCTAGCCACAAGGCAAGAGACAAGTATTCAGTAGATGTGTCAATGGCGAGAATTTGCATAAAAAAGTGACTTATTAATCAGCCTCTATTTTGCCATAACCTTGCCTTGTACGATTGGCTTTGATTTCACTGCGCTGGCTTTTACTCGCCAGCCGTCTTTTTTGCGAACCTAAAGTTGGTCTTGTTGGTCTTCTTGCTTCGTGCACTTTTGCCACGCTATTGACCAGCCTGTAAAGTCGCTCAATCGCGTCTTGCTTATTCATCTCTTGACTGCGATGTTTCTGAGCTTTAATGATGACAACGCCTTCTGATGTGATCCGTGAATCGCGAAGCGCCATGAGCCTCATTTTGTGGGGCAATAATAGCGATGAAGTAAGGATATCAAAGCGTAAATGAATGGCGCTTGAAACCTTGTTTATATTTTGCCCACCCGCTCCCTGCGCACGCATTGCAGTGAGCACGTATTCACTTTCTGGAATAATAATTGGGCTAGGTTTCATAAAATTATTCTAACAAGAAAACTGTTCAAACATCTTCTGACTGATAAACTAAACGCATCTCTAGTGAATGGCAAAAAATGGTGCTAAGCCCGAAAAAATTAGTGCACTCAAAATGGACAGCTATTAATCCGCAAAACCGTGAAAAGTATTTTATGGTGGTGCGCTTGGTGCAAGATGAAATTGATCCGAAAATCGTAACAGAAGTCACTCTAGAGGCTGTGTTCAGCAAACGGCATCTAACCTTGCATTGGCGTGATTTGTCTAACAAAACAATTTGGAAAACAGGCTGGCATTAAGATGCTCCCAGATGACCTAAATAAACTTGTCCACATGAGAATGCCTTTCGGTAAACACAAAGACCTTATCATTGCGGACTTGCCGGGCAACTATCTGAATTGGTTTGCGCGCGAAGGCTTCCCGCCGGGAGAGATTGGTCGTTTATTGCAACTGATGCAGGAGATAGACCATAACGGCTTATCGGACTTACTTAAGCCTCTACGTCAGAAGTAATTCGTTCAAAAAAAGCCTGCACATCAGCCAAGAAACGTGTGCGCTTGAAAGGCGGTAAACTCTGCCAAATGCGGCGCCCATATGGCTTAGAAACCAAACGCGGGTCACAAATCATCAGCACTCCACTGTCTGCTTCATCTCTAATTAATCGCCCTGCACCCTGCTTAAGGGTAATCACAGCATACGGCAATTGATATTCCATAAAAGCATTCTTACCGTCTTCATTCATTTTATCAATACGTGCTGCAAGCACGGGGTCGTCAGGCGGGGCAAAAGGTAATTTATCGATAATTACGCAAGAAAGCGCTTCCCCACGAACGTCAACGCCCTCCCAAAAACTTTGGCTTCCCACCAGTACAGCATTGCCACGTTTACGAAATCGCTCCAGCAGCTCGCTTCGAGAACTTTCACCCTGCATCATCAACGGATATTCGATACCATTTTGTTCAAACGCCTCTTTCAACAAAGCGTGGATTTCACGCATAGCTCTTAAAGAAGTACACAGAACAAAAGCGCGACCCCCGCTGGCTTGAATCACTGGCATAGCCACTGCCGCCACTGCGGCAGAGTAACCTACGCTGTTTGGCTCAGGCATGTTTTCAGGCACATAAAACAAGGCTTGCTTGCCATAATCAAACGGGCTTTCCCAATAGCCTGTATTAGCATTACTTAAGCCCATTTGACTAATGTAATGACTGAAATCACTCTTCACGGCGAGCGTCGCTGACGTAAAAATCCAAGCCCGCGGTGATGCATTCAAATGCTTACCAAAACCTTCAGCCACGGATAAAGGCGTCGCATGCAACTGAACACTTTGCGTAAAGACCTCAACCCAGCGGACTAAGTTAGCATTTTCAGCCGCAAGCCAGCGTTGTAATTGCACCATTAAAGCAGCGCCACGTTGCCAACAATTTTCGAGCGCAGGGTCACGTGCAGCCTGCGTCTCAAGTACATTCGTCAAGGCTTGAAGCTTGGCTTGCATCTCAGCATATGCAGAGTCAAAATTCTTCAAAGCTAATGCTTTTTGCACTGGCATGCGAGTACCTTCATAAGCAAATACCAACCTAAAATCACGCACAGATTTTTCTAAAGCGTTCGCCGCTTCTTGTAATGCCGGGCAATCTTTTGCAGTGGAAATATATTCAGCCTCGGCATCTCGTGCCAGCTCTAAAAGCTGACTAGTCGTAACATCTTCACCAAAGAATAGTCCTGCAATTTCAGGCAGTTGATGGGCTTCGTCAAAAATGACCGTATTAGCTGAAGGTAACAACTCAGATACTCCTTCATCACGCAACATAACATCCGCGAAAAAGAGATGATGATTCACCACAACGACATCTGCGGCTAAAGCCCGCTTACGAGCATCCATTACAAAGCAATCTTTGTAGAAATTACATTCCTGCCCCATGCAATTATCACGCGTAGATGTCACACTAGGCCAAATGGTTGCATTTTCTGGCACCTCAATTAACTCCGCCTTATCTCCCGTTTTGCTATTTTCAACAAAATTACGAATCACGTGGACATAAGTGGCATCCTCACGTGAAGCAAACCGCCCTTCGTTGGCAGATCGTTCTAAATGAAAGTGGCAAACATAATTAGCACGGCCTTTAAGCATTTCAACTGTAACAGGGACTTTTAGTGCATCCCGTACGGCCGGCAAATCACGGTGAAATAATTGATCTTGAAGGGTTTTTGTGCCGGTGGAAAGAATTACTTTTCCGCCAGAAAGTAGAGCGGGGACTAAATAGGCGAACGTTTTACCCGTGCCAGTACCAGCTTCAGCCACCAATTGTTTATTTTGCTTAATGGCGATTTCAATCTCCAAAGCCATTTCTAGCTGCTGTTGTCGCGTGCGATATCCTGGAATGCTCTCAGCAAGCGGTCCTTTTTCGGAGAAGATAAAATTTAATTTTGAACCTGACGCGGGCAAAGCTAACTTTCAATAAAATATGCTTAAGAAGTCTCATCGCAAAAGCGAGTCGCAATTGTAATGCTTTTATATTCTCATCTGCGTTGGTCGCGACTTATTTTTCATTTTTTAAAGCGTACAATTCAAATTATCCTGAAACCAACAATAGGAATCACATGCAATACCGCAATATCCTAAATACCGACTTAAAAGTTTCGTCCATCTGCTTAGGCACCATGACTTATGGAGATCAAAACTCCCAAGCAGATGCTTTTGATCAACTTGATTATGCAACATCACAGGGCATTAATTTTATCGACACTGCTGAAATGTACCCAGTCCCCCCGAAGGCAGACACGTACACAAAGACTGAAACTATTATTGGCAATTGGCTCAAAAAACAGTCCCGGGATAAGATTATTTTAGGTGGCAAAGTCGCTGGCCCAAGACGAGGAATGGATTGGATACGTGGCGGACCTCCGTGCCTGGATACCCCAAACATCCGCGAGGCAATTGAGGGTTCGCTAAAGCGCATGCAAACTGATTACATCGATATTTACCAATTGCATTGGCCTGAACGCAACGTGCCAATGTTTGGGCAATATCAATTCGACCCTGCAAATGAATATGTGTCTGGGAAATTGGGTGAAGGAGATCGCAAGGAATGGGTTTCGATTAGAAATCAATTAGAAACCTTAGCTGAATTAGTGAAAGAAGGAAAAGTTCGATACATCGGATTATCTAATGAACAGCCATGGGGTTTGATGGAGTTCTTACGTATCGCCAAAGAATATGATTTGCCAAGGGTAGCAACGGTACAAAACTGCTACAACTTAATTAATCGTGGCATGGAATTCGGCATGTCAGAAGTATTATTCCGTGAGAATGTTGGCTTACTAGCCTACTCTCCCTTGGCATTTGGGCATTTAACTGGCAAATATATTGACGACCCTGAAGCTAAAGGTCGCGTCACGATGTTCTTAGGCTATGCGCAACGTTACAAAAAACCGAATGTGGCTCCAGCAAGCAAAGCCTATGCTGAATTAGCGCGTTCGCATGGTTTAACGCCTACGCAACTGGCTTTATCTTTTGTTTATCACCGCTGGTTTGTAACCAGTACAATTATTGGTGCAACAAACATGAACCAACTTAAAGAAAACATAGCAGCTTGGCATACGAAATTATCACCTGATGTGATGTTAGAAATCGAAGATCTGCATTTAAGGATGATGAATCCAGCACCTTAATTTAGTCTACTTGCTGCGCGGAAAAAATTGTAAGGGCTGCGGCGGAGGCATTTGTAGAACAGGCTTACGAATCTTACCCATCACATGCATTTCACAAGGCTTGCAATCAAACTTCAATGTAAATCGGTCGCTGCCATTAATTAAGGTCATCGGTTCAGCGGTCACAGTTCCTTGCACACCAATTACGCCTTTCGCTTCTTTAGGGCACATGCCATGACTAAAGCGCAAACAGTGCTTAGTAATCATGAGCGGAACTTCATCTAACTCTTGATTAGCTTCATACGCAGCGGCAATCATCTTAACGCCATGCTTCTCATAAAAAGCATGCGCTTTTTTGTTGTACACATTGGCGAGATAGCTCAAAGTATCTTCAAAATAAACTGCAGGCGGATTGACTGGCTGACGTTTCTCAGGTCGTTGATAACTAGCAATACGAACTTGCACTAACTGTTCAACTGCGTCCCGTCTTAATCCATTAATGGTTGACGCTGGCACAAACCAAGCTTCCGATAAATCTAATGAAATCGCATTTACCAAGAAATATGTGCTGCCTAATTTAGCCAAATTTTCACGTAAGCTAGCTTCCGCTTTTTCTGCTTGTTGTGCAGGCTGCTTTTCTAATTTACAAAACGCTGTTGCGCTCCTTCCCTCACTGTCCGTCACGGTTAAGGCAAAGCCATCAAGCGTTTCATGCAAATGCATATCTACAGGAATTTTTCGAATTGCTGAATCTTTCTCTAGTAATCGCATAAATGCGTGGTCACGATTGCGATACACCGTCATGCCGCGGCGCATATCTTCAGGCATTTCATTGGGGGTCAAACGCCGACCCTCCACAGTGTTAATCCGCATGCCGACGAGCTCTTTATGAACATCAAAGAAGCACAAGCCATCCCCATTATGAAGTTCAATTTGGCTATCTATTTCGAATGAATCTTTAGCCACTTTAGTGACTTTGCCAACTTCTTCACCAGAAAATTTAGGGGTGTCAAAAGCGCCAATGTCAGCTTGGCGACCATTCACAAAGTAATCTGTCGCGCTACGGTTAAATGTTTTTTCAGGCTGTGGAGTGAAGCTAAAAGTGGTAATGCCTGAGGATGTTTTTGCATATTCTGGCATATCGAGCAAAATATCATCCAAAAGCTGACGATAATGCGCAGTAGCATTCTTAACATAAGGTAAATCTTTATAGCGCCCTTCAATTTTGAAAGAACTAATCCCTGCACTAATCAATGCCCTCAAATTAGCACTTTGGTCATTATCTTTCATCGACAAATAATGCTTGTCGTTTCCTATCACACGGCCCTGGGCATCCTCTAAGCGATATGGCAAACGACACTCTTGAGAGCATTCACCCCGATTGGCACTCCGACCTGTGTGAGCGTGACTAATAAAACATTGACCACTAAATGCGACGCATAAGGCACCGTGTACAAAAAATTCTAAATTGCAGGTAGTTGCATCAGCGATTTCCTGGATGGTTTTTAAATCCAATTCCCGCGCCAAGACGATTTGTGAAAAGCCCACTTGATCTAAAAACCTGGCTTTTTCAACAGTACGAATATCAGTTTGCGTGCTAGCGTGCAATTGAATAGGGGGTAAATCCATTTCCATCAACCCCATATCTTGAACAATCAGCGCATCCACCCCTGAATCGTATAGTTGATAGACAATTTCTCTGGCGCCTTCTAATTCATTGTCATGAAAAATAGTGTTAAGGGTAACAAAGACCTCCGCATTAAATCGATGCGCATATCTAACAAGTCTTGCAATATCTTCAATCGAATTGGGAGCCTTAGCTCTAGCACCATAGGCTGGGCCACCAATATAAACTGCATCTGCGCCATGATTAACAGCTTCAATACCAAAGTCTGCATTTTTAGCTGGGGAAAGCAGCTCAAGGTGACGGCGTGAAATTTTCATGGAATACATACAAAAAATAATGCATGAACTATAGCATTTATCGACAATTGCTTCACCCTTGCCAGGGGCTAATTACGCCAAAAGGCAGCATCGATAGCGATAGTTTTTATAGGAAAAACCCACACTTCACCATATAATATCCTGATGATAAATTTGAGAAAAATTTTATTAGCGGCCATATTTGGCCTAATGCTAAGCATGACGAATATCGTGTTGGCGTTTGATTTTCCTTTCTTGTCGCAAAGCAGCGATGACTCTTCAGTCTCTTCAGTCTCTTCAAAGACAGCATCAGATAGTGACTCCAATAGTTCGTGGACAAGTACAGCTCAAGAAATTATTCTGCATGCGCTAAGCCAGACTGGGGTGAAATATAAATATGGCGGCATCAATCCTGACTCAGGTTTCGATTGCAGTGGATTTGTTCGTTATGTTTTCCAGGAAGCAGCAAATTTAACCTTGCCGCACGGAGCTAGTGCAATGAGTCAAGTTGGAAAAAAGGTCAATGAAAAAGAATTGCAACCTGGTGATTTAGTATTTTTTAACACAATGAAATCAGTATATTCCCACGTTGGGATTTATGTAGGTAATAATCGCTTCATACATGCCCCGAGCGCTGGGAGCAGTATTAGCGTATCAGATATGAACGACAGTTATTGGTCAAAACGGTTTACTGGTGCACGGCGTGTTGATGAAAAAGAGCTTGCAATTACAGACCTCAGTCAACCAGCAAAATAGTAATATTATTTATCGCTATGACCGAGCGCTCTCTCAGGATCTATGAGGTCACGTAATAATTGTTTTAACTCTTTAGATTCCGGAAAGCGTCCTGCTTCTTTACGAGAAAAAATGATTGCGCCATTCAATCGAACTTCAAAAATACCTCCACTACCAGGAACTAGGGCAAGACTTGTGATGTCTGTGTTAAAGGTGGTTAAAAGTTCTTGTGCCATCCAAGAAGCGCGAAGCAACCAATTACATTGCACACAGTATTCGATTTCAAGCTTGTTAACTTTAGATATCATGAGGCCTTTATTTGCGCAAAAATGCTTGATGTCATGTTATTTCAATTGGTTTAAGTAACGCAACACGATATTATCTCAACCATCATTTTTAATTCCAGATTAAGGGAATTAGCAATTTAAAAAGTCAATGAAGGAATTCTTATTTCATGCGTACAAAATTTGAAAAAATAAGTTTAGTGATCATAGGTACGGTACTTGGCGTCACGCTAAGCCTTAATTACCCTGCAGTTGCTGAAAAAGAGACGAAACCACAACTGCCGTTGGATGAATTACGCACCTTCGCTGAAGTTTACGGCAAAATCAAAAGTGATTATGTTGAAACCGTAGAAGACAAAAAACTTATTAATGAGGCCATCAACGGCATGCTAACAGGGTTAGATCCTCACTCTTCATTTTTGGATGTCGAGGGATTTAAAGACCTGCAAGCTGGCACACAAGGGGAATTTGGCGGATTAGGGATTGAAGTAGGCATGGAAGATGGCTTGGTAAAAGTCATCTCACCAATCGAAGACTCGCCCGCATTCAAAGGCGGAGTTAAATCAGGCGACTTAATCATGCAATTAGATGAGAAGCTAGTTAAAGGGATGTCTCTTAATGATGCCGTCAAGATTATGCGGGGGAAGCCAAATACGTCCATCAAGCTCACGATTTTACGCAAAGGTGAGAACAAACCGATTTACATCACTTTAATTCGGGCCATCATAAAAACGCAAAGCGTAAAATACAAGTTGCCTGAACCGGGCTATGCTTATCTTCGAGTTACACAGTTCCAAGAGCATTCAGCCGAAGACTTAGCAAAAGCAATTAAGGCCTTAAGAGAGCAAAACAAAGGTCCACTTAAAGGCTTAGTATTAGATTTACGTAATAATCCAGGCGGCTTAATTACTGCAGCAGTGGGTATCAGTGCTGCCTTCGTTCCTAAAGATGCGCTCGTAGTTTATACAGAAGGTCGTACAGAAGATGCAAAAATGCGACTAACTGCTAACCCAGAGAATTATGCCCGAGGTGGCCAATCTGGAGATTTCTTAGCTGATTTACCAGCTGACATCAAAACTGTGCCGATGGTAGTGTTAATTAACGGCGGCTCCGCATCAGCTTCAGAAATTGTGTCTGGTGCACTTCAAGACCATAAACGAGCTGTAATTATGGGTACGCAAAGCTTCGGTAAAGGATCTGTGCAAACCATCTTGCCAATGAATAACGGAACTGCTATTAAACTGACCACAGCACGATACTTCACGCCGAACGGACGTTCTATTCAAGCAAAAGGTATCGTTCCTGATATCGTGGTGGAAGATGCAACAGTAAATACAGCCGAGCAAGGCATGAACTTACGTGAGGCTGATTTAAGCAATCACTTGTCGAATCCTAAAGAGGCAGAAACTTCAGTGAAAGAGGCCCCAAAACCACCAACTGTAAAAAAAGATGACCGGCAAGCAACTGACAAAACACCAATGGAAGCCGGGACTAAAACTGATTACCAATTTATGCAGGCAGTTAACTTGCTAAAAGGTATCGATATTTTAGCGCCAAGTAAGAAATAACGCGTTTGAGGGCAAGTCATACTTGCCCTCATTGTTCGTTTAATCAAGACCTATAATGGTGTGAAAATATGCTAGATCGACTCATTATTGAATTCGACAAAGGCTTAAAAACCTTAGCTGCAAAAGCTCATAGCGTTCGCCCCTATCCAGACCAAAATATAGCTCAAACTATTGAATTAAGCTCTGCAGAGAAACGCCATGCCGCAGCGTTAATGCGCATTAACCACTGCGGTGAGGTTTGCGCTCAAGCCCTTTATAACGGTCAAGCGCTTACTGCTAAGAACCCTCAAACTGTGCAGGCCTTAGAGCAAGCATCAAAAGAAGAAACTGAACATTTAGCTTGGTGCGAAAAGCGCATCTATGAACTTGGTGGGCGCACAAGCTCACTCAACCCCATTTGGTATGCAGGTTCATTCACATTAGGTGCGATCGCTGGAGCCCTTGGTGATAGATGGAATTTAGGTTTTTTGGCTGAAACGGAACGTCAAGTTGGTGCTCATCTCAATCGTCATTTAGATGAATTGCCCGCCTCTGACGCTAAAAGTCGTGCAATCTTAAAACAAATGAGAACAGACGAAGCAGAGCATGCTGCCACTGCCGTTGACTTAGGTGGGGCAGAATTACCGACCATTGTTAAAGCAGCTATGCAAGGCATGTCCAAAATCATGACATCGACTACCTACCATTTATAGAACGACTGAAAAAAGAAAGCATAAGCAAAGACAATTGAAGAAATTTAGCGAAATTTTAGCCAATTTAGAAAACAGCGAACACATTCAGAAAATTGAATTAGCTAAAGCTGATGGGTCTATTGCAGATGTAATTGAGAACAAGCCGGGCAGTCAAGGCTCCGTAAAGGTATATCATCATTTATTTAAAAAATGGGGCTGCATTAATAAAGATGCAGCAAAAGATGGCTTAAAGATTTATGCCGAACACACACAAGATGCAGAAGAAAATCCAAGCAAGCATCCAAACATTGACAGATTATTTGAAGTGATTGAAACAGGCGAAGTATTAACTGTTTCAATCATTGAGTCATCTAACTAAAAGTTACTCCGTCTCTTTAATCTCAAAGCTATGGCTCATCTCCGCAGCTTTTCCCAACATAATCGAAGCTGAACAATATTTTTCTGCAGACAAATTCACAGCACGCTCAACTTGAGTTGGATTTAGGTTCTTCCCAGTCACAACAAAATGCGCGTGAATTTTAGTAAACACTTTTGGGATTTCATCAGCACGCTCAGCAGTGATTTCAGCAACGCAATTAGTGATAGGCTGACGTGATTTTTTAAGAATAGTCACAACATCAATTGATGAACATCCACCCATTCCGACCAGTAACATTTCCATTGGACGCATGCCAAGATTTCGTCCGCCGATCTCGGATGAGCCATCCATAATTACAGCATGACTGCTTTCTGTCTCGCCCATAAAACAGACGTCTTCAACCCACTTTACTCGTACTTTCATTGCGCTGCCTTTGCCAAAAAGAATAACCTACTTAATACCGAGCAATTCAACATCAAAAATTAAAGTTGCATTAGGTGGTATCACACCACCAGCACCAGCAGCGCCATAACCCATATTAGGCGGAATAATTAAGGTACGTTTACCACCCACTTTCATTCCTGCAAAACCCTCATCCCAACCTTGAATAACTTGGCCGCCGCCTAAGAAAAATACAAAAGGGTCGTGACGGTCTAAAGAACTATCAAACTTAGTTCCTTTACCATCTGGCTTGCTAGGATCATACAACCAACCTGTGTAATGAACGGTCACATTAAAGCCAGCTTCGGCTTCGCGACCCTCCCCTAAGACGGTATCTTTCTTAACGAGTTCTGTGATATTTTGTGTCATTACAGTTTCCTTAGTCGATGTTTTTGAATCAGCTTTGCAGCCTGTTATAGCGAGCATCGCAATCATTAAAGTGCTTGCCAGCAAGATACTCTTTTTCATACACTGCCCCAAATTAAAAACCTTAAATATAATACCCGACTTGCTTGCTAACGCTCAACAACCAGGTTTACTCTTGTAGATATACCCAGTTTAACAACGCATCCTGGGCTTGCTTAGTAGCTTCTGCATTTAAGCCATTAGCAATAAATACTACAGACCAATAGCGCCCTTTAGCATCTAACAAATAGCCAGCAATACTTCTTACATTTTCAAGCGACCCAGTTTTTAAATGCGCTCGTCCATACAAAGCGCCATCTTTACGTTTGCTTAGTGATCCATCTATTCCATAAATAGGCAATGAAGCTATCAATTCAGCCATCACTGGACTATGGTAAGCATCTCTAAGCAAGGCGGCCAAATGTGAAGCACTAATACGTTCAATTCGTGAAAGCCCTGCTCCATTTTCTAAGACCAACTCAGCAAAATTATACCCTTTGCCTTGTAACCAAGCTTTGATTTGCTGCTCACTTTTACCTATAGAAGCTTCTTGAGATGGATCATTTACTTGACTCAGAGTCAAGTACAAAGCTCGTGCCATCACATTATTACTAGTTTTATTCATTTCACGAAGCATATCCCCCAAATTTGGCGAAACATGCTCTGTGAGAAGGACTGAGTTCATTGGAACATTTGAAATCGATACTTGAGTTTTATCCTCCTGCGTCCATCGTCCACCCGCTTGCTCCCAAGCACTATAGAAAAGATCGCCAACATATTCAGCCCCCTGCCAATTCACATCCAAATACTTATCACCACAACTTACAGGATATTCACCGCTGATATTTAAGACCCTACCATCACGCTTAATTTTTAGGCCGTTCTTCCAATCTCCACATTCGTTGGCAACCGGCTTAATATCAACATGCTTAATCAACGTTTTCCAATTTGGATAAACAACAATATTTACTTTTCCAATGCTTGGAATTAACTGTAATCGAATAGCTTGCTGATTAACCATCAATGCTTCTGCTGGTGCGTTATAAGCACGACTTGGCTTAGCATCAAATGCTCCGGCGTCAAAATTTAGATGTGCATAAGCACTATTATCTAAAAAGATCCCACAGCAAATTTCATCTAAAAAAAACCTCTGTTTTAGCTCGCTTGCCACTTCCGCTAAATGTGCTGTATTAAGCATAGGATCACCTGAGCCCTTGATCCAAATTCCACTTTGTAATTTGCCTTGCTCAGGATTTTTTAAAGCGTAAAACTGCGTTTTCCACCGATAAGCAGGCCCTAGAAGATCAAGAGCTGCATAACTTGTCACCAGCTTCATGACCGATGCAGGATTGCGAGACTGATCAGCTTGATAAGTTAACAAGGGTTGCGAAGAATCTACTTGCTGAACATAAACACTAACGTTTTCCAAAGGCACATTTTCTGATTGAAGTGCTTGCATAACTGACAAGGGTAGACCTGTTATTTGGTCAGTTTTGGCGAATGAAACCCCACAAAGAGTCACCAAAAAGATGGTCAAAATTATGCGCATGCCGTTACCAGTTTCTTAGTCGTATTGAGCATAAAATCGATTTCATCATGACTAATAATATAAGGCGGCATCCAATAGACGGTATTCCCAATCGGGCGAAGCAACAATCCGCCGGCCAACCCTTGTTGATAAAAACTTTGTTGGAATTGCTTATTGCTTGTTTTTACATCAAACGCCCATACCATACCGGTGTTACGAAGATTCTCAATTGGCAAGTTATGCCAATTGGTGAGCTGTTGATTAATATATGCTGTCTTAGATCGGTTTTTATGTAAAACGTCGTCTTGCTCAAAAATTGCCAAAGTCGCTAGCGCAGCGCTACAAGCAAGGGCATTGCCCGTATAACTATGAGAATGCAAGAAGCCGCGAGTAACGTTATCATCGTAAAAAGCTTGATAAATTTCATCTGTAGTTAGCGTGACCGATAGCGGCAAATAGCCTCCTGTAATGCCCTTTGAAAGACAAATAAAATCAGGTTTAATATTCGCCTGCTCACAGGCAAACATGGTTCCGGTTCGCCCAAAACCGACAGCAATCTCATCCGCAATCAGATGCACTTTATATTTTGAACAAATTTCTCGCGCTCGTTTAAGATAAATTGGATGATACATGGCCATTCCAGCCGCACATTGAATCAAAGGCTCGATGATAAAAGCGGCAATTTTAGAATGGTGTTGTTCTAGATACACTTCTAAAACATCAGCGCAACGAAGTGCATGAGCCTCTCCTCCCGCCTCCTCATTAGTCATAGATAAGCGAGAGTCTGGTGATGGCATTTGAGCACTTTGACGTAACAATGGAGCATAAGTGTCTTTAAAAATTGCAACGTCCGTCACCGATAATGCACCAATAGTTTCTCCGTGATAGCTGTTTTCAAGACTTAGAAATTGATTCTTTTTTAACTGACCAACATTCCGCCAATAGTGAAAGGACATTTTTAATGCTATTTCAGTTGCAGAGGCACCATCTGACGCATAAAAACAATGTCCCAAATCCGTTAATTCGCCTAACTTTTCTGAAAGCTGGACTACGGGCTCATGGGTAAAACCAGCAAGCATGACATGCTCGAGTTTATCAAGTTGTTCATTAATAGCAGTTTTAATTCTTTGCTCATTATGACCAAACAAATTTACCCACCATGAACTTACGCCATCCAAATAACGCTTCCCCTCGAAATCTTGAAGCCAGACACCTGCACCACTAGCAATGGGCAAGAGGGGCAAAGTTTCGTGAATTTTCATCTGGGTGCATGGATGCCATACAGCCTTCAGGCTTCGATTGAGTAACTCTTTATTCTTCAAAAAAATCTACCTTATGAATTAGTTCTCTAACTTATGTTGTGCGTTGCTTCAATTAAAACCTACTACCAATTCTTATCGTTATAAGCTCACACTTATGCATACTTATTATCGCTGATTGCGTTGAATTTAATCAGGATTTTTTAAATATATAAGAAAAATTAGAAGTCCCTCTTGAAATTCATAGGCGTCGCCCCAAAGTATTAGCAGTCGATGGGCAGGAGTGCTAAAATGCACCCCTAAGATTTTTGTTATTCGTTGTTTATTCATTTATTAAGGAGTTCGTTTATGAAAATTCGTCCTTTACACGATCGCGTAATTGTTAAGCGTCTAGAAGAAGTTCGTACCACAGCATCTGGAATTGTGATCCCAGATACAGCAACAGAAAAACCGGACCAAGGTGAAGTAATTGCCATTGGCCCAGGCAAGAAGGATGACAATGGAAAAGTAATTACACTTGACGTTAAAGTTGGCGACAAAGTGCTATTTGGCAAATACGCAGGCCAAACTGTAAAAATTGATGGTAACGAATTTTTGGTCATGACTGAGTCAGACCTTATGGGTGTTATCGAAGCCTAAACGCTTCGCACTTTATAAAGAATTTTCAGTAATTAAAGTAAGTAATTTAGGAGATTTAAGATGGCTGCTAAAGACGTAAGATTTGGTGATGATGTTCGCCAAAAAATGGTGAATGGTGTAAATATTTTAGCTAACGCAGTACGCGTAACTTTGGGCCCTAAAGGCCGCAATGTGGTTTTAGAGCGCTCATACGGCTCTCCAACAATCACTAAGGATGGTGTATCAGTTGCGAAAGAAATCGAATTGAAAGATAAATTCGAAAATATGGGCGCGCAATTAGTTAAAGAAGTTGCTAGCAAAACCAACGACATCGCTGGTGATGGTACAACTACTGCTACCGTATTAGCACAAGCAATCATCCGTGAAGGCATGAAGTCTGTTGCCGCTGGAATGAATCCAATGGATTTAAAACGTGGTATCGACAAAGCGGTTGAAGCTGCTGTTGCTGATCTTCAAAAACAATCTGTAGCATGCACAACAAGTGCGCAAATCGCTCAAGTTGGTTCTATCTCAGCCAACTCCGATGCTTCAGTGGGCCAAATCATTGCCGACGCAATGGACAAAGTTGGCAAAGAAGGTGTAATTACAGTTGAAGATGGTTCAGGCCTTCAGAATGAACTAGACGTAGTTGAAGGTATGCAGTTCGATCGTGGTTACCTATCTCCATACTTCATCAACAACCAAGAACGTCAAATTGCATTAATGGATAATCCATTTGTGCTTTTATACGACAAAAAAATCTCTAATATCCGTGATTTACTTCCAGCACTTGAGCAAGTAGCTAAAGCAGGTCGTCCATTGTTGATTATCGCCGAAGATATTGATGGTGAAGCTTTAGCTACTTTAGTGGTAAACAATATCCGTGGCATCCTAAAAACTTGTGCTGTTAAAGCACCTGGGTTTGGAGATCGTCGTAAAGCCATGTTAGAAGACATCGCTATCTTGACTGGTGGTACTGTGATTGCAGAAGAGTTAGGCCTTAAATTAGAAAACATCAAATTAGAAGACCTGGGCCAAGCAAAACGTATCGAAGTAGGTAAAGAAAATACCATCATAATTGATGGTGCTGGCAATGAAGACAATATCAAAGCTCGTATTGACCAAGTCAAAAAACAAGCTGAAGATGCAACAAGCGACTATGACCGTGAAAAATTGCAAGAACGCGTTGCAAAATTAGCTGGTGGCGTTGCAGTCATCAAAGTTGGTGCTACTACTGAAATCGAAATGAAAGAGAAAAAAGCTCGCGTTGAAGATGCATTGCACGCAACACGTGCGGCAGTAGAAGAAGGTATTGTTGCTGGTGGTGGCGTAGCATTGATTCGTGCTCGTGACGCAATTGCTAAAGTAAAAGGCGAAAATCATGACCAAGACGCAGGTGTGAAGATTGTATTGCGCGCGGTTGAAGAGCCATTACGTCAAATCGTTCAAAATGCTGGTTGTGAGCCATCAGTGGTTGTGAATAACGTAGCTGCTGGAAAAGGCAACTACGGCTACAATGCTGCCAACGAAACTTATGGTGATATGGTTGAGATGGGTGTTTTAGACCCAACTAAAGTAACGCGTTCGGCACTTCAAAATGCTGCTTCAGTTGCAGGTTTAATGCTTACAACAGATTGCATGATTGCTGAATTACCAAAAGAAGACACTCCAGCAATGGGTGGTGGCGATATGGGTGGAATGGGTGGCATGGGCGGCATGATGTAATCATGGCTAATCAATAGCACACCGTTAAAAACAAAAAAGCCCCGAATGGGGCTTTTTTGTTTTTTGTAAAAAACCCTCGGCTAATAAGATTGGCCGAGGGAAAGCCTAAGTTAGGCTCCACACCAAGGGAGGAAGGTGTGGGATAGTGACTTGATACTTATCAGATCATCAACATCACCATCGTAAAGATTACGACTAAAAATACTTTAGATAAGTTCCAGACTTATCACTAAAAAATAGATCCCTTTTCTGAGCGATCATCAGTGTTTAATCTTACTTAAATATTTCTCGAAGAGACAGGGAACTGCGATAATCTCACCATGACAATATCAAATGAATCTCAAGACATACTCCTCAGAGGACTTAACAATAAGCAATTAGAAGCAGTTACTTTGCCTCATCAGTCCGCATTAATTTTAGCTGGCGCAGGAAGCGGTAAAACACGTGTGCTTACAACAAGAATTGCTTGGCTGATTCAAACAGGACAGGTTTCACCTACTGGACTATTAGCCGTAACATTTACTAACAAAGCAGCTAAAGAGATGCTAACGCGGCTTACCGCGATGTTACCGATTAATACCCGCGGGATGTGGGTAGGCACTTTTCATGGTCTTTGTAATCGTTTATTAAGAGCACATCATCGCGAAGCTTTGTTGCCTGTCACTTTCCAGATTTTAGATACTGCAGACCAACTATCAGCGATTAAACGCCTGATGAAACTGATGAATGTTGATGATGAAAAATTTCCACCAAAACAAGTGATGGGGTACATCAATAGCTGCAAAGAGGAAGGTTTGCGCGCTCATACCGTAGATGCTTATGACCCACATTCACAGCGAATGCGTGAGATTTTTGAAGAATATGACAAACAATGCCAACGTGAAGGCGTGGTAGATTTTGCAGAATTGTTATTGCGTTGCTACGAGCTTTTAATCCGAGACAGCAACATTCGTCAACATTACCAAGACCGATTTAAATATATCCTAGTCGATGAGTTCCAAGACACCAATAAATTGCAATACTTGTGGCTAAAACTATTTGCAGGGATCAATCAGGAAAAGCCTAATAACTGCATTTTTGCAGTGGGTGATGACGACCAATCCATCTATGCTTTCCGCGGCGCTCGCGTGGGTAATATGCGTGACTTTGAAATGGATTTCAAAGTACAAAACATCGTCAAACTTGAAGAAAACTACCGCTCACACAGCAACATTTTGGATGCAGCAAATGCGATTATCAGCAATAACAAGAACCGCCTAGGTAAAAATTTATGGACGGTTGCGGGCATGGGAGAGCCTGTAAGGGTTTATCAAGCATATAACGACATAGACGAAGCTAGCTTTATTGTTGAAGAAGTAAAAATGCTTCATAACGACGGTTGGGCACTAAATGATATCGCCCTTCTCTACCGCTCTAATGCACAATCACGCGTAATTGAGCATGCTTTATTTTCAAACAATATTCCTTATCGTGTTTATGGTGGGCTACGCTTTTTTGAACGCGCAGAAATCAAACATGCGATGGCCTATTTGCGCCTGATTAACAATCCCGAAGATGATATCGCTTTATTACGAGTTATTAATTTCCCTACCCGCGGCATCGGTGCAAGAAGTTTAGAACAACTACAAGAATCAGCCAGAATGCAAGACTGCAGCCTATGGCAGGCCGCTATCAACAAAGTTGGGAATGGTCGCCCAGGAAAAGGCTTAGAAGGCTTCGTGGCATTAATCAAGCAAATGCAAGACGATGCTAAAGGCTTAACCCTAACTGAGATGACTGAAATTGCAACGACCATGTCTGGTCTCAAGAATTTTTATCAGTTAGAAAAAGAAGGCGAAGACCGCATTTCCAACTTAGATGAACTTATTAACGCTGCCGTCAGTTTTATGAATAATAATGAGGACGCCCTTCAAGATAATAGTAACGGACTCACGGAATTTTTAACTCATGCCAGCCTTGAAGCAGGCGAACATCAAGCAGATGTAGGTGCAGATGCCCTTCAACTCATGACAGTGCACGCTGCCAAGGGCCTGGAATTCAAAGCAGTATTTATCAGCGGCCTAGAAGAGGGTTTGTGTCCCCACGAAAATAGCTTGTATGAAAACAATGGCTTAGAAGAAGAGCGTCGCTTGATGTACGTTGCAGTAACACGTGCTAGGCAACGTCTATACCTAAGTCACGCCCAAAGCCGTATGTTACATGGACAAATTCGCTATGGTATTCCATCACGTTTCTTGGATGAAATTCCTGACGAGTTACTAAAACGCATAAACAGCCGCCAAGCACAAAAACCAAGCATGTCGAACAGCAATGAAATCAACCGCCAAAACTTGCAACCCTCAATTAGCAGCGAACAAAGATCTGCCATGCCTTGGAAAATTGGCCAAGCTGTATCACACGCCAAATTTGGGCAAGGAATAGTAGTGAGTTACGAAGGAAATACAAGCGATATGAGAATCCAAATCAACTTTGGACGTGAAGGTCTGAAATGGCTCGCTATGGAATATGCAAAACTAGAAAAGATCTAATCTTGCACGAGTTTTGCATACTTTAGACTTGATAAATCTAACTGATGAAGTCTTCGCCTTTTTTATAATACATAGACAAGAAACTGAAGTATTGTATTGAGAATAAAAAGGCTGTTGCCATCAAGGAAACAAACATAATAAGCATCATGCCTAAAAATGCAGCGAGTCCTTTTGCAAAAACAGCAACAATCCCAATCACCAAGCCAAGCAACAACATAATGGCGACAACAGCCAACGTTAGCGTTAGCCAAGCCGTAATTAATGCAGTAATGTTATGTAAAGCTGCCCAAACGCTATGCCCAATGGACTTAAATACTGAGTATTGATGATACGATATCAGTAACGGTGAGTACCAAGTTGCTAATAATAGAGGTACTTGCAATACCAATAACTTTAACATTAGCCACCAAAAGCCAATAGGCATCACTTCTTTATCCATCTTCTGAATATCTAGCGCTTGAATATCCCCTTCAGTTAAGCCAATCATAATTAATCGATAAACAAAAAAAGCAACTCCCAGGAACACTAATTGTTTTACATGCGGTTTCACCTTATGGAAAACTTCTCTTACAGGAGTCATCCTTTGAGCATCCGTTTCCCGACAAACTCCAATCACTAATGAGGTGAATATTGGCCAGCTGAATGTTAGAGCTAAACCCAGAGCTCCGACAAAAAACAAAACAAAAATTGATCCGTGTGCTTGGTTAATACTCTCGATAATTCCAAGTAATAAAATAGGCAAGAATTGGAAAAATACAAGATACAAAGATGACAAACCCATCCACTTTGCTGGATGTTGCTTGAATAGTTCCAAGCTATCCCTTACCCAGCTTATCCCTAACTTAACTTTTAATTTAAACGTCATATTTTTCCAGTTTCAAATGCATTAAATCCACATCTCAACAATTTCTGGTTGATGTGCTATACCCCATTGTAATATTTTCTGAAAATGTTGTGGATCTTTAGCGTGAGTGAGTTCTCCAGATTGAGGATAAAACTTATCCTTTAAACGAGACAACCAAAAACGCAATGCAGCTATCAATAACATATCCGGCCAAACCAATTGCTCTGCTTGAACAAAAGGTCTCACTTCATGGTAGGACCTTAATAATACTTTTACACGAACACTATCCAAGGATCCATCTTCGTTCACACACCAGTCATTCACTGCAATTGCAACGTCATACAAAAAAGCCCCACGACATGCATAATAAAAATCGATAACTCCGCCTATCTTTTCACCATCAAATAGGACGTTATCGCGAAATAGATCCGCATGAATTACACCTTGCGGTAAAGCAAAAGTATCCAATGCAGCCTGACGCAACATAGTTTCTCTAAGCATTTCCCGATCATTTTCATCAAGAAAATATAAAACCTTCTTGGCAGTTGCTTCTCTCCATACCAGATCACGAGAATCCTGATTTCTAAGAGTGAAAGTTGAGCCCGCAATATGCATGTTCGCCAAAACTTGCCCAAGTTCCTTACACTGATTGACTGAGGGGGCAGTGATGTCTCGACCGTTCAAACAACTAACAATAGCGGCAGGCTTCCCATTTAACTCATCTAACTGCAAACCATCTAAACGTTTTACTGGATGAGGACAAGGGACTCCACGTTCAGACAAGTGCGTCATTAAGCTTAAAAAATAAGGTAATTCATCAGCGCTATGTTCTTCAAATAATGTGAGCACATACTTACCTGTCGTCGTCGTAACGAAATAGTTAGTATTTGAAATTCCTGAAGCGATACCTTTTAGCTCAACCAAATCACCTATCGAGTATGAAGATAGCCAGGGTTTCAATTCATCAACTGATACATTTGTAAATACTGACATAACAACTTTAAGTTAAGTTTGTGGCAAATGATTTTGGCAATTACGCCATATATTCTTATTATCTAAAAACGAAAAATGACCCACTTAGGAATCACCAATGGTGCAGCAGGACCATCATACCTGGACCAGCCCCCATCCTGATCTTGTTTCATTAAATAATAAGGTGCACCGTGGGAAGGGGTGATTTTTTGCATATAAAGCTCGCCGTGCACGCGATATTCTTCTACCGTAGTTTCACCTTTTTTGACAATAGTGATTTCTGGTTCATCTGCTGGATTCGCCTCAATAACACCAGCAGGCGGCGGCAATGCTTCTGGTAAAGGCTCCAAATCAGCAGGTATTGGTTTTTTATCAACTGCTTCAGCAGTAAGGCTAGAGAATGGTAGTGCCAACACTACAAGTAAAATTAGATAATGAAGACGCATATGATTCCCGCACTTAATAAGCAAAAATTTAGACAATTTCATTTTAGCAAAAACCTATGCTTGTCGGTAAAGCGTTTTCAAACTACAAATAAAGCTGAGTCTTACGCTCGGCAGCAGAAAGCTCAAAACCACGAGTTTCATAATGCTTAAAGATCGCAGCAACTACTTCATGTGGGTCATCAATCAATTGTATAAGATCCATATCATCAATTTCAATCATACCTTCTGTGATTAGAGTCTGCCGAAACCAATCAATCAAGCCACTCCAGAACTTACTACCAACCAGGACAATCGGAATTCGACGAGACTTTCCTGTCTGCACCAATGTCATCGCTTCCAACAGTTCATCAAGCGTACCAAATCCGCCAGGCATCACCACATAAGCCGACGCATATTTAACAAACATGACTTTGCGCATGAAAAAGTGTTTGAAATCCAAACTAATTTCTTGATAAGGATTAGTTGTTTGCTCATGCGGCAATTTTATATTCAGGCCCACACTTGGTGATAATCCAGGAAAAGCACCTTTATTCGCGGCCTCCATAATACCTGGGCCTCCTCCTGAAATAACACTAAATCCTGCGTCTGAAATCAAACGAGCAATTTCTTCTGCAAGCTTATAATAAGGATGCTCTGGCTTAGTTCTTGCACTTCCAAAAATAGAAACTGCAGGAGTGATCTCCTTAAGGCTTTCCGTAGCATCAACGAATTCTGCCATAATCTCGAATACGTGCCATGATTCGTGCGCCGTTTGATTGCTTCCCTGGAAATCAGGATCAGCGATTTTTGGTACTTTTTTTGTAACAGACATAATGTAGACCTAAATATGAAAACATTGTTGTTAGTAGACGGTTCATCCTACCTCTATCGAGCATTTCACGCCATGCCAGATTTGCGTAATCGCCAAAACGAACCGACCGGCGCAATTCAAGGCGTACTCAACATGCTAAGGAGACTGCACAAAGAGTATCCAGCGGATTATAGCGCGTGTATTTTTGATGCAAAAGGCAAAACCTTCCGCGACGACATTTACCCGGAATACAAAGCAAATCGGGCTTCTATGCCAGATGATTTGCGCGCCCAAGTTGCGCCTCTTCACGAAGCAATTAAAGCTATGGGCTGGCCGCTAATTATGGAAGAAGGTGTTGAAGCGGATGATGTCATTGGCGCACTTGCCAAACAAGCTGAACGAGAAGGCGTACGCGTCATCATTTCTACTGGTGATAAAGACATTGCCCAATTAGTGAATACTCATGTCACCATTGTGAACACAATGAGTAATGAAGTGCTCGACATAGCAGGGGTCACCAAAAAATTCGGACTGCCGCCCGAGCGCATTGTAGATTACCTGATTTTGATTGGTGACACTTCTGACAATGTGCCTGGCGTAGAAAAGGTTGGGCCCAAAACTGCCGTCAAATGGCTTACGCAATACGGTACGCTAGAAAATATTATTGCCAACGCAAATAACATTACTGGCGTCGTTGGTGAGAACTTACGAAATGCACTTCCTTGGCTACCAACAGCGCGTGAGCTAATTACCATAAGATGTGATGTTGGTATTCAAGAATCCTTAAATGATCTTGCACCGCGACCAATGGATAAAAACAAACTCGCGGAATTGTTTGAACATTTCGACTTCAAATCTTGGCGCCGTGAGCTAGATACCATGGGTGGGGAAGCCATTAGCGCAACACCACTCATCATGCCGACAAGCAGCGATGATTTGTTCGCCCCGACTAGCGAATCGATCACTGCAGCACCAAAAGAAACGACTGTTGACTGCACCCCAGTCACATCGCGCAACTATGCCACGATATTAAGCGATGAAGATTTAGACCTTTGGCTGAATAAAATCAGTCATTCAGCATTAGTTTGTTTTGATACAGAAACCACCTCACTAGATCCGATGACCGCAAAAATCGTTGGCATGTCGTTCAGCGTTGAGTCTGGCTCAGGGGTTTATTTACCATTAACTCACGATTATTTTGACGCGCCAGAACAGCTTAATTTTGCAACAACATTAGCTAAAGTGAAGCCTATTTTAGAAAACCCATCCATCAAAAAAGTTGGGCAAAACCTCAAGTACGACCAACATGTTTTAGCTAATCACGGCATTCATTTAAAGGGGGTCTCACACGACACCTTATTGCAGTCTTACGTGTTTGAATCACATAAAACTCACAATATGGATGACCTCGCCATGCGCCATCTAGGTATCAAAACAATCAGTTTTGATGAGGTTGCTGGCAAGGGTGCGAAGCAAGTTGGATTTAATCAAGTCACAGTAGAAGTCGCAGCAGAGTATGCGGCTGAAGATGCCGATATTACAATGCAATTGCACCAAGCAATGTATCCAGTCATTCGAGCAGATAACAAGCTGGAATTTATTTATAGCCAAATCGAACTGCCATCTCGAGAGGTGCTCTTTACAATCGAACGTAATGGTGTACTCATCGACCAAGGCATGCTGAGTAGGCAAAGCAATGAAATCGGCATGAAGCTAATGGACTTGGAAAAGCAAGCTTTTAACCTTGCGGGCCAGCCGTTTAATTTAGGCTCACCTAAGCAATTACAAGAAATTTTATTCGGCAAACTTGGTATTAAACCAACCAAAAAAACACCTTCAGGCGCACCTTCAACCGATGAAGATGTATTGCAAGAATTAGCGCTCGACTACCCTCTACCAAAGGTACTGCTAGAATATCGTGGGTTGGCAAAATTAAAATCGACTTACACAGATAAATTGCCAAAAATGATTAACTCGCAAACAGGTCGTGTTCACACAAGCTATAACCAAGCAGTAGCAATTACTGGCCGTCTTGCAAGCTCAGACCCTAACTTACAAAACATTCCCGTGCGAACCGCTGAAGGTCGTCGTATCCGCGAAGCATTTATTGCCCCAGCTGGTAGCGTGATTGTTTCGGCTGACTATTCACAAATCGAGCTCCGCATCATGGCCCATCTTTCACAAGATGAAGGCATGCTCAGCGCGTTTGCTAATAATGAAGATATTCACCGTGCAACTGCGGCGGAGATTTTTGGGTGCGAGCGCGAAGCAGTCAACAATGAACAACGTCGCTATGCCAAAGTGATTAACTTTGGACTGATCTATGGCATGAGCGCCTTCGGTCTCGCACAAAATCTCAACATAGAACGTAGTGCAGCTCAAAGCTATATAGAGCGCTATTTTTCACGATATCCAGGGGTCAGGGCCTACATGCAAGACACTCGCGAAGTTGCCAAACAAAAAGGGTATGTAGAGACCTACTTTGGGAGACGCTTATGGGTACCAGAAATCAATAGTAGCAACGGCATGCGGCGCGCTGGGGCTGAACGTGCGGCGATTAATGCGCCAATGCAAGGTACGGCGGCGGACTTGATAAAACTGGCCATGATTGCCACTCAAAATTGGATAGATGCTCAACAACTTCAAACAAAACTCATCATGCAAGTACACGATGAACTGGTGCTTGAAGTACCCGAAGATGAATTGAATCTAGTGAAAACAATGTTGCCGCAACTCATGCAAAATGTCGCCAAAATTGACGTGCCTTTGCTTGCTGAAGTTGGCGTAGGTAGCAATTGGGAAGCGGCACATTAGTTATGAGCAAAGATATTCCAAACATTGGCATTTACGTGATTGGCGATGAAATTCTTTCGGGAAAACGTCAAGACGCTCATCTAAGTAAAGCCATCGAAATCCTGAAAAAACGAGGGTTGCAATTAGGCTGGGCGGAATATCTTGGCGACGATCCTGCGCGCTTGGTAGGCTCTTTTAAACGCAGCCTAGCGACAAACGATATTGTGTTTTCATTCGGCGGCATAGGCGCCACTCCCGACGACTTTACGCGGCAATCTGCGGCGGCGGCGCTTAATGTGACGATTGAACGCCATGTTGCTGCAGTGGCTGAAATCGAAGCGCAGTTTGGAGAAGCGGCTTATCCAAAGAGGGTATTGATGGCGGACTTTCCTAAGGGTTCTGATCTAATCCCCAATCCAGTAAATCGCGTTGCAGGTTTTAGTATCAAACAACATTACTTCATGCCAGGGTTTCCACAAATGGCTCACCCGATGATGGAGTGGGTCCTTGATACGCATTACCAACATCTTTTTAACCAAACTATCATTAGCGAATCTTCTATTTTGGTAATGGATGCAGGCGAAAGCAGCTTGCTAGATTTGATGAATGAAGTAACTGATAAATACCCCACCCTCAAATTATTTAGCCTGCCTCATTTAGATGCGCGGAGAACTATCGAACTAGGAATGAAGGGTGATTTAAAGTTAGTCGCTCAAGCATTATTAGAGATAAAGACGAGAATTAATAAGCTGGGTTACTCATGGACAGAACTTCCTAAGTAAAGCTCACAAGATGGCCCAAAGAAAGTCCCACATAAAAAAACCTCTAAGCTGTTCAAAAAATAAGCAAATTTTGGTTTTAAGACAGACAGTTTGCATATAAAATAGGCAACTTTCCCAGAAGGTTTAAAATCACTCGTGCAAATCGGCCAATACAAACTGCGTAATAACCTAGTTGTTGCACCCATGGCGGGGGTAACAGACAGGCCTTTTCGCATGCTATGTAAAAAGTTAGGTGCAGGCTATGCAGTTTCTGAGATGGTGACATCAAATTCACTACTGTATGGCAGCGCAAAAACATTGAGACGCGCCAATCACGAAGGTGAAGTTGAACCTATTTCTGTTCAGATTGCAGGCGCCGACCCAAAAATGTTGGCCGATGCCGCAAGATACAATGTAGACCACGGCGCACAAATCATCGATATCAATATGGGTTGCCCGGCCAAAAAAATCTGTAATGTAATGGCAGGTTCAGCACTATTAAAAGATGAACCCCTTGTTTCTCAAATTCTTAAAGCTGTGGTTGCTGCAGTGAATGTACCTGTCACCCTTAAAATTCGTACAGGCTGGGACAAACAAAATCGCAATGCAGTTGCAGTAGCCAAAATGGCTGAAGATATTGGAGTTCAAGCGCTGGCAATGCATGGTCGCACGAGAGCATGTGCATACATGGGCGAGGCTGAGTACGATACCATCGCTGAAGTAAAACAAGCGATTAACATTCCATTAATTGCCAATGGCGATATTACAACACCTGAAAAAGCCAAATACGTGCTCGAATACACGGGCGCTGACGGTGTAATGATTGGTCGTGCAGCACAAGGTCGACCTTGGATATTCCGTGAAATAGAACATTACTTAGCCACTGGCGAGCACATGCCTCCTCCAGAGGTGTCAGAAATTCGCAGCGTGATGCTAGGTCATATTCACGATTTATATGAATTTTATGGTGATTTAAGTGGCATGCGCGTTGCTCGTAAGCATATTTCTTGGTACACCAAAGGTTTGAAAGACTCTGCTAATTTCCGTCATGCGATGAATCAATTACAAACCATTGATGACCAATTGGCAGCAATCAACGATTTCTTCAACGGTTTAGAGCAACAAAACTCGCGCATTCAATACGTCATTGATGAATTAGAGACTAATGGTGAGGTGCTAGCAGCATGAGTTCAAAATGCGAACTTGCAAATAGCGTAGAGCATGCGCTAAATGAATATTTCAAAGATTTAGATGGCCAACCGCCTCATGCAGTTTATGACATGGTTCTTTCTTGTATTGAGAGGCCGATGATAGAGCATATTATGAAGCGTGCTGGTGGCAATCAAAGCAAAGCCGCTGAAATATTGGGGCTTAATCGCAATACTCTCAGAAAGAAATTACAGCAATACAATATAGAATAAGTGCAGAAAACATACTCAACCCTTATTCAATTCCAATAACTTTTATCGAAACATTTCATCATGGCAGTCATTAAAAGAGCACTTATCAGCGTTTCAGACAAACAAGGCATTCTTGATTTTGCAAAGAACTTGCAAAGTTTCGGCGTAGAAATTTTATCTACGGGCGGCACAGCAAAACTTTTCCGTGAAAACAATATTCCCGTGATTGAAGTGAGTGATTACACAGGCTTTCCAGAAATGCTAGATGGCCGTGTTAAAACACTTCATCCAAAAGTACATGGAGGAATTTTAGGCCGTCGTGATTTGCCTGAGCATGTTGCTGCGATGCAAGAAGCAAACATTCCCAATATCGATATGGTGGTAGTAAACCTTTACCCATTCCGCGAAACCATTGCTAAACCAAATTGCAGCTTAGAAGACGCTATTGAAAATATTGATATCGGCGGTCCAACGATGGTAAGAGCTGCTGCAAAAAATTATCACCACGTAGCGATTGTAACTGACCCTACTGACTACAATATGATTGCACGTGAAATGGTATCAACCAAGGGCGCAGTAGGCGCTGAAACACGCATTATGTTGGCGAAAAAAGCTTTTTCACATACAGCTGAATATGATGGTGCAATCAGCAATTACCTCACGAGCCTCTCTATGATTGGCGAAAAGCAAGCCTTCCCAGA
>CAIVUE010000091.1 GCA_903909015.1 uncultured Methylophilaceae bacterium
GATCTATGCTCAAAAATTAAGGCAGGCTAATGTTTTTTAAACGGACTTTACTAACCTAAATTTGGACCGCTTCTTGGGGGCAGGTCAACCCAAACTTACTACCTTATTCACTGCACTAACTTCTCTATTTTAGTCCCATTAGAAAAAATAAAAGCCCAGATTGGGCTTTTATTTTTAGGCTAACCGCATTTACTCTCACCACAATTCAAACATGTTAAACATCCATCCATAATGATGGCGGCTTTAGTACTACATTTAGCACAAAGTTGTGCGCCAGCAGGGAAGCCTTCTGCATTATTTTCGTCGCCAGTTTTAGCATGTTTCTCTAAAAATTCTTTTTTCTTCTCAGCCACCAGTTTTTGTTGGTGCTCATCTAAGCCTGCTTTTTTAAGCATGCCAATTTCTTGTAAATGCTGTTCGACAACTTCACCAATCTCAGCCACTAGACTCGGGATATATTTACCCCCCTTTTTAAAGTAACCCCCACTTGGATCAAAGACGCTATGCAATTCCTCCACCAAGAAAGTGACATCGCCCCCTTTGCGGAATACTGCAGACATCACACGGGTGAGTGCAACAATCCATTGGAAATGGTCCATGTTTTTTGAGTTAATAAAAATCTCAAAAGGACGACGATGCTCTTGCGCAGTTCCTTCATTCATCACAACATCATTGATGGTGATATACAGGGCATGCTCAGTCACAGGTGTTTTAATTTTATAAGTGTTACCAACTAACTTATCAGGCCGGCTAAGCGGCTCTCCCATTTGAACAATCGTTGCACTTTGTTGTGGCGCGGCAGCAGCTTCAACAGCCTTTGCTTTATCTTCTTCTGTCACCAAGCCATAGCCTGTGATTTTCTTTTCAATTTTAATTGCCATGATTTTCTTTCTTTAATTTTTCAGTTATACGGTGCTTATTAATTTAGAATTTTCCGTAATAACCTTCTTTAAGCGCATCATAAAGATTGGCGGCTGAATGCATTTCGCCATCATATTCGATCTCTTCATTGCCCTTTGCTTCAACAACACTGCCATCTTCAAGCGTGAATTTGTAGGTCGTATTTTCCAAATCTTTTTCTGTCACCAATACCCCTTGGAAAGCTTCTGGATTAAAGCGGAAAGTCGTGCAGCCTTTCAAACCTTTGTCATAAGCGTATAGGTAGATATTCTTAAAGTCCTCAAAATCATAATCAGTGGGCACATTAATGGTTTTAGAAATTGAACTGTCAATCCACTTCTGCGCAGCCGCTTGAATATCCACATGCGCTTTTGCTTGGATGGTCGATGAGTCTAGGAAGTAATCAGGTAACTTCTCATCTTCAGCATCACTAAATGGCATAGCTTTACTATTGACCAATTCTCGATACGCTAGAAGTTCGTAGGAGAACACATCCACTTTCTCTTTAGATTTCTTACCTTCACGAATCACATTACGCGCGTAGTGATGGGCAAATGATGGCTCAATCCCGTTACTTGCATTGTTAGCCAATGAGAGTGAAATAGTGCCAGTTGGTGCAATCGAGCTATGGTGACTGAAACGCACCCCTGTTTTAGCGATTTGTTTACGCAATTCCTCTGGGAACTGTTGCATATAGCGACTGTACTGACCCATGAGGACCTTGCCTTTAACCTTGTCGCCTAGCTTGTAGCCATCTTTGACCATTTCAGGACGCTTTGAAAGCATATCGCCGGTCACAACGAACTCTTCGTCCATGATCGGTGCAGCGCCTTTTTCTTTCGCTAAATCAATGCCTACAGTCCAACCTGTTTCAGCCATCACTTTGGTGACTTCTTCAGTGAAAGCAATCGAAGCGTCTTCACCGTATTTCATTTTCAACATCGTTAATGTTGAACCAAGGCCCAAATAACCCATACCATGACGACGTTTACGTGCAATTTCTGCACGCTGCTGTTCAAGCGGCAAACCGTTAATTTCGACGACGTTATCTAACATTCGAGTGAAGATCGCAACAACTTGGCGATATTCATCCCAATCAAATGTCGCTTGATCCGTAAATGGATTGCGGACAAATTTCGTTAAATTCACCGAACCTAACAAACAAGCACCATAAGGTGGCAATGGCTGTTCCCCACACGGATTGGTTGCGCGAATATTTTCGCAAAACCAGTTGTTGTTCATCTCATTCACCCGGTCAATCAAGATGAAGCCAGGCTCAGCAAAATCATAAGTAGAAGACATAATGACATCCCACAAACGACGCGCTTTAATAGTCTTGTATACACGACATGCCGCGCGACCATCGGATTCACGTGTTAGATATTTGCCTTTCACTGGCCATTCACGCCAAACCACTTGTGTCGCATCTTCAAGATCTAATGCATCGGCTGTCGCTTCTTTTGCAGTCACAGGGAATGCTAACTTCCACTCAGCATCAGCTTTAACGGCTTCCATGAACTCTTTAGTAATGAGGCATGACAAATTGAACTGACGTAAACGACCTGCTTCACGCTTCGCTTTGATGAAGTCAGTCACATCTGGATGTGAAATATCAAATGTTGCCATTTGCGCGCCACGGCGACCACCCGCTGAAGAAACTGTAAAACACATCTTGTCATAGATATCCATGAAAGAAAGTGGACCGCTTGTATAAGCGCCAGCACCGGCAACAAACGCACCTTTTGGACGCAATGTAGAAAACTCGTAACCAATTCCGCAACCCGCTTTAAGCGTTAGCCCTGCTTCATGCACCTTGTTTAAAATGCCATCCATGCTGTCTTCAACAATGCCTGACACCGTGCAATTGATCGTGCTGGTTGCCGGCTTATGCTCAAGCGCACCAGCGTTGGAAGTGATGCGGCCAGCGGGAATTGCACCGCGACGTAAAGCCCATAAAAACTTTTCATGCCACTCGGCACGTTTATTTTCTTCTTCAACATCTGCCAAAGCACGTGCTACACGTGAATAGCTGTCATCCATATTTTTATCAATATGCTCACCTTGTTTAGTCTTGAGACGATATTTTTTATCCCAAATATCTAAAGACACGGATTGCATTGGAACTTCTTGTTTATTGTTTTCTGACATCGCAGCTTCTTCTGGCGTTTTAACGGCTTGTAACATTGGTGGCCTTCCTGTTTTTCTGTTATTTTTCTTACTTTTTACACGCTTTTTTGAATACGTTTGGATTGTGCTTATTTTTTAATCAAAACACAATATATTGTGATCAAGTGCAAAATTATTCCATTTTGTAGGGGCGGTCAAGCATTTTATTGAACATTTACTGACTCAGATCACGCCGCATTTTGGTGCATTTTCAACTTATTAAACGGCAGGCGAGATCTGCCATTTAGTAAGCGTTCACTAACTAAAATAAAAATAGTTTTCTGGACATTTCTAGTTAGATCGTGCATCACAATATGTGAGAAAATTACTGCATGTCACGTTTACTATATTCAGCGCTTTTGTATCTTTTGTTGCCGTTCACTTTCGTCAAGCTTTTGTGGCGAGGAATACGCCAGCCAGCCTACTTAAAACACTGGGCTGAGCGATATGGCTATTACAATCAGCGTCTACCAAAACCGATCATTTGGCTACATTGCGTCTCCGTTGGAGAAACTCGCGCATCGAAACCTTTAATAGAAGCGCTACTTTCAAAGTACCCAGACCATCAAATTCTACTGACGCATGCCACACCAACAGGAAGAGAAGCGGGCGAACAGCTTTTCCCAAATGGTGAATATCCTCGCATCTCACGTTGCTACCTGCCTTACGACTTGCCTGGTGCCGTCAACCGTTTCCTAGATCATTTCAAACCCGCCTTAGGTTTGCTCATGGAAACAGAACTTTGGTTTAATTTAATTGCGATCGCCAAAACAAAAAACATTCCACTCTTACTAGTGAATGCAAGACTTTCAGAACGGTCCGCACGCGCTTATAGCAAAATTAGTAAACTCACGTCACAAGGCCTGGATCGCTTATCTGCTATTGCCGCACAAACTAAACAGGATGCAAGTCGCTTATCAAAATTTCTTGGATCATCAAACAATATTAGCGTGATGGGCAATTTAAAATTTGACGTGAATGCGCCGGAAGGAGAGGCGGAACGCGGAATATATTTAAGAAGTCTTCTTGGCATTGCGCGCCCCGTATTTTTAGCAGCCAGCACGCGAGATGGTGAAGAAGCACTTATTCTAGAAGCAATTGCAACGAATCCCATTCCTAATATGCTGACTGTGATTGTTCCTAGGCACCCTCAACGTTTCGACGAAGTAGCTGCCTTACTTCATAAACAGAACATCGCGTTTTGTCGTCGGTCAGAGTTTTCGATGGGGACGGTCGCAGGGGACATCCCAAACTGCCGCGTCATTCTTGGCGACAGCATGGGCGAAATGTTTACCTACTATGCAGCCTGTGATGTGGCATTTATTGGGGGAAGCCTGCTGCCATTAGGCGGGCAGAACTTAATTGAAGCATGTGCTATGAGCAAGCCCGTCTTAATAGGACCTCACACCTTTAATTTCAATGAAGCAACAGAGCAGGCCATTGACGTTGGTGCTGCTATACGTGTCAGCAACCCATTAGAATTATCAGCGCAATTAAACACATTAATCAATGACGCTGAATTAAGAAATAAAATGGGTACATCAGCTTTAGCCTTTAGCAAAAGTGCAAGCGGGGCAACGCAAAGGCTAATGGACTTAATAGAAAAGCACTTGCCGATCGAATATTAGAACGTTAGCGAATTAACTGGCTAATCGTTTTAAACGCGTCCCCTTGTGCAACAGCCAACCATTCAAATACGAGAGACTCCGTATTTGTAATAATGACACCCGCCTCACGTAATCGGTTTAAAGCATTCAGCTTATTTTCTGGGCTCCTAGAGATCACAGCATCTTCAACCACAAAGACCGTTTTACCCTGTGCCTTCAAATCAAGGGCTGTTTGTAAAATACAAATATGCGCTTCCATCCCCAGCAGAATAACTTGCGAATGATCACGGGATAACTGACGCAGAAAAGTAGGCTCACCACAGCAAGAGAATGCTGTTTTTTCTACAGGATTTTTACCATTTAAATAATGAGACAACTCAGGCAAAGTCGGGCCAAGCCCTTTAGGATATTGCTCGGTATGTAAGGAAGGAACGCCAAGCAAAGCAGCGCTTTGTAATAAAACAGCGCTATTTTTAATGACAGCATCAATACCCTGAGGCATCACACTTGTGAGCTTAGTTTGCATATCAATCAACACCAACTGGCTTTGATCTCGATCTGCGATGCTGGCTACGTTCATCATAAAGCCTCCGATGCCATTTAATGGCTCACTAGCTGTTCATTCAAACTTTCAAGATCTGCCGCGCTCAGCAAACCAACTGCAGACTTCAAGGATAGAATATCGACCAAGTAGGTGTAGCGTGACTGCAACAAATCACGCTTGGCGCTAAAGAACTGCTGCTGAGCATTCAGAACATCCACGCTCGTTCGAACGCCCACCTCATAGCCAAGATTAGTAGAGTCCAACTGACTTTGACTTGAACTCAATGCCTGCTCATACGCTTTAATTTGTGAAACCGTGCTTACTAAATTCAAATAAGCCTGACGAGTATCCAAATCAACTTGACGGCGAGCAACTTCAATATCATCTAATGCCTTCTGTTTATTGGCTAGTGCCTCACGAACCTTAGATGCAACAAATCCACCTTGATAGATAGGAATTTGCAATTGCAAACCAATCGTTGTATTTTGCAAATCTGATCCATAGCCGTTTATACCACCATTGGAGTATCCGCCTTTATAGTCGCCAACAGCATCCAACGTAGGAAAGTGGCCTGCATTCTGCGCCTCAATTTCTTGAGAAGCAATCTCAAATGCCTGCTGCTGAATAGCAATGGTCAAACTATTTTGCTCAGCAAAATCCACCCATTTTTCAATCTCTAATGGTTCAGGCAATTTGATTTGCAAACTATCCTTGACCAGACTTAAGGTTCCTGGCACTTGACCGATGATGGCATTAATCGCTTGTTTTTTGGCCTCGACATCACTCCTAGCAGCAATTTCTTGGGCTTGCGTCAAATCAAACCTTGCCTGTGCCTCGTTAAAATCCGTAATGGTCGATGTGCCAACGTCAAAGTTAGCTTTCGCCTGTTCCAATTGCTGTGTGATTGCCTTTTTTTGGGCAACAATGAGCTCTACTTTATCTTGAGCAAGTAAAACGTCAAAATAGGCTTTGGCTGTTCGAAGCATCAACCCTTGACTCACGTTAGCAAGCTGCTGATCCGCTTGCGCCACTTTATTTTTAGCTTGATTTAATTGGGCCCAATACTGTTTATGATACAGAGGCTGAGTCACATTCAGATCATAGGTGTAACCGGCAAAAGTGGACTTGTTATTCGTAAAAACAGTGCCCCCAATTGCTCTGAAATCAGTCTTGGAAGCACTGGTCCCTGCATTAAGCGTGATTGCGGGTAAGAATTGGGATTGTCCCTGTACGAGTTTTTCTTGTGAAGCACGGTTACTACTCTGAGCTGATATCCAAACCGGATCATGACTCAAAGCCTGTTGATAAATCTGCATCAGATCTTGGCTATCCGCTGCATTGGAATGTGCGCTTGCAAAGAATACAACCATCAGGATCAAGCAATTAAAACGCATATGATTATTTAAAAAAATCCTAAAGTTAAAACTCAAATTTTTCAGTTTGAGGGGCGTTGATTAGCGCAGGCAAGCAAGTCTCAAATAAAACATCTACTTTAAAATGATCTGCTGAAACTCTCGTGACGAGTTTAGCTTCCATGGCTGGCGAGTCTCCCTCAACTACAAACATTCGACCCCCAATCGTCAACTGACGTTCAATTTGAGTATTTAATAGTGGGATAGAGCCAGTAAAAACAATCACATCATAAGGCGCTTCTGATGCAAACCCCTGCACGCCATCGGCCACGAAAAAACTAACATTCTCAATGCCATGAGCCGCGATATTTTTTGCAGCTTGCTTACTGATTTTTGCGTTAAGCTCAACAGTGTCAACTTGCTTTGCTTGAAGCGCGATTAGCGCCGTAAGATATCCACTTCCAGTGCCAATCTCTAGCACCTTGTCCGTCTTCTTAATTTCTAAAGATTGAAGAATTCGACCTTCCATCTTTGGGGAAAGCATCACTTGATCGTCGCCAAGAGGGATTTCTAAATCCGCAAATGCCAAACCTACATATTGCTTAGGAACAAAAGCCTCGCGAGGTAATTGACTCAACAAATCCAGGACAGCCCCATCCAATACATCCCAGGGACGAATTTGCTGCTCTATCATATTAAAACGTGATTGTTCAAGCTGAGGTGATACTTGTTTCGAACTCATTGCTATACCCTATAAATCAATTTTTATCCTTCATTATAACCGATGCCAATTCATTTTATTGCTTGCCTTTAAAGGCTTTTTCGCGTAATTTTGAGGGCATTGCTAGGGGTCTCTAAAACTATTTTAGAGTGAGATACACCCTTTGAACCTGATGCGGGTAATGCCGCCGTAGGGAAGCGTAAAAACTTCCCTACTCCTTGTGTCATTTTTTGGAGTAGACATTGAACGCCACTGATAAAAATCTTGCTCATTTTGTGGGCGAAACCGCTGAAATTGATCCAGCAACCAAACAACCATTCACTAATTCTCGTAAAGTTTATATCGAAGGATCACGCCCTGATATTCAGGTCCCTTTTCGTGAAATTAGCTTAAGCGACACCCCATCAGCTTTTGGAGCCGAAAAAAATCCACCTGTCATGGTATATGACACGTCAGGCCCCTACACAGACCCAAAAGTTAAAATCGACATCCGAAACGGGTTGCCAGCTTTGCGTGCGAAATGGATTGAAGAGCGAAACGATACTGAACAGCTAGATGGTCCAAGCTCAGCTTTTGGTGTTGAACGCAAAAATGACCCAGCGCTCGCGGAGATGCGTTTTAACCTATCACGCAAACCGCGCCGCGCCAAAGCCGGCATGAACGTCAGCCAAATGCACTATGCACGCAAAGGCATCATCACACCAGAAATGGAATACATTGCCATTCGCGAGAATCAACGCCGCGAAAATATGAGCGAACTGTTGCAAACGCAACATAAAGGGCATGATTTTGGCGCAAGCATTCCTAAAGTTATTACTCCAGAGTTTGTACGTGATGAAGTAGCTCGGGGCCGAGCCATCATCCCAACTAACATCAACCATCCTGAAATTGAGCCAATGATTATTGGACGCAATTTCCTAGTGAAAATTAACGCTAACATTGGAAACTCAGCGCTTGGATCTTCAATTTCTGAAGAAGTTGAAAAAATGGTGTGGGGAACCCGATGGGGTGGTGACACGGTGATGGATTTATCAACAGGTAAAAACATTCACGAAACGCGCGAATGGATCATTCGTAATAGTCCGGTTCCTATTGGCACAGTGCCAATTTATCAGGCCCTCGAAAAAGTAAATGGAAAAGCTGAGGACCTAACATGGGAAATATTCCGCGACACCTTAATTGAGCAAGCTGAACAAGGCGTGGATTATTTTACGATCCATGCGGGTGTTCGTTTAGCGTATATCCCAATGACAGCAAAACGCATGACGGGGATTGTTTCCCGCGGCGGGTCGATCATGGCCAAATGGTGCTTAGCACATCATAAAGAATCGTTCCTATATGAGCATTTTGAAGACATCTGCGAAATCATGAAAGCCTATGATGTCAGCTTCTCCCTGGGTGATGGTTTACGCCCAGGCTCAATTTATGATGCCAACGATGAAGCACAATTCGCCGAACTCAAAACATTAGGCGAATTAACACAAATCGCATGGAAGCACGATGTACAGTGCATGATTGAAGGCCCTGGTCATGTCCCAATGCACATGATCAAAGAAAATATGGACTTGCAACTTGAGCATTGTGGTGAGGCTCCTTTCTATACATTAGGCCCTCTCACGACCGACATCGCTCCTGGTTATGACCATATCACTTCAGGTATTGGTGCAGCTATGATTGGTTGGTATGGTTGCGCGATGCTTTGTTATGTCACCCCAAAAGAACATCTTGGACTGCCAGACAAAGAGGATGTCCGCGTTGGAATTATTACCTACAAAATTGCGGCACATGCAGCAGACTTGGCAAAAGGCCATCCAGGGGCACAAATTCGTGACAATGCGCTATCAAAAGCACGTTTCGAATTCCGCTGGGATGATCAATTTAATCTTGGCCTGGACCCTGAAAAAGCCAAAGAATTTCATGATGAAACCTTGCCGCAAGAGGGTGCAAAACAAGCGCACTTCTGTTCAATGTGTGGACCGCACTTCTGTTCAATGAAAATCACACAAGATGTTCGTGATTATGCCGACAAGCTAGGCTTAGATGAACAAGAGGCCCTCAATAAGGGGATGCAAGAAAAAGCCATTGAGTTTGTGAAAAAAGGCAGTGAGGTTTATCACAAGGTTTAATGATGCAATTGCATTAACCAGAGCCCCACAGCTAATCACTGTGGGGTTTTTTATTGCCTATATTTTATGCGGGATTGGACTAGCAAGTTTTGTTAGCGCGTATAATATACAACATCATATAAATCAAACTTTTGGCACCCATTTTGACTACCATTAAACTTTCAAAAAAACCGACTGACAACACTAGCCCTCGCGCTAGCAAGGCCCCCGTTCGGCGCTCAGACCCGACTAAGCGTGACCGGTCAGTTGCGCCTAAGCCTTTTGTAAAGCCACAAAACGAAGTGACTTCTGAGGAATTACAAAATCGACCCACTGTGCCAAGCGAAAACGCGCCTTCGAAAGCGTCGCAACGCAATCATCGTTATGACGGCAGATTGAAAAACGAAGCCGCTGCTGAATCAAGCGACACGTTTTCCAAACCACTACGTCGTCCGACTTTAGACGATACTGGCCGAGACACCCCTCGCCGTGGTGGAAAATTACGCGATGGTTTTGAAGTCGGCAATTTCAATAATGACCGAACGACCAATCCAAAGTTTTCTCCTAAGCCCCTTCCTAGTAGCCCTGATTTTCCACGCCTTTCAAAACGGATGGCCGAGATGGGATTTTGCTCAAGGCGCGAGGCAGACGAGTGGATTACTAATGGCTGGGTAAAAGTGGACGGAGTGACCATCAACGAACTTGGCACACGTGTTGCAATGAATGCGAACATCGAGGTCAGCAAGGATGCCGAAAAACATCAATCTGAAATCGTGACCATCATACTGAATAAGCCAATCGGTTACGTTTCAGGCCAAGCTGAAGACGGTTATGACCCCGCTATTGTCCTCATACATCCGGACAATCAATGGAAAGATGATCCTTTGCTGCACCATTCCCAACCTAGAGAATTCCAACGCGGATTTCTAAAAGGACTTGCCCCGGCTGGCCGCTTAGATATTGACTCTACAGGTCTGTTAGTGCTTACTCAAGATGGTAGAGTAGCACGTCACTTAATTGGTGAAGACTCAACAGTGGAAAAGGAATATTTAGTGCGCGTTGAAGGGGACTTGTCTTATAACGACCTTGATCGACTCAACCACGGGCTGTCTCTGGATGGCGTGAATTTAAAACCGGCAAAAGTATCTTGGCAGAACGAAGATCAACTGCGCTTTGTATTGCGCGAAGGTAGAAAACGTCAAATTCGTCGAATGTGTGAATTGGTCGGTTTAAAAGTACTTGGTCTAAAACGTATCCGCATCGGCAGTGTCACGCTTGGTAAGTTACCAATAGGCCAATGGCGTTATTTAAGACCTGAAGAACGTTTCTAATTTTTTAGTGAGTTGAGCAATGGATGTCATCCTATTATTTAAAGCGCTGCTTCTTGGTTTGGTTGAAGGAGCTACCGAGTTTCTCCCAATCAGTAGCACAGGCCATCTCATCATTGTCGGCGATCTCATTAGTTTCCTGGACAAAGAGAAACGGGATGTATTTGAAATCGTGATCCAACTCGGTTCTATTTTGTCAGTATGTTGGCTTTATCACACCCGATTATTCAAAATTGTCTGTACATTAAAAAGTGACATACAAGCACAACGCTTTGTCTTACAACTTTTCGTTGGTTTTTTACCCCTAGCTATTTTAGGTTTACTTTTCCATCACCAAATCAAAGCCGTACTTTTTAAGCCGCTGCCAGTGGCCATTGCCCTCATTGCTGGCGGATTAGTGATTTTAATTATTGAGAAAATATCCCCTAAAGCCAATGTTTTAAACATAGAATCAATGACCGTTGTTGATGCGCTGAAGATTGGCTGCGCGCAATCACTCGCTTTAATTCCTGGCGTTTCAAGATCTGGCGCAACGATTTTAGGCGGAATGTCTTTTGGCTTATCTCGCCAAGTAGCGACTGAATTTTCATTCTTTTTAGCTATCCCTGTCATGTTTGCGGCAACAGGATATGATTTATTAAAAAGCAGAGATTTGCTGACCCTCGATGATGCAGGACTGTTTTTAGTAGGATTTACTGCTGCATTTTTATCTGGATTGGTCGCGATTAAATCCTTGATCCGCTATGTAGCAGGACATGACTTTAAACTATTCGCTTGGTATCGAATTGCCCTCGGCATCGTTGTCATCCTGTATTTTTGGTAAAACAATAGCAGCAAATTTTTAGATTTTTCTGGGATGAATTTACTATGAAAAAAATTCTTAAATTTACAGCATTTGGCTTAATTGGATTGGTTGTTGTTTTATGCATGGCGATTGGTATTTTCGCAGCCACATTCAACCCAAACAACAAACCCAGCGCCATCGACCCCTGAAGACAAAATCAAAAAGAAATTAAATAAGTTACTTGGCTTCTAAAGTCGAGTCTAATCATCATGACGAACAATGTTCCCGATAGCGACTTTTCATCACGATTAATTGCCTGGCAAAAAATTCATGGGCGCCATGACTTACCTTGGCAAAATACCCAAGATCCTTATGCCATCTGGATATCAGAAATCATGTTACAACAGACCCAAGTCACAGCGGTCATTGCTTATTACGCTAGATTCATGGCTCGATTCCCAAACATTGCAACGCTCGCGAACGCAAGCCAAGAAGAAGTATTGCAGCATTGGAGCGGGCTTGGCTATTACTCTCGTGCACGTAATTTACACAATGCTGCACAAGTCATCATGGACGAACACAAGGGTGAGTTTCCGCAAGACTTCGAACAAATTCAGGCCCTTTCAGGCATAGGCCGCTCAACTGCCGCAGCAATTGCTTCCTTCGCCTTTCAACAAAATCAAACTATTTTAGATGGCAATGTGAAGCGAGTATTAGCAAGACACTTTTTAATTGAGGGCTGGACTGGTTCACCAACAATTGAAAAAGCCTTATGGACACTTGCTGAGACATTAGTGCCGAGTCAGGATATGGTCGCTTATACCCAAGGCTTAATGGATCTGGGCGCGACAATTTGTTCTCGGAGCAACCCCAAGTGTGAAATTTGTCCACTTCAATCAAGCTGCAAAGCCTTTGCGGAAAACAAAACTAAAACACTCCCAACGCCCAAACCGCGTAAAGCCATTCCACAAAAACAAACGACCATGTTATTGCTACTCAATGGCAATGAAGTGATGCTTGAAAAACGCCCACAAAGCGGCATTTGGGCTGGGCTATGGAGCCTTCCTGAAATTAGCATGCAAGACATTCCGACTGAAATGGCATTAAATAAATTCGGTTTAGAAGTTGAAGCTGAAGAACCACTTGCAACCATTCAACATGTATTTACGCACTTTAAGCTAGAGATCGTACCGCAACCCTTACAGGTCATGCTAAAACCGCATAAAAACAAGAGTGCCAATACGATTTGGCTCCCCATAGAAGATGCAATTGGCGCAGCGCTTCCAACACCAGTGCGAAATATTTTGCTAAACTTAAATCGTTAACTTTTAAATCTAAATTAAACCGATGCCTTCACTTTACCGATTTAAGGACGAACGTATCCAGGACGTGATGCTTGCATACACCAAGGTCGAGAACTCCGTGAGATATTCCCTCACGCATGGAGGACGTTATTTGCCTTACGATGAGCAAGAGCTACAAATGATGCGTGAAGAAAAAGCCTGGGCAATGGCAAGGCTAATCATTGATAAAGTGATGCGCTTACCCCCAATTTAAAAAGATCATCAATAAAAAAAGCAGCCCATCAGGCTGCTTTTTTTATTAGTTAGAAACTAAAGCGAATTAAATCTCGCCCCAGCTTTCCTCCCACATACAGTGCTTGATTGTACGGCGATTTTTAATTAACTCATCGATCGTTGGCTCATCATTCAATGCACGCTTGATTGCCAATTTAGTGGCATCGTAGTTATTTTTGTACATATCCGCTTTGTCTAATTTGCCTTCTTTAGCCAATGCAGCACAACCTGGATCAACCCAAACCAAACTCACGATACATAAATCATTGACTTGATCTTTAGGAATAATGCCTTCGATCACGCAATCTAAAATCGCATCAGCCGTTGCAGCTTGAACAACCCCACCAAATAACTCGATATTGATGCTGTCTTTTAATGTGACTTTTGGCACCATCATGGTAGCTGGACGCACCAATTGGTTAATATCACGCACCGCAAACATCGCGGTGTGTCCTTTGCTTTGTGCCATCATATTAGCGAATGCAGCGCCTACTGGGCCATCAACAGCGCCAATTAAAATTTCTGGCATTGCAGCGGTAACGTCCTTACCTTCTGAAAAAACGGTTGCTTCACCCGCTTTAAAAATAATTTTAGACATAAGAGTCAATTCCTAAAAGTTAACAAATCGTGAATCAAAAAAACAAAAAATCATAGCCGCGTATTCTACCCAAGCCTTGACCCATCAGCAAATTAAGTCATCATCTTAGAAGAGTTATTCTCATGGCTTAAGTGCTGAGTTATACTTTGCCAACAAATTCTTTTACAAGGGCATTTTCATGAGCAAATATTTAAGCGCGGTAGGCCGTATCTTTTTAGCATCGACTTTTCTTGGTGTGGTGATCTTAAAACTGATCGCCATTCAATCTAGCCCTGAAGGATATGCGCAATACAAACAAGTGCTAGGCCAGGTTGGCTTAGGAGAGAATTTTGCACCGCTTCTTATCTTAATCGAGCTAATTGGCGGCACAACACTGTTTCTTGGCTTTAAAACGCAATTGTCTGCTTACGTATTAGCAGCTTTGGCATTGTTTATGGCGATTGTCGTTGGCCGTTTCAGCCCAGAGACTTTCTTCATCTACATTGGTCTTGCTGGCGGGTTCTTAAACTTGGCACGCAATCCTAATACCACCTGCAGTTTAGATAACTTAAAAAAATAAACCTTCTGGTTGATAATAAAAAAGGGCGCTAATTGCGCCCTTTTTTATTGGGTAATGCTTAAGCTTCTTTAAGATTTTTAGGTAGCTGAAAAACGACATTCTCAACCACCCCAGACAATTCAGTAACCTGCGCATTTGTCAGGGCCTGCAATTTAGCAATCACTTCCTTCACCAAAACTTCAGGGGCTGAAGCGCCGGCCGAAACACCAATACGCTTTTTACCCTGAACCCATAAGGCATCAATGTAACTAGCATTGTCCACCATATAAGATTCAACACCTTGGTTTTGCGCAACCTCTCTGAGACGATTGGAATTCGAACTATTTGGAGACCCGACTACAATCACCAGATCACAATCTTTAGCGAGCACTTTGACAGCATCTTGACGATTTTGCGTCGCATAACAAATGGAATCGCTTTTTGGAGCGGCGATATCAGGAAATTTATGTTTCAGCGCCTCAACAATGCTAGCGGCATCATCAATGGAGAGCGTGGTTTGTGTGACATAGGCTAATTTTTTGGGATCTTTAACCACCAGCTTTTCCACGTCTTGTGGCGTCTCAACAAGATACATGCCACCTTCAGACTGTCCCATGGTGCCCTCAACTTCCGGGTGTCCCTTATGGCCGATCATCACAATTTCTTTATCTGCCGCACGCATTTTGGCAACTTCAATATGCACTTTAGTGACCAAAGGGCAGGTAGCATCAAATACGCGTAAGCCCATCAATTCTGCTTCTTTACGAACCTCTTTAGAAACGCCATGCGCACTAAAGATGACAGTATTCCCAGAAGGCACTTCGGTTAATTCATCAATAAAAATTGCGCCTTTTGATTTGAGCTCATCGACTACAAACTTGTTATGTACGACCTCGTGTCTCACGTAGATCGGTGCACCAAACTTCTCTAGGGCTTGTTCAACAATGATAATGGCGCGGTCTACCCCTGCACAAAACCCACGAGGGTTAGCTAGTAAAATATCCATGGACTTAAAAAGAACCGATCATTTTTAAAGAATTAAGCGCTCAACCAATGTGCAAAAGTAAGCAACGTCAACAAACCAATCATCAATAACAAGACACGCCAGACTAAGCCCACTGCAGCATTCACATAATCGGCATCTGCTTCATCTCCCAGTCCCAATTCTGGACGCGCTTGTAAAACTCCGCGGTAGGGCAAGGCTTCAACCAATTTGACACCGATTGCGCCAGCGCCACTCGCTAACACCATACCTAACAACTTATCAGGCCATTGTTGCGATTGTGCACGCCAGCAATAAGCAGCATCTTCAAAATCTCCAACCACAGCAAAGCATGCCGCAGTGACCCTCGCAGGTAACCAATCTAAATAATAAAAAGCCCGCTGCGAGAAATTATAAAACTGACTATTGTGATCTGGCTGTGCCCATTGAGTTTGGAGGGTGTGCCCTAAGCGATAAAGCAAAGCGCCTGCTGGACCCAGGATGGCAAACCAAAAGATTGGCGCAAACATCCCTTGATGTGCTCGCTTTAAGGTCGTTTCAATACATACCGAAGCAATTTGAGCTGCATTGTAATGATCGGTTTCTGTATGCTCCCAGTCCGCTAACAACTGACGCGCTGGGACAATATTTTGATCTTTTAAACTGAGGCCAATTTTTTCAGCATGCTGCCCAAAATAACTAAATCGCAATGTGAAATAAAGCACGACAAGGCTAATTAAAAAGGCGGCAAAATAGCCAACCAATAATAATGCCAGCACATAGGCAATTCCCAACAGAGCAACCGGAACTAAGACGCCTAAGCACCAAGCAATAATGCCATGCTGGTGGGTGCCGCCATTAAAGGTGCGATCTAAAAAACTAGCGTAAGGCGCAAACACACTTTGCAACCAATTTTGTTCAATCAATGGTCGATAATAGGTTAACAACAAAGCTAAAATGAGCGGTAAAACCTTCAAGAGTTGTCTCCTGCCTTTTTCTCTAAAGGCATTTCAACGCGCAATACACTGTGATTAAAAATCTCTACCGTTGGTAGCATTAATGTCATGTCATGTGCTTTGCAATAAGCAAGTAATGCAGAATATGTTTTACCGTAGGCAAGTAATGGATGCGCTTTAATTTGCGCAATCGCGACCTTCTGTGGATCAATATGCCCCAGCTTTAATGGCTCTTTCACTTCAACAGGATGGTCTACTACAAAACCAGTTCGTGCCAACAGTTCTTTGTAAGACGTTGTCCTTGGATCAGTCATGACAAGGCTTAAGGACCCCTCATGTGCAATATTCTGCTGTTTCATATAAAACAAGACTTCGTTTTGTTTGCTGCTTAATTTTGAATAAGGCCCCTCGGCATCCAAATACACATAATCATAGGCAGGGGATGTGCCAATTTCCAAGGAGGCGCTTGAGAATAAGCCCCACCACCAAAGCACTGCAATAATTGGCAATGCAAAAAAAAGAATAAAATAAGGTAATTGTTTTTTCACTGTATTGAGTTTGCTCTTAAGTTAAATATTGACCATCAGCAGGATAAAACTGCACCTTTAAAAGATACCACAACCTCGCAAGCGTTGCACTTATTCAGTCGCGACTTATATTGGTATAATGGCATCTTACTTAATAAAGCAGCGCAAATTTGCGCAACACTTTTATGACCGCCCACAAAAATACAGCCACCCTGCTTGTAACTTGCCCTGACCAAAAAGGCATTGTTGCGGCAATTGCTGATTTCTTATTGCAACATGATGCCAATATTTTGCATGCAGACCAACATCAAGATGCTGAAAATAATCTATTCTTGATGCGGGTTGAATGGGATCTTACTGGCTCAAAAATTAATGCCGAGAACTTTGCAGATCACTTTTCTAGCATCGCATCGCGCTTCAAAATGGAATGGCAACTCAAGCTTGCGCAAAAACGTCCTCGTTTGGCTATTATGGTTTCTCAATATGACCATTGCTTAGCGGATTTATTGCACCGCCATCAAAGTGGCGAACTAGCCTGCGATATCGCCATGATCATCAGTAATCATATCGATACTGCAAGGTTAGCGGAATTTTATGGCATTCCGTTCCATCACATTGTCGTGACAAAAGAAAATAAAGCCCAAGCTGAAGCGAAGCAGTTTGCTTTGTTTGATGCCGCTGAAATTGATTTAATTGTTTTAGCCCGCTATATGCAAATTCTTTCACCAGATTTTGTAAAACGTTATCCGCAACGCATTATCAATATTCACCACTCGTTCTTACCAGCATTTATCGGGGCGCGCCCTTATCACCGCGCCTTTGAGCGTGGCGTAAAACTGATTGGGGCAACGAGTCATTACGTGACTGAAGTTTTGGATGAAGGTCCAATTATCGAACAAGATATTGACCGTATCTCTCACCGTGATCAGGTTGAAGATTTAATTCAAAAGGGACGTGATTTAGAGCGCATCGTTTTGTCTCGAGCTGTACGTTGGCACATTGAAAATCGTATTTTGCCTTATGCAAACAAGACTGTAATTTTTGATTAATGATCAATTAGCCAATAAAAAAGCCGCTTAGAGTCTAAGCGGCTTTTTTTAAAGCACTTACTTTAAAATTGACTCACTCCTGGAATCCAGGAAGTGCCAGCAAGCGGCACTTTAGCCATCGCCGAAGCTTCAATCGTTAAAGCCACTAAATCTTCAGGCTCCAAATTATGCAAATGGGATTTCCCACAAGCACGCGCAATGACTTGCGCTTCCATTGTCATGACAGTGAGGTAATTAGCCAAACGATGTCCCGCTTTCACAGGATCTAATCGCTTCATCAACTCTGGATCTTGTGTCGTAATCCCGGCTGGATCGCGTCCTTCATGCCAGTCATCATAAGCCCCTGCTGTTGTACCGAGTTTGTTGTATTCCTCTTCCAACTCTGGGTCATTATCGCCAATGGCAATCAAGGCTGCTGTGCCAATAGCCACAGCATCTGCCCCAAGCGCTAGGGCTTTTGCTACATCAGCCCCATTTCGAATACCGCCAGAAACAATCAACTGCACTTTACGATGCATGCCTAAGTCTTGAAGTGCTTGCACCGCTGGACGAATGGCAGCCAAAATAGGAATACCTACATGCTCAATAAACACTTCTTGGGTGGCAGCAGTTCCCCCTTGCATCCCATCCAATACAATCACATCTGCACCGGCTTTTACCGCAAGAGCAACATCAAAATAAGGACGCGTCGCCCCAATTTTTACGTAAATAGGTTTTTCCCAATCAGTAATTTCACGAATTTCAGCAATCTTAATTTCCAAGTCATCTGGACCAGTCCAATCTGGATGACGGCAGGCTGAACGCTGGTCAATGCCTTCAGGCAAACAACGCATTTTTGCAACACGTGCACTGATTTTCTGGCCAAGCAACATACCGCCGCCACCTGGCTTAGCACCTTGGCCAACAACAAGCTCAATAGCATCGGCCTTGCGCAAATCATCTGGATTCATTCCGTAACGCGAAGGTAAATATTGATACACTAGGATTTTGGATTGACCACGCTCTTCAGGCGTCATGCCACCATCGCCCGTCGTAGTCGATGTACCAACCGCACCGGCACCTCGACCTAAAGCTTCCTTCGCTGGTGCTGAGAGTGCACCAAAGCTCATGCCTGCAATGGTCACTGGTGTTTTAAGATGAATTGGCTTCTTAGCAAATCGGGTTCCAAGCACCACATCTGTTCCACATTTCTCACGGTATCCCTCAAGTGGATAACGACTCATAGATGCACCAAGAAACAATAAATCATCGAAATGTGGCAGCTTACGTTTAGCACCGCCCCCACGAATATCATAAATGCCCGTAGCTGCAGCGCGACGGATTTGTGAGTTAGTTACCTTATCAAAGGTCGCTGATTGTTGCGGTTCTGTTTGAGGTATTTTATTAGGAGTATCGCTCATCTTAATAAGCTCCTGACTTAGCTACGTTAAAGTGATATAGGGTTCTTGCTGAGCCATACAAAGTGAAACTATCTGGATCCACATCTGCATGGCCAGATTTTTCGAGTAAATCCACAAGGATTTTTCGTTCTGTTGGCCCCATTGTTTTGACTTCACAATCAGCACCTAAGCTTTTTACTTTGCCACGCACAAATAAATAGGCTTCATAAATAGAATCCCCTAGGCCTTCGCCTGCATCGCCCAATATCACCATATTGCCGGCTTGCGCCATAAATGCGGAGAAACTACCAACGGATCCCCCAACAACAATATCAGCTCCTTTGAGTGAAATGCCACAACGCAAACCAGCATCACCATCAATCACAAGCAAGCCACCATTTGCAGTTGCACCTGCAGCATTAGAAGCAAACCCTTTAACATGGACGCGGCCGGACATCATGTTTTCAGCCACACCAGAACCCACACTGCCTTCAATTGTGACATCGGCAATTTGGTTCATCCCAGCAGCGTAATAACCTGCATGGCCATGAATGGTGACTTTTGCTTCAGATTTCAAACCCACTGCGATGTTGTGCGCACCGTTTGGGTTATTAATTTCAATATGCTTGCCATTTAAGCCGCTAGCATCTCCATGTAAGAATTGATTAACCTCACGCAAGGGAGTTTTAGCCAAATCGTAGTTTAGACTTTCCATACATACATCTCCTTAGGTGATGGTTCAAACACTTTTGCGTTTTTGATATCTGGCAAATGTGCAAGCGAGCGAAACTCTGAAGCAATCGCCACATAATCATCATGTTCAGCAACCACTGCTGGCTTACATGCAAATGGATCGCGTACCAATGCAAGCTGGTCTTTAGTGCCCATCAACAAAGTATAAAAACCATCTAACTCTTCAAATCCATGCTCAAGCGCTGTCTTCAGATCGTCGCCTTCACGCATGCGCCATTCCAAGAAACGGCAGGCCGCTTCCGTGTCATTGTCAGTCTCAAAGTTAATGCCTTCATATTGCAATTTGCGACGTAAGCTAGGTGCGTTAGATAACGAGCCATTGTGAACAAGGCACCAGTCTTGACCGGCGGTGAAGGGGTGGGCATGTGCCGGCGTAATCGCAGACTCTGTCGCCATCCGCGTGTGACCGACTAAGTGACTGCCACTTAATTGACTAAAGTCATAACGGGCTGCCACTTCTGCTGGCGTACCGACATCTTTATAGATGTCCATCAGTTGGCCGATTGCTAATAAATGCACTTGAGGATAATGCTCTTTCAACCACGTCTTGACTGTTTCAGGCTCGAGATGGGTTGTGAGTACTGCATGATTGGCTTTTTGCGCAAAATTAATCACTTTGCTACCCAAATGCGTCAGAAAATCATGCGAAAGTTTTGGCCAGTTAAAGTCTGGCTCACCAGTATATAAACTAAATTTACGCTCGTTATCCGCAACTGGGGCGCCAAAAACTGCCAACCCCGCAGAGTCTGGTCCGCGCTCCGTCATGCCAATTAACATCGGCAACATGAGCTCGCCAATGTTGGCCCGCATTTTTGGATTTTTAACTAACAATCCTACAATTCCACACATCTTAATCTCCTTAAAACTACTAAATTCTATGTAATTTATTCTAGAAAAATTCCACGTAACGTTTGATTTCCCAATCTGAAACGTGACGCATATATTCCACCCACTCCATGTCTTTCAACATGATGAATTCTTCCGATAGGTCATTGCCCAAAGCTTCACGAATGACCGTGTCTTCCTCAAAAGCTCGAATAGCCTCATTGAGATTCTGAGGCAGGATGCCAATGCCCTGCGCTTTAAGCTGCGCTGGAGAATAGTCATACAAATTGTCTGCTGTCCCAGGACCTGCACTGAGTTCTCGCTTCACGCCATCTAAACCAGCCGCAATGACTGCAGCTGTCGTGAGGTAAGGGTTAGATGATCCGTCAGGCAAACGTAATTCCAGGCGACCGTAAGGAATCCGCACCATGGTTGAACGATTGTTATTACCGTAAGAAATATAGGCTGGAGCCCAAGTCGCTCCTGAGAGTGAACGGCCGACAACCAAACGTTTATATGAGTTAACGGTTGGCGCTGCCAGAGCAGTCAATGCAGGGGCATGTGCCAAAATGCCTGCCATAAAGTGATACGCTAGTTTTGATAAGCCATGACCTGTTTTATCATTGTCATCATGGAATAAATTCTTCTTTCCATCCCCAATAGACATGTGCATGTGCATGCCATTACCCGGACGATTACTAAAAGGCTTAGGCATGAAAGAGCAAATCATGCCCATCTGATTGGCAATCTCACTCGCTGCCATCTTAAACATGATGTAATCGTCAGCACTCTTCAAACAATCCGCATAGGTATAGTTAATCTCAAATTGACCGTTCGCATCTTCATGGTCGATTTGATAGACATCCAAACCTGCTGAAATTAACGATTCTGTGAGTTTTTCTAGGTATGCTGATTGACGGGTAATGCCTTTATAGTCGTAGCAAGGTTTTTGCAAAGTATCGGTTTCATCAAATGGATGAATATTGCCTTGCTCGTCCATTTTAAGGAGTGAGAATTCAGGTTCAAGCCCTGTATATAAGGTCCAACCATTTGCAGTCAGGCGGTCTATCTGCTTCTGAAGTACCACACGTGAGTCATAGCCATATGGCTCACCATTGACATGGCCATTACAAATAATGCGGGCATAGCCTGGTTGCCATGGAATTAATGAAAGCGTCGACAAGTCGCCCACAGCCATGTAGTCAGGTCCATTAGGTGCAATGCCCATGCCCCAAATAGCGCCGCCAGCAAATCCAGCTCCTACCGTCAAAATATCTTCCAAATGCGCTGCTGGAACTGACTTCACCTTTGCAACGCCGTGAATATCAACAAACTGCGCCAAAATATATTTAACTTGATTGTCTGCTAAAAACTTTTTTGCCTCTGCTAACGATTTCATTTCTGTTCCCCTAAAAACAATGCTTTATTGAAAACGACAAATCAAACCGACTGCGCCGCCACCAAGCTCTTGCGCAATCTCTGTTAAAACTTCCCATAAATACGAACCGTAAGTGCCATCACACCAAATACGGTAGACTTGTTCGCCAGCTAAACTTTCACGAATCAATGTTGCAGAAATGCCCGCAACTTGAGTCATCACTACGCCATGACTAGGCCAAGCAGAGTCCCTTAAATCCAACATACACAATTCAGATAAAAGATTGAGTACTTCGCGTCCACCAAGAATAAAAGCTGCATCCGAACGGGCGACCTGATAAGCGCCTGTGGTGCTTGCTTGGTCAAAGCTTGTCAAAGCCTCACACGCCTTTCCTTGGGCCTGATCTTCCACAAGAAACTCACTCCCACCCAAACGCAACACTAAAGTATTGGGAGCACCCTCGACCCATGCATTCATTACCTCAGGCGTTTTAATACCCTGTTGATTAAGCCAATCAGCGGCTTTGGGGCCTTTAATGCCAAATCTGGCAAAACAGCTAACATCTGTCACAGCTAATACCTGCTTGTGCGCCTTTTCAGTGGAGTCTCCCTCAAAACTTAACGCAATTTCCATGCCGTGATGCATTCCAATTCGCGGTTGCACGGCGTAATGGGTATAAGCAACAGGGGTGGTCTTGATAAAAATTGTCATATTAATTCCCCTTTAATCCGCATTGAAAAAAGGTGCAGTCACCACCGTTGCTTTAGCAAGACTTCCGTTGTCAGTGCGGATATCAAAAACTGAACCCAATTGAGACTGATGGGGCGCAACATAGGCAAGTCCAATGATTCGTTTTGCTGATGGGCTATAGCTGATACTGGTCACACGACCCTTAATTGCACCGTTTTCTATTATCAAATTACAATCTTGTGGGATTTCACCCTTGTAATTTTCTGCCAACACAAATGGCACTAAAACCTTAGTGAGTGGTTTTTTTGCGATAATTTCTAAGCTTCGTTTACCAATAAAAAATGGTTTATCCATGTTTAATGCGTGGTCAGCTCGCATCTCAAATGGGTTAGTTAATCCATCCGTATCAATCCCCGGTAATGGATGGCCAAGTTCTAGACGCAGTAAGCGCTGAGTGTCAGTTCCAAATGGACAAATACCTTCCTCCTTACCCGCCTCTAATAAAGCTTTCCAGATGGACAATGCATAAGGACTTGGCATATAAATCTCATACGCCTGTTTTGCAACAAATGCTGCTCGTACGATTCGTAGTGATACTCCATTCATTTCGGTCTTGGCTGAGCGCCCCATTGGGAGGGCCGCCTCAGATAAATCAAGACTAACCAGCTTACTCAACACTTTGGCTGCTTTTGGCCCAGCGACATTAATGACGCCATATGCCCCGGTAACATTCACGAGCGTCACATTGAGTTTCCAGATTTGCAGCCAACGTTGCATTTCACGGTATACGGCAGGAGCATTTGCTGTACTCATGGTCACAAAGAATTGTTCATCAGCTAAACGCGTTGCTATGCCGTCATCCACCATGACGCCAAGCTCATCAAGCAAGAGCACATAGCGGGATCGACCAATTTTTTGGTCTGCATATACACCTGTATAAAAGCGCTCTAAAAACTCTGCTGCATCAGGACCGCAAACTTCCACTTTACCCAAGGTGCTGCTATCAATAATGCCCACTGATTGACGCACTGCAAGAGATTCTTGTTGGATATTTTCTAGACGACTTAATCCTGCTTTTTGATAGTAAGCCGGACGTGACCAAGCCCCCACATCAACAAAGCAAGCACCTGCCGCTTGATGCCAAGCATGGAGCGAAGTTAACCGATGTGAATGAAAACTGCGGCCTCCCAAATGGCCCATGGGAGTTGGATGAAAGAATGGGCGTGCAGTCGTTGAACCAATCTTCTCCACCGGTAAATTACGAATTTTTGCCAAGATTCGAATTGCATTCATATTGGAATGCTTACCTTGGCTTGGACCCATGCCAACCGTAGTAAATCGTTTCATTAATTCAATGTTATCGAAGCCTTCTTTTGCGGCATTAATAAAATCTTTAATTTGAATGTCTTCATCAAAGTCGACGAAATTTTTACCTTTGGGATGGTGTACAAATGGATAAGGATGACTAGGAGATACCCCTTGATGTTCGGCTACGCTTACTACATTGACTTGCTTACCCAAGAAATTAGAAGCTTCAGCCGCTGCTCGTAATCCATCATTCATCCGGCCATCAAGACTAAAGACACCATTGACGCGCCCAGCCGCAAAAACACCTTTTGGTAAACGATTAGGTACAAACTGCTGAATATCATTACGATATGCAACACCCATTCCTGATTGATATAACAATGCGCCAGCAGGTGCCCAGCCTGCACTCATCGCAACGCCATCACACTCTATTCGGACTGCATTTTTGATATCTGCTGTCGCAGTTTCTTCATCATATGGACAAACAAGCGCGCCTGAAACGCCCAATTTTCCTTTGACCGGAAGGGCTTCATAAATGCAATATCCTGTATAAACTTGAACGCCTTTGCCAACTAACGCATCGACTTGTGCGTCTTGTTTGGGCTTTGGACGCATATCCACTAGGGCAGATACTTCGACACCAGCATTCACCAAATCTAAGGCAACACGATAGCCATGATCATTAGCTGTGACCACAACCCCTATGTTGAACGGCTTGACGGCGTATCGGTGAATCATGCGCTGTGCTGCGGATCCTAGCATCACACCAGGCAAGTCATTATTATGAAAAACTGGCGGCTGCTCGAACGCCCCTGTCGCAACGATGACTGCTTTTGCACGTACTTTTGTAATGCCTTGATCCGTGACAACGGGCACCATATGATCCTGGTAATAACCCGCGGCATAAGCACCTGAATAAATCTTAATGCTTGAATGATCTAGGACGCTAGCTACTAAGTCTTTTAGGATTTGTTGGCTTGTGTCTTGCCCTGCATGGTCATAAGTTAAGGTGCCGCCAATATATTGATTTTCATCCACTAAAATCACTTCTAAACCGTTTGAAGCCGCAGAAAGAGCTGCAGACAATCCAGAAGGTCCAGCACCGATCACTAGCACATCACAGAAATCATTGAGCTTACGTTTGTTAATTCGCGGGAAATTAAAATTAACAATCCCCAAACCCGCTGCCTTACGAATCAGCTTTTCCCAAAACGGAAACAGACTCGCTGGCTTATGGAATGCCTTGTAATAAAAGCCGACTGGCAACAATGGTGAGATGGAATCTATGTATTTACGCTTATCCTTGATCACGCCACCATCTGTGTTGACAGCTTGGAGTTGCATGCCATTTACTAGCTTCACAACATCTGCACGAATATTTGTATCTACGCCATCTGTGACTAGCGCGTTAATATCATGATTGGCAAGACTCAACACCCCCCTTGGACGGTGATATTTGAAACTGCGGCCTAATACTTTAACCCCTGCAGCCAGGAGCGCGCTGGTAATCGTGTCGCCTTCATAACCGAAGTATTCTTGACCTTCAAAGGTGAAATGGATTTTTTTATCTCGCTTAATCCATTCACCAATTTTCGCCGGCAATCGCATACCCATCATGACGGCTCCTTGACCTTTGAAACGGGTGAGTTTCCATGCAAATATGTCGCAAGCACCTCATCCGTTAATGTATTTCGCTCTGCAATAAACCAAGTCCCGCTTGGCGAGTGATACCACCATTCTTTTTTAATGCCTGGTGCATTGTCACGATAATGGACATAGCTTGCCCATTCCAAGTCAGTGCTTGCATCTGGATTTGGCATTTCACGGAATTCCCCGCCGAATAAAAATTCACTTAATGGCCTTACGCCATTCATCGGACAGTTAAGTAGTTTCATCTTTCTCTATCGCCTCTAAAATTGATATGCATGTATTCTGAAAAAGCCTAATGCCCAACAGAAGCAGCACCTTTTTCACCCGTTAACTCATAATCTTCGAAGCGAGATAATCGGAATGAATGAATCAAATCATGTGGTTTATCATTGGCTAGCGTATGCGCCATCGTTTTGCCGCTAATAGGCGTCGCTTTGAAGCCCCAGGTACCCCAACCTGCATCCAGGTAGAAACCTTTGATCGGAGTCATTCCCATAATTGGAGCAAAATCTGGTGTGATATCTGCCATACCAGCCCACTGACGCACTATTTTGACGTTTGATAAAAATGGGAACATGTCGACAATATGCGAGGTTAAGCCCTCTACAAAGTCGAATGTGGATCGAGTTGAATGGAACTCATAAGGGTCAAGGGACGAGCCCATCACTAATTCACCGCGGGAAGATTGGCTGACATAAACATGCAAACTCCCAGAAACTAAAATTGTATCCAGCCAAGGCTTCATTGGCTCGCTGACACAAGCTTGCAATGGATGAATCACGATAGGCGTTTTCAAGTCCACCATTTTGCAAATACGTGGCGTAAAGCCAGCGACGGCCGATAAAACCTTTCCTGTGGAAATATAGCCGCGGCTCGTTTGAACGCCCTGAACCTGGCCATTTTGAATATCGATGCCTTGCACTTCGGTATTTTGGAAAATTTCTACACCCATACTGTCCGCACCACGGGCATAACCCCATGCAACTGCATCATGCCTAGCAATTGAACCAGGCTCATGATAGAGCGCCCCTTGAATAGGACTTTTTCCGCTACAACTTAAATCCATTTGCGGACAGGCCTTAGCAATTTCATCGGTGCCCACTACGCGACTTTTTACACCGACATGTTTGTTGACTTCTGCTCTCCAGCGCATTGTGCGCATCGCAGAATCAGAGTGGGCCAACGTAAAGTGGCCGCGATTTGAATAAAAAAGGTTGATATCGAGTTCTGTAGACAAGCCCTCAAACAGCTTAACGCTAGCATCATAAAAATTAACGCCATCAGGCGTTAAATAATTAGAACGAACAATCGTTGTATTACGACCAGTATTACCGCCGCCGATATACCCTTTTTCCAATACCGCCACGTTGGTAATTCCATGATCTTTAGCCAAATAGTAAGCCGCTGCCAACCCATGTCCGCCGCCGCCAATAATGACAGCGTCATATGACTTTTTAGGGGTCTGACAATCCCTAAAAAATCGGGGCTCTTTATATTCGCCGCCGAGTGCATATTTGAGTAATTGGTAAGCCATGGTATTCCTAACCCTGAGTTAATCCATACGGCAAATAAACTTATTTAACCTGTATGAAACTTATGACTCCATTACATCAAATCAAAAACAACCCGTCAAGAAATAATTAAACTTTTTTAACTGCAGTGAAACTTTTGTGGAGCTAACAAAATTTATCGAGTAGAATCCTCCTTAAGAAAATAATTAAAAATAGGCTCACCATGGGATCAGAAAATAACAATTTGGCAATGATTCATCCGCAATTATCCCCAAACAAGAAACTAGACCGTTTCTTGGGTCAAACTATTCATCAATTACGAACACAAAATGGATTAACGCTTGCTGAAGTCTCCCAAAAGGTGGGGATTAGCCGTGGGATGCTGAGCAAGATTGAAAATGGTCTCTCATCCACCAGTTTGGACAACCTAGAACAACTTGCCAACGCTCTTGGGGTCACTTTATCAAGGCTATTTCAAGGCTATAACGTCCCAAGAGGCTCAGCACAATTTGTTAAAAAAGGTCAGGGGATGGAAGTGGTTAGGCGTGGCACCAGAAGTGGCCATACCTATCAACTACTCGCTTACGACCAAGGCCCACAAAAACTATTTGAGCCATTTCTCATTACATTAGAAGATCCGGGTGAAGAGTTTCAAAGTTTTGAGCATGCAGGTACTGAATTCCTTCACATGCTTGAAGGAAAAATGGAATATCGCGTTGGAGATGAGGTCTTCACATTAGAGCCAGGTGATTCATTGACCTTTCAAGGTGAGGTGCCGCATCGACCAGAAAAGCATCTTGAAGCACCTATCCGATTTTTAGCAATCATCCATTACGATACCGCATCATTAGATCTGGATAATGAATAAGCATGAAGCCAAGTTTTATCATTGAAAATGCAACGGCGCAGGACATCCCTGCGCTGATAGAACTTCTGGCCGTGCTCTTTGGAATAGAGGTAGATTTCAAGCCGGATTTTGAAAAACAAAAAAAAGGCTTAGCGCTTCTGATTAACCACTCAGAAAATGGCGTCATTAAAGTAGCTAAAGATCCCCAAGGAAAAATAGTTGGGATGGTCAGCGCACAACTTGTCATTTCAACCGCCCAAGGAAGTCCTTCAGCTTGGGTAGAAGATATGGTGATTACAGAATCTCATCGTGGTGAGGGCATAGGGAAAAGCCTGTTGAATGAGGCACTGCTTTGGGCAAAAAGCAAAGGTGCAACGAGAGCCCAACTTCTAGTTGATACGGAAAACAAACCTGCACTTGGCTATTATCAACACCTAGGCTGGGAAACAACCCAGTTACAGGCACGAAAGATTTTTATTTAATCTAGCACTCGCTCCAACGCAAACAAATCTGCAATCTGTTCACGCTTGCGAATCTCAAAGACTTGATCATCATCGACCATCACCTCGGCAGCACGTGGTCGCGTATTGTAATTAGAACTCATGCTCATGCCATAAGCACCTGCAGACAATATCGCCAAAAGATCATCCTGACCCAAAGCTAATTCACGATCATGCCCCAAGAAATCTCCGCTCTCACATACCGGTCCAACAATCTCATACACATGAGCTTTCATTGCTGAAGGTTTCACTGAGAGAATGTCATGATAAGCGTCATAAAGCGCTGGACGCATTAGATCATTCATTGCAGCGTCTACAATGGCGAAGTTTTTTGATTCCGTATGCTTCAGATACTCTACCTTTGTAAGCAAAGCCCCTGCGTTGCCAACTAATGCACGGCCTGGTTCAAATACGAGTTTAACTTTGCGCCCCGCCATTTTTAGGCGCATCGCTTGGGCATATTCAGAAAAATCAGGTGGCGTTTCATCCTGATAACAAATGCCAATCCCACCACCTGCATCAATATGATGAATAGGAATGCCTGCCGCCTCCAACTGGTCAACTAGAGCCAGTACGCGATCTAAAGCATCTAAGAAAGGAGATAGCTCAGTGAGTTGGGAGCCGATATGACAATCCACACCATGGATGGCGATATTTGGCATATTGGCCGCCGTTTGATAAATGCTCAGGGCTTCTTCATAAGCCACGCCAAATTTGTTATTTTTTAAACCCGTTGAAATATAAGGATGTGTCTTTGCATCCACATTCGGATTAACACGTAATGAAACCGGCGCAATTTTTTGCATGGAACCGGCAACATCATTCAAACGAATTAGCTCACTAGAAGACTCCACATTAAAGCAAAAAATGCCTGCTTCCAAAGCACTACGCATTTCCGCCTCGGTCTTTCCAACGCCTGAAAAAACGACTTTAGCTGGATCACCGCCGGCAGCGATCACCCTGGCTAATTCGCCACCCGAGACAATATCAAAACCCGCTCCAAGTTTTGCAAATAAGCTCAAGATCGCTAAGCTAGGATTAGACTTTACTGCAAAACAGACCAAATGATCAGTGCCCTCAAATCCAGCATTGAAGCGATTAAAAGCGGAAGTGAGCGCTTCTTTTGAATACACGTAAGTGGGTGTACCAAACTCAGCTGCAATTTTACTTAAGGGGAAATTTTCGGCATGAAGTTCACCGTTTTTCATTTGGAATGGTTGCATGGAAAGACTCAAGAATTAGCAATTAGTTGATGCAATTGAGCGCGCATATCTATCTGCGGCGCACTAACGTTTTGCGGGTATTTTTTCTCAGGAATATACAAAGGGCCTTTGATACCACAAGCAGATAGCGCTGAAGTAAGTGCAAAACACCATAGCAATGCGATGATCAACTTGCTCACTTTTAGCCCCCTATCCAAAACAAATATACCGCCAAGAAATATTGAATGCATTTTAGCATAAAGCGTCATTTAGCCTTCTTGCTTGCTCGGATTCATATGCAATAAATAATTCGTTAGCAAGCCATTAACTACTCCAAAGACTAAAGCTGCTGTCATGAAGATAGGAATCAGGTAAGCCACCCCAGCGTGCGGAATCAGCCAAAATCTAACTACGAGAAGCTGCCCAGCCATGTGCGCAAAAGCAGCCAAAATGCTCAAGCTAACCGCACTAAAAAACTGTCTAGGTAAATATTGTCCAAGAAATAAGACGCCCAAACTGAAAATAGCACCAGACAAACTTAGCGCAAAAGTAGGGGAGAGAAAGCTACCGAGCAATAAGCTGCTCGCAAATACCCGCAATAAACTGACCCATGCCGCTGTCGCGAAATCAAAACGATAGAGAACAAATAAAGTCACGATATTTGCCAGCCCCGGCTTTACGCC
>CAIVUE010000092.1 GCA_903909015.1 uncultured Methylophilaceae bacterium
GCTGGCTTGCGGTAATTCATGTTCGAGTAGCTGGGCTGCCCCGCGTAAGCCACCGAGTGGATTACGAATTTCATGCGCTAAATTTCTTAATAATTCAGCATTGGCTTGTTGTTGAACGAGCATGCGTTCCTCACGTGCGATCCGTAATTGCTGATCCATTTGTTGGAATTCAAGCATGAGGCAAACATCTTGTTGATCAACCGGTGTTACCGTGCAGGTGACGGCCAATGAATTTTGGCGGGTCGCGGTGATGACAAACTCATGTTCACGGAATGGGCTATTAGTACTAATCGCGTTTTCAACAGCGGAATGCAGCAGTTCGCAGCTAGGGAATACCTGTGAGATGGGTAGGCCACTAATTTTTTTTGCGCTAAATGCAAATAATATTTCCGCGCCAGGATTCGCGTAGACCACATGGCGTGTTTTATTCAGCAAAATAACTGCTGTTGCGAGATGTTCAAGCCCCGCAAATGATGAAGGTATTTGTTGTTCCATATTTTAGTATAAGCAACCTACGTGCCAAATTGAAATGGCAATACTTGTATTGTGCACCTAAATTTCATCAGAGGATGTGATTAATAGCTTTTTATTGGCCAGCCTCAAACTTAATTCTTTAGGCGTAAAAAAAGGCGGGTTACCCCGCCTTTTTATTTGCTAATTCAGAAACTAATTAGCAGCTGTAGTACATACTGAACTCAATTGGATGTGGAGTCATACGTACGTTGTTAACTTCACCCATCTTCAAGTCGATGTATGCATTGATCCAGTCATCGCTGAATACACCACCACGAGTTAAGAACTCACGGTCCTTATCGAGGTACTCAAGCGCTTGTTCTAATGAAGAACAAACTGTTGGGATCAAAGCATCTTCTTCTGGTGGAAGATGGTACAAGTCTTTAGTTGCAGCTTCACCTGGGTGAATCTTGTTTTGAACGCCGTCCAAGCCGGCCATCATTAATGCACTAAATGCTAAGTATGGGTTAGCAGTTGGATCTGGGAAGCGCGCTTCAACTCGGCGAGCTTTGTCTGAATGCACGAATGGAATACGGATTGAAGCTGAGCGGTTCTTAGCTGAGTAAGCCAATTTCACAGGCGCTTCAAAACCAGGCACTAAACGTTTGTATGAGTTAGTACTTGGATTAGTAATCGCATTTAATGCACGTGCATGCTTGATAATGCCGCCAATGTAGTAAAGTGCAAAATCGCTTAAGCCTGCATAGCCGTTACCAGCGAATAAGTTCTTGCCATCTTTCCAGATAGATTGGTGAACGTGCATACCAGAACCGTTATCGCCAGCGTATGGTTTTGGCATGAATGTCGCAGTTTTGCCGTAAGCATGCGCAGTGTTTAGCACCACATATTTCAATGTTTGCGTCCAGTCAGCTCGTTTAACTAATGTGCTGAATTGTGTACCGATTTCACATTGACCAGCACCAGCTACTTCGTGGTGATGAACTTCAACAGGAATACCCATCTCTTCAAGTGTGATACACATTGCTGAACGTACGTCTTGCAATGAATCGACTGGAGGCACTGGGAAGTAACCACCCTTCACTGTTGGGCGGTGACCTGTGTTTCCACCTTCGAATTTGTCATTAGAAGACCATGGTGCTTCTTCAGAGTTGATGCGAACTGAGCTACCGCTCATGCTTACATCCCATTGTACTGAGTCAAAAATAAAGAATTCTGGCTCTGGACCAAAGTAAGCAGTATCACCGATACCGCTTGATTTTAAGTAAGCTTCCGCACGTTTTGCTACGCTACGTGGACAACGGTCATAACCTTTGCCGTCTGTTGGATCAACAACGTCACAAGTTAAAATCAATGTTGGTTCGTCCATGAATGGATCGATGTTTGCTGTATCAGGATCAGGCATCAATTGCATGTCAGATGCTTGAATACCTTTCCAGCCAGCGATTGAAGAACCGTCAAATGCATGGCCTTCTGTGAATTTGTCTTCATTAAATGCTGAAACAGGCACAGTTACGTGTTGTTCTTTACCACGAGTGTCAGTGAAGCGGAAATCAACAAACTTGATGTCGTTGTCCTTCACCATCTTCATTACGTCGGCAATTGCCATGAGATTCTCCTAAATTACGCTAATAAATAAACAAAAACTTGACATGTTTTACAAGCAGAAAGCATGCCAGTCGAGTATTTGGATACCTGCTTATTTTTACATAGATAGATTAAAAAGAGAATAAAAACAAATTGCACTAAGCCTGTGCTTTGCAATAAATGACGCACAAAAGTAGTGCATATGTGAGATTCATCCCAAATGCCGCTATACTTTGCAGGTGTCAGTAAGATTTTATTAAAGGAATTGTTATGGAAACGCTTTCACCAATTTTAGAAAAAGCAAAACAACGTGCTGCTGATTTGAATCTACCTTACGCTGGGGCATTAACCCCTGCGGAAGCTTTCCAAGTTTTGGAGCTTACTAAGAATGCGAAGCTCGTCGATGTGCGTACAAGAGCAGAATTAGAATTGGTTGGTCGAGTGCCGCAAGCAACCCATATTGAATGGGCCTTTTATCCTGGCATGGTGGCTAATCCGGATTTTGCGGCACAAATTAAATCGCAACTGGATCCAGAATTATTGACCATTTTTATGTGCCGTACAGGCGGGCGTTCTCATAACGCTGCAGTTTTAGCAGCGCAGCTTGGATTTTCTGAGGCCTACAATATGCTCGAAGGTTTTGAAGGTGAAGCGACGCCAGATCAAAAACAGCGTTGCAAACTTAATGGTTGGAAAGTAGCTGATTTGCCCTGGACCAATGCTTAGGCTCAATAGTTAAGTAGTTTAAATGACTGACTTTTACGCTGTTATTGGAAATCCGATAGAACACAGTAAATCCCCTGTGATTCATCATGCATTCGCGCAATTAACGCATCAAGACATTCAGTATGAGCGTGTGATCGCTCCTTTAGATGAGTTCACTGAAACTGTTCAAGGCTTGATATCTCAAGGTTTTAAAGGGGCCAATGTCACCGTTCCTTTTAAGCTAGAAGCTTTTGCAATGGCGAACCGATTAACTGAGCGTGCACAAGATGCTGGCGCAGTGAATACATTGATATTTGATTCACAAGGCATCATTGGGGATAACACCGATGGCATTGGCTTGGTCCGTGATATTACTAAAAATATAGGCGTGTCTTTTTCAGGTAAGCGAGTCTTGCTTATCGGTGCAGGTGGAGCCTCTGAGGGCGTGCTGCATCCGATTTTAGCTACGCAGCCTGAACTGTTGATCATTACTAATCGCACATTGGATAAAGCCCTGAATATGGTCAAACGTGTTGAAGCACGTGATGAAGTGCTTTATGTTTCTGTCAGTGCCTATGCTTTTGATGATTTGCATGGTCAGCAATTTGATATCGTCATTAACGCAACTTCAGCCGGCTTAAGCGATAGCCAATTGCCGCTTCCGAGTAGTATTTTTGCACCCAATGCATTAGCGTACGACATGATGTATGGTCGTATTACTCCATTTATGGCATTTGCGAAGCAACATGGTGCGATGGTTTTTGATGGTTTGGGGATGCTTATTGAGCAAGCAGCAGAAGCATTTCTTGTATGGCGAGGCATTCGCCCTCCAACTGCTCCAGTAATTGAGATGTTTAAACAACAGGCCAAAGCTTAGCGCATGAATTCTTTCCCTTCTTTTTGGCGCATCTTGAAGTGGTTGGTCATTGTCATTGTGGTTTATCAGATTTGGATTTTTGTCCAGATATGCTGGTGGGTTCACCATAATCCATCAACCAGTGCTTTCATGGAAGATCGACTTGAAGTTCTTCAAGAGGATAATCCTGATGCCGTTCTAAAACATCGTTGGGTTGACTATAAAAACATTTCTCCCAATTTAAAACGCGCTTTAATTGCGGCGGAAGATGCTAAATTTGTTGATCACGAAGGGTTTGATTGGGAAGGCATTCAAAAAGCCTATCAAAAAGATATCAAGAAAGGAAAGGTGGTGGCAGGTGGTTCAACCATTAGCCAACAACTTGCCAAGAATTTATTTTTATCTACCAAGCGTACGCCTTGGCGTAAATTAGAAGAGGCTATGATTACCGTGATGCTTGAAGCAACGATGAGCAAACGTCGCATCTTTGAGATTTATTTGAATGTCATTGAGTGGGGGAATGGCATTTTTGGGGCAGAAGCAGCAGCAAAATATTATTACCATACAAGCGCTAAAAATTTAGATGCAGAGCAGGCAGCCAAGTTAGCAGCGATGGTTCCCAATCCAAGGTACTACGATAAGCATCGCCAAGCTAAGGGATTAATGCGTAAAACTGGAATCATTGAAGCACGTATGAATAGTGCTGAAATCCCTTAGCTTTAATTAATATTACTTCAACATCTGTTTAAGATATTTCCCAGTGTAGCTTTCTGCACATTCAGCCACTTTCTCTGGTGAGCCTTCTACTAAAATTGTTCCCCCACCATCGCCCCCCTCAGGCCCCATATCAATGAGCCAATCTGCAGTCTTAATGACATCCAAATTGTGCTCAATAATCACGACTGTATTGCCAGCATCGCGTAATCGATGAATGACATCCAACAATAACTGAATGTCTGCAAAATGTAGCCCAGTTGTTGGCTCATCGAGAATGTACAAAGTGCGACCGGTATCACGCTTTGAAAGCTCCAGCGCGAGCTTCACGCGTTGAGCCTCACCACCTGAAAGTGTTGTCGCAGATTGACCAAGGGTGATGTAGCCTAAACCAACATCTAGCAGCGTTTTAAGTTTGCGTTGTACGACTGGCACTACACTAAAAAATGCGTGCGCTTGTTCTACGGTCATTTCTAGAACTTCGCGGATGTTCTTGCCTTTGTAATTAATTTCTAAGGTCTCACGATTGTAGCGTTGACCCTTACAAACATCACAAGGAACATAAACGTCTGGTAAGAAATGCATCTCTACACGTAATACCCCATCACCTTGACAAGCTTCACAGCGACCACCTTTTACGTTGAATGAATATCGACCAGGACCATAACCGCGAACGCGACTTTCTGGAACGCCAGCAAATAAATCTCGAATCGGTGTGAATAGGCCAGTATATGTTGCAGGGTTGGATCGTGGGGTACGACCAATCGGACTCTGATCTACATCCACCACTTTGTCGAAAAACTCTAATCCTTCGATGCCATCAAAAGGGGCTGGTTCAGTAGAGCTGCCGTATAAATGTTGTGCGACCACGCGATAAAGCGTGTCGTTAATGAGTGTGGATTTCCCAGAACCTGATACACCAGTGACGCAGGTGAGTAAGCCAACAGGCAATTTAAGTGTCACGTCTTTTAAGTTATTACCCGTAGCGTGAGAGAGCGATAACCATCTTGTTGAATCAGGCTGGTGACGTTTGTGATTGTAGGTGATTTGTTTCTTACCGCTGAGGTATTGGCCGGTCACTGAATTTGGATTACTTTGAATTTCTGCCGGTGTTCCTTCAGCGACAATTTGCCCGCCGTGCTCACCTGCCCCTGGGCCAATATCGACAACATAGTCTGCTGCCATGATGGCATCTTGATCGTGTTCAACAACAATCACACTGTTCCCAATATCTCGCAAACGTTTCAAGGTTTCAAGTAATCGGTCATTGTCTCGTTGATGCAAACCAATAGAAGGTTCATCAAGCACATACATCACACCAGTTAAGCCAGATCCAATTTGAGAGGCTAAGCGAATACGTTGTGCTTCGCCTCCTGATAGAGTTTCAGCAGAACGCGATAGTGATAAATATTCTAGTCCCACATTGGTTAAGAATTTTAAGCGACTGCTAATTTCTTTAACGATCTTATCGGCAATCGCCAATTTTTGGCCATGTAAAATAATCGTTTCAAAGAATGTAAGTGCTTGCTTCAATGGCACCTCACAAACTTCATGGATGTTTTTACCGCCCACTTTTACATGGCGAGCCTCAGTGCGTAAACGTGTCCCTGCACAACTAGGACATGTTTGTGAGTTTAGGTATTTTGCTAACTCTTCGCGAACGGTGGTGGAGTCAGTTTCATGATAACGACGTTGAAGATTATTTAGAATGCCTTCAAAGCTATGACGTTTTTCAAAGAATGAACCACGTTCGTTGAGATATTTGAAAGCAATCTCTTCTTTGCCACTGCCGTTGAGTAAAATGTCCTGAATATTGGCTGGTAACTCTTCAAAGCTTGTTTCTAAATTAAATCCATAATGGTTAGCCAGGCTGGTGAGTAATTGGAAGTAGAACTGGTTACGTTTATCCCAGCCTTTAATTGCTCCAGCGGCAAGTGATAAATGCGGAAATGCCACAACTCGTTTTGGGTCGAAAAAACTCATCTGACCTAAACCGTCACATTTTGGGCAAGCACCCATCGGGTTGTTGAATGAGAATAAACGGGGCTCAAGTTCTGCTAATGAATAATCGCAAGATGGGCATGAAAACTTAGCTGAGAACAGATGCTCTTTGTTGTTATCCATTTCCATTGCGACAGCTTTACCTTCGGCTAAGCGAAGCGCGGTTTCGAATGATTCAGCAATCCGCTGTTTCATGTCAGCACGGACTTTTAATCTATCCACCACAACATCAATCGAGTGCTTCGTCGTTTTAGTTAGGGTGGGCGGTGCATCAAGTTCGTAAATCTCGCCATCTACGCGAACCCTTACAAACCCTTGTGCTTTTAGTTCTTCAAACAGATCAAGTTGCTCGCCTTTGCGTTCACGCACCACAGGAGCCAAAATCATTAACTTGGTCTCTTCAGGAAGCGCCAAAACGCTATCGACCATTTGCGAAACAGTTTGCGCTTCTAGTTTGATGTGATGCTCAGGACATTCTGGGTCGCCAGCTCGGGCATAAAGTAAACGTAAATAATCGTGAATTTCAGTCACCGTTCCCACGGTTGAACGTGGGTTATGAGAGGTCGACTTTTGTTCGATAGAAATGGCTGGAGATAAGCCTTCAATCAGGTCGACGTCCGGCTTATCCATACGAGCTAAGAATTGACGGGCATAAGCGGATAAAGACTCTACATACCGACGCTGACCTTCAGCATAAAGGGTGTCGAACGCGAGTGAAGATTTACCTGAACCAGACAGTCCAGTAATCACAATCATTTTGTTTCTTGGCAAATCTAGTGAAACATTTTTAAGATTGTGCGTGCGGGCACCGCGAATACGTATGAAATCCATCAATTTATGTATA
>CAIVUE010000093.1 GCA_903909015.1 uncultured Methylophilaceae bacterium
ACTTAATGATTGATACAATATTGTGAATAATTTGTAACTTTTTACGGGAATTTGCGTCGAAGTATGCAGTTACCCAAAAACAAGTCTTGGAGAGAAGTAGTGTCAGATGAAATTTTAGTGAGTATCGATAAGCATATCGAGGCTCATGTTAACGTCCCAGGTGCTTTAATGCCGCTGCTTCATGCCATACAGGACGATATTGGCTTTGTGCCAGAAAGTTGTTATCCACGAATTGCTAAAGCCTTAAATTTGTCTGTGGCTGAAGTGCATGGTGTGGTGACCTTTTATCATCACTTCCGCACGCATGCGCCAGGTAAACATATTCTCCAAATTTGCCGTGCCGAGTCTTGCCAATCGATGGGTTCAGAAGCTTTAGAAGCTTATGTGAAGAAAACCTTGGGCGTTGATTATCACCAAACAACTGCAGATGGTGCGATTACATTAGAGCCAGTTTACTGTTTAGGTAATTGTGCTTGCTCACCTGCAGCATCAATAGATGACCAGGTATGTGGTCGTGTCGATATCGCTCGCGTCAATGAAATTATTGCTGAAGCGAGAGGTGTGTAATGGCGATTAAGATTTATGTGCCGAGAGACTCCAGCGCGCTCTCATTGGGTGCAAATAAAGTTGCCGCAAATATTCAAGCTGAGGCCGCTAAGCGTGGTCTTGAAATCAATTTAATTCGTAATGGTTCCCGTGGCTTGTTCTGGTTGGAAACCATGGTGGAAGTGGCAACATCCAAAGGACGTATAGCTTATGGGCCTGTGATGCCAAAAGATGTAGCAAGCTTGTTTGATTCTGACTTTATGAGTGGTGCCGCACATCCACTCAACCTTGGGCTCACTGATGAAATTGCATGGCTCAAAAAACAAGAGCGCCTAACCTTCGCACGAGTGGGTATTACTGACCCGGTTTCTGTTGAGGACTATGTGGCACATGACGGCTACAAAGGTTTAAAAAATGCCCTAGTTAAATCTGGCGCAGATATCGTTAAAGAAGTCACCGACTCAGGCTTGCGTGGTCGCGGTGGTGCTGCATTTCCAACAGGGATTAAGTGGAATACCGTGCTTAATGCCCCCGCTGATCAAAAGTATATCGTTTGTAATGCAGATGAAGGTGACTCAGGAACTTATTCAGACCGCATGATTATGGAAGGCGATCCGCTTGTGCTAGTTGAAGGCATGACGATTGCAGGCCTGGCTGTAGGTGCGACGCAGGGTTATATCTACTTACGTTCGGAGTATCCAGATGCTTTAGTGACGCTCAATCAAGCGATTGCTAATGCATATCAAGCTGGCTATTTGGGTGATGATATTTGCGGTAGCGGTAAGTGTTTCCATCTAGAAGTTCGCCGCGCTGCTGGGGCTTATGTGTGCGGTGAAGAGACATCACTCCTTGAAAGCCTAGAAGGCAAACGTGGTTTGGTGCGATTCAAACCACCACTCCCAGCAATTGAAGGTTTGTTTGGTAAGCCGACTGTTGTTAATAATGTGATCTCCTTGGCTACCGTGCCTATCGTTTTAGACAAAGGCGGTAAGTTCTATCAAGATTTCGGTATGGGTCGCTCACGCGGCACATTGCCTATCCAATTAGCTGGCAACATTAAGCAATGTGGCTTGGTTGAAAAAGCCTTTGGTATCACCCTAAGAGAGCTGCTTTATGACTTTGGCGGCGGTTCGGCTTCAGGTAAGCCAATTCGCGCAGTTCAAGTCGGTGGTCCGCTAGGCGCTTATTTGCCGGAGTCCCAGTTTGATACGCCTTTGGATTATGAAAAATTCACAGAGATCTGGGCAGTGCTTGGGCATGGGGGCATCGTCGCATTCGATGACACGGTGGATATGGCGAAAATGGCACGTTACGCATTTGAGTTCTGTGCGGTGGAATCATGCGGTAAGTGCACGCCTTGCCGTATCGGTTCAACACGCGGTGTTGAAGTGATGGACAAAATCATTGCCAAAGAAGACCACGCAAAAAATATCACGCTCGTGCGCGACTTAAGCGACACGATGTTAAATGGATCACTTTGTGCATTGGGCGGCATGACGCCTTATCCAGTGCTTAGCGCAATCAATCATTTCCCAGAAGATTTTGGCCTGAAGAAGGGCCAAGTAGCTTAAGGCTGCTAGGAGAAACATATGAGCAAATATACTGATTTCGGTACACCAGCAAAAACATCTAACAATCAAATCACATTGGAGATTGATGGTACGCAGATCACGGTGCCAGAAGGTACCTCGATTATGCATGCGGCGATGGTGGGCGGCGTCACGGTGCCTAAACTTTGTGCGACTGATAGCTTAGATCCCTATGGTTCTTGTCGTTTGTGTTTGGTGGAGATTGAAGGGCGTCGTGGCTTCCCAGCCTCATGTACCACCCCTGTTGCCGAAGGCATTAAAGTTAAAACGCAAACCCCAAAATTAGCGGACATCCGTAAGGGCGTGATGGAGCTTTATATTTCAGACCATCCGCTTGATTGCCTCACCTGTGCCACCAATGGCGACTGTGAGTTGCAAGACATGGCAGGCGCTGTGGGCCTGCGTGAAGTGCGTTATGGCTACGAGGGGGA
>CAIVUE010000094.1 GCA_903909015.1 uncultured Methylophilaceae bacterium
AGCAAGGGAGAAAGTAATAGTGATAGAGCTAATATAGATACGGAACCAATAACAATTACAGTACGAATTTTTAGAACTTTTGATAATGCTGTGCGGTATCCTTCTTGAAGTGTATGCATCCACGCACTGTGTTTTTCTGCCATATCTGTCCGACGCATTAGGTAGGAGAGAAGTGATGGGACAAGTGTCAAGGTTAATAATATAGATCCTAGCAACGCAAAACTAAGCGTAAAAGCCATAGGGGAGAATATTTTTCCTTCTACGCGTTGAAAGGTGAAAATAGGTAGGAACGCTAAGATAATGATCATCTTAGAAAAAAGGATGGGGCGCCCCATTTCAATTGCTGTGTTTTTTAAGCTACCAATACGCCATGAATATGTTCCATGGTGTGGGAATTCATCTACTTTTGCTAGTGCCAATCTCACCATAAGGGCTTCGACCAAAACAACCGCACTATCGATGATAATCCCAAAGTCAACCGCGCCAAGCGAAATGAGGTTCGCCGAAACCCCGCGGATATCCATCACAATAAATGCAAAAAGGAGTGACAATGGAATGATAGCTGCAACGATTAAAGCCGCACGCCAATTGCGCAAGAAAATGATGAGAATCGCAACTACTAAAAAGGCACCGACAATCATGTTTTCACTAACAGTATGAACAGTATGATTGATTAAGCTTGTTCGGTCATAAAATGGGTGAATTTTGACGCCAGGGGGAAGCTTTTGATTAATTTCATCTACTTTGTTTCTGAGTGCTTCAATCACTTTTGCAGGGTTTTGTCCCTTATTCATCAGCACAATGCCCTCGATAACATCGTCTTGATTGTTGAAGGCAACAATCCCAGATCTAGGACGATCTCCAATTGAAACCGCTCCAACATCACTTACTAAAATTGGTTTACCGCCATTGGAGGTAATCACAGTTTGGGCAATATCGTCTAATGTGTGATATAAACCTATAGATCTTACTACGAGTGATTCATCACCACGGTGCATCAACCCGCCACCAACGTTTGTACTATCGTTAGAAACAGCTTGATTGACTTGGTCAATCGTTACGTTGTATTTCTTAAGGAGATAAGGGTCTAACTTTACTTGATACTCTTTAACTGCTCCGCCAAAACTAGTGACATCAGCTACTCCAGGCACAGTTCTAAGCATGGGGATGATTTGCCAATCTTGTATGGCGCGAATTTCACGTTGCGGCATGTCTTTAGGTGCATCGACTAAATATCTGTAGATTTCACCGACCGCGGTAGTGAGAGGTGCTAATGTTGGTTGGTAGCTAGTTGGCAAACTGACCGCTTGTAATTTTTCGAGCACTTGTTGGCGAGCAAAGTAGTCATCAGTGTTCTCTGAAAAGGTAAGGGTCACCACAGATAAACCAGTAATCGACACTGAACGCATTTGCGTCAAATGCGGGACGCCGCTCATGCCATGTTCAATAGGCAGCGAAACTACACGCTCGACTTCTTCGGGCGCCAATCCCGGAGCCTGGGTAACAATACCTACGTGGACGTCTTCGACATCTGGAAAAGCTTCAATTGGGAGGTTTTGGACAGCAACCACCCCCGCAATAACGATGACCGCGCTAGCAATCATCACGAAAATACGTTGTTGAAGCGCGAAGGTGATGAGTTTATCTAACATTATCTATTTACTTGCCAATTCTGAGTTAAGAAGAATCGCACCAACTGTCACGACTTTATCGCCCGCGGCCAATCCACTTTTAACTGTTACATAATCATGCTCTTGGATATCCAATGATATGCGACGTTTTTTAAGGTGGCCTGAACTAGTTTCAACAAACACGTAGTTATAGAGACCTTCTGTGATGAGTGCGCTGGTTGGTAGTCTAATCACTTTTTGATTGTGATTATTTAAAGGGGTGATGCGCGCATACATTTCAGGCTTAAGTTTATCTTTGCTGTCTATTGAACAGCGAACTTGTACCCTTCTAGAGACAGGGTCGATCATAGTGCCAATCGATAGAATTTTTCCTGTAAATGTTTCAGTCGGATATGCGTCTACTTGAATGGAAATTAATTGACCAATACTTACTTTGCCAAGGTCTCGCTCGGGTAAGTCAATTGTTGCCCAAAGGTGTTGTGGGTTGGTTATAATAAAAAGAGGGTTAGGTGCATCAGGCCTTACTTCGTTGCCTACATTAATTTGGCGATCAACAATTACGCCGCTCATGGGCGCTTTAAGTGTAAAACTTTCACTTCCTGACATATTATTATCAACACTTAGATTTCTTAATTTTCCTTTGGCGCGAGTTGCTTCAGCCTGAGCTTGGACCATGTCAGCCTCTGAGGATTCGAAATCCTTATTTGCAATAACGCCACCATCAAATAACATTTTACTTCTCTCAAATGCTTTACGTTTTAAATCTAAATCTGCGGTGGCTTTTCTATAATCAGCGATTGCGCTTCCTAAATCGGGTGAGTCGACGGTCATTAAAGTCTGACCCACACTGACTTTATCACCAATTTGGACATGAAGTTTAGTAGCTCTTCCGAGCACTGGCGAACTAACTCGACTAGTGTAGTTTTCATCAAAGTTGATTTTACCGTTCATAGCCTCAGCTGTAGGGGCAAGCATTTCGGTCACTGCTTCTATTTTTAGATTTGCCGCTTGAGGGGAATCGTCTTTTATTAAGATTTCGTCGTTCTTTTTAGTAATGGCTGCTGAAGCATGGGTTTCTTTTTCGACTGCGTTGGCCTCTAGGCTCGTTAAACCAATTGCGCTCAGAATTATTGCGTTTAATAGTAATGACTTATTGTAAAGCTTCATCATATTCCTTTTATTGTCCGGATGCGTTAAATTCTTCTTGTGCGCTTACAGCCGCCTGCCAAGCTGCGAGCGCTTTTGCATAATCAGCTCGCACGGTTGCCGCATCTAGTTGTATCGCCCTTAATACTCGGCGAGCATCTAGTAGATCTGTAATGCCAGTTGCACCATGGTTATAAGCAAATTCAGCGGCATCAGCTGATTTTTGAGCTTCTGTCAAAATTTGTTGATCGTAACGAGCTAATTTTTCAGTAGCGGCTTGTAGGTCTGCGTTCGCGCGTTTAACCTCACTTAAGGCAGCAGCATGAATTTGATCTTGAGCCTCTTGTGCAGCAGTTAAATTGACTTGTGCACGTGCGATTTCACCCTGGTATTCATAGTTGGTAAATAATGGAATGCTGATGGCTGCGCCTATCGTGCTTTCTCCGGCTGCTGGCATTTGTCCCGGAAAATGTTGATATTGGAGAGCAATATTAATATCTCGTGTTTTGAGAGCGTTGGCTAGTTTGTTGTTCTCTTCTGCCTGCTTAGCCCTAGCTTCTGCAGCAAGTAGGTCAGGACGTTGGTTAATGTTCACTTCAATATTATCCTGCCTGATTTTTCTTGCATCAGGCCAGTTGTCTATAGCGTTAATATTAGAGGATTCACTCTCCTTGCCAATCAAATAAGCAAGATTAGATTGTGCTTTTTGACGCTCCGCTTGGGATTGACGCAAATCGTTTTTGGTCTTGAGCATATCCACTTGAATTCTTGATACATCACTTGATGCGATGTCACCTGCTCTAAGTCTTAATGAAGCCGCTTGGAATGTTTTTTCGTAAATACTTACGTTCGCTGTTTGTATTTTTTCAAGTTCTTGAGCTAGAAGAAGATCGTAGAAAGCATTGTTTAGCATTAGTGACCATTGTCTTTCTGTATCTTTTAAATCAAATCTTGAAGCTTTGACCGCATTGTCAGCGGAAGCGATACGAAGCTCTCTTTTGTCGCCACGTTCAAACAATTGGCTGATTTGTAACGTGCTATTGAGTGTTTGATCTTGAAGGTTGTTGCTATTGTTTACACTATTTCGGTTTCCTTCTTTTCTGTTAAGGTTAAAGCTAGATACCCCTATGGATAATGATGGATTTGGTTTTTGTCCCGCAGTAATCGCATCTGCTTCTGTTGCTTGCAATGCACGTTGAGCTGCTAATAGCTCTCGGTTGTTCGAATGAAAAAGTTTTTTTGCTTCGGCCAGTGTGAGGTGGCTGATATCGACATTGTCAGTAATTGCGAAGGCTTTATTTTCGATTAACATGCATCCAACTAATAAGATGCAAATTATTTTTAATACACGCATGCGTTTTTACCTTTTGATGGATCAGGTGGTTTTTTTCTTGTCACTTGTGACCTACTAACGCGCCATAGGTTTTAAGGTTGACGATTATAGTGGATTTTTTTACATAATTACGACTATTCCTTATATTTTTTAGGCTTTTAATAAGACAATGACTGCGCCACTGCCACCATCGCTTACCCTGGCTTGTGCGTACGCAATCACCTCATCTTTTTGCATCAGCCAATGACGGATTTTGTTCTTCAAAATAGGTTCTTTATTGCGAGAGCCTAAGCCTTTCCCATGCACGATACGCACACAGCGAATCCCTCGTTTTTTACACCCCGCTAAGAACTCTGCAACCGTTGCACGGGCCTCATCACTAATCATCCCATGCAAGTCTAGGTTGGCTTGTACCACCCAATGGCCGCGCCTAAGTTTACTGAGGACGGAAGGGGATTGCCCTTCGCGTAAGTAGAGCAGCTCTTCGCCACTTTCTAATTCATAGGATGGAAAGTAACCGTCACTTAAGGAGTCAACGAGGGCTTGTTGCTCGTCGCGAATAAATTGCTGGGGGACAGGTTTTGGTTTTGGCGGCGCATGATGGATGCGGTCCGTACTCAAAGGTCGCGCATCTTTCACCGCAGCTTTGAATAAGTCTGCGAGTCTTTGTTCTTCCGCTTTTTCGGCAGCTTGTTTGAGTGCGAGGGCGTTTTCTTTTTCAAGCGCTTCGGCCTGTACAAGTTTTTGCGCTTGCAGCAGGCGTTTGGCTTCTTCTATATTTTTGATTCTTGAGTTGCTTGTCATGGCGTTTTGCCCCAATCAAGCGGTGCTGCTTATTTGAGGCTAGTTAAGTAGCGTTCAGCGTCTAGGGCAGCCATACAACCTGTGCCGGCGCTCGTGACCGCTTGGCGATAGATGTGATCTTGCACATCGCCCGCAGCAAATACACCAGGGATGTTGGTGGCCGTGAAGTTACCTTGGCGACCTGTTTGGGTGACGATGTAGCCACCCTCCATCTCAAGCTGACCCTCGAAGATATCGGTATTTGGTTTGTGGCCGATCGCAATAAATACACCGCGAAGTTCGATGTCTTTAGTGGCGCCAGTGTCTACATTCTTAACGCGCATACCGGTCACACCCATGTCATCGCCCAATACTTCATCTAGGGTTGAATAAAGCTCAAGCACGATCTTGCCTTCTTTGACACGGTCCATTAGTTTGTCGATCAAAATCGCTTCCGCTTTGAACTTGTCACGGCGATGCACCAAGGTCACTTTGCTTGCGATGTTGGCGAGGTAGAGTGCTTCTTCAACCGCGGTATTGCCGCCGCCGATCACCGCCACTTCTTGATTGCGATAGAAGAAACCATCGCAAGTTGCACAAGCTGACACGCCCTTGCCTGAGAATTTCTCTTCAGAAGGGATGCCTAAATACTTAGCAGATGCCCCAGTTGCAATAATGAGCGCATCGCAAGTGTACTCACCAGAATCACCTACTAAGCGGATTGGTTTTTCTTTTAGATGCGTCGTGTGAATGTGGTCAAAAATCATTTCGGTATTAAAGCGTTCAGCATGCTTTTGAAAACGCGCCATTAGTTCAGGGCCCATCACGCCATCTGCATCAGCAGGCCAGTTATCTACCTCGGTGGTCGTCATCAATTGACCGCCTTGTGCGATTCCTGTAATTAAGACTGGTTTTAAATTAGCACGGGCAGCGTAAACTGCCGCCGAATAACCAGCAGGACCTGAGCCCAGAATGAGTAAGTGGACATGTTTTGTGGCCATTTTTCGAAACTCCTAGATAATCAAAGCAAAAATATTTAGCTCATATTTTAACGCAATTGGTTTCTTATATTTGAAGGATATTTAAAGGAAGCTGAATTTATTTCGCGCCTTCATTTTTATGTGATGAATTATTAGGAAAATAGCTTGTACTTGTATGCAGGCCTCATGCTTTATATACAATGATACTGTTATAATCGTTCATAAGTTTATGTGTCAGATCGCATCATCTTTTTACCAATTCTTTGAGTGATTAATTATTTTGTTTTTCAATAAAAAAACAGTTAATACATCTAATGTGAGTCGACAAACTCAGATTGAAAATGCTGGAATAGTCAAAGAGGCTTGGTGGCTATTTTTTACGGTAGTTGGCCTTTATCTTGTATTGATTCTAGTGACTTATTATCACGATGATCCTTCTTGGTCCAATAGTGCGACTGAGAGTTCTATTGTTCACAATGCTGGGGGCGTCTTCGGAGCCTGGCTGTCTGACATGATGCTTTATATGTTCGGTTTTTCAGCATGGTGGTGGGTTGTTTTCGCTTTTTATGCCATTTGGTTGGTTTATTTACGACTTGATGTTGTTGCCCAGGGCCGAAAGCAGCTTCTTTTTCTTAATGTTATTGGTTTTGGAATGGTGCTTTTGTCATCAAGTGCACTTGAAAGAGGGCATTTCGTTGATGTTCCAGCATCCTTGCCATTTGAACAATGTACCCCGTTAAGCATTCATCATTGTGGAAGTGTTTTTGGTACATTCTTAGATGGCCTATTACAAACTAATTTCAGCTTTGTAGGCTCAACTTTAATTCTATTATTTGTATTTGCGGCTGGTTTTAGTCTCTTTACAGGATGGTCTTGGATCTTAATTGTTGAAAAGTTTGGTGCGGCAATTATTGGCCTTTATCAATTCCTGATAGCTAAGTACCGCGATAAAAAAGATCGTGAAGTTGGTCGAATAGCTGAACAACAAAGAACGGAATTTGTTGAGAGTGAACGGAAGCGAATTGAGGATCGTCCACCTATCCAAATTGAAGTGCCAGCATTTGAGATTCCTAAAAGTGAGCGGGTCAAAAAAGAGAGTCAAGCCCCATTATTTGAAACACATCCAGACTCGCCATTGCCACCATTACATTTGTTAGACGAGCCTAAAGGTGAAGTTGAGGTTCAGTCAGCAGAAACATTAGAGTTTACGTCTCGCTTGATTGAACGAAAACTCATGGATTTTGGTATCGAGGTCAAAGTGTTAGCCGCGATGCCAGGCCCAGTGATTACTAGGTATGAGCTTGAGCCTGCTGCTGGAGTGAAGGGTAGTCAGGTTTTAAATCTTTCAAAAGACTTGGCGCGAGCGCTTTCAGTGGTCAGTATTCGCGTGGTTGAAACCATTCCCGGAAAAAGTTGTATGGGTTTGGAAATCCCAAATCCCAAACGTCAAATTGTTTATCTTTCAGAGATTATGGGTTCACAAGCTTATGCTGATGTCAGTTCTCCTTTAGCGATTGCTATGGGTAAGGACATTTCAGGAAAGGCTGTAGTGGCTGATTTAGCAAAGATGCCACATGTGCTTGTAGCCGGCACTACCGGATCAGGTAAGTCAGTTGCAATTAACGCCATGATTTTAAGTTTGGTTTATAAAGCGGAAGCCACTAAAGTTCGCATGATTTTGATTGATCCTAAAATGTTAGAGCTTTCTGTGTATGAAGGTATTCCTCATCTTTTAGCGCCAGTAATTACCGATATGCGTCAGGCTGGCAATGCTCTAAATTGGGGTGTTGCTGAAATGGAGCGAAGGTACAAGTTGATGTCTGCACTTGGCGTTCGTAACCTTGCCGGATATAACGTTAAAGTGCGTGACGCTATTAAAGATGGCAACCCAATTTCCCATCCATTTACTCTTACCCCGGACAGTCCAGAGCCTTTAGAAGAGCTGCCATTGATTGTGATTGTCATTGATGAATTGGCTGATTTGATGATGGTGGTAGGTAAGAAAGTTGAAGAACCAATTGCACGACTTGCACAAAAAGCTAGGGCTTGTGGTATTCACTTAGTGGTTGCAACGCAGCGACCTTCTGTTGACGTGATTACAGGTTTAATTAAAGCCAATATTCCAACACGAGTCGCTTTCCAAGTATCAAGCAAAATTGACTCACGGACCATCCTGGATCAGATGGGTGCGGAAGCTTTGCTAGGTCAGGGAGATATGCTTTATCAACCCCCAGGTACAACTTATCCTCAACGAATTCATGGGGCATTTGTAAGTGATGCAGAAGTCCACCGAGTAGTGCAGCATCTCAAAATGCAAGGCGCACCTAATTACATTGAGGGAATCTTAACAGGTGGAACTGATGAATCAGGTGAGCTCGGCGATTTAGAGTCAAGTGGTGGCGAATCTGATCCTTTATATGATGAAGCTGTTGCGATTGTTTTAAAAACACGACGCGCCTCTATTTCTTCTGTACAAAGACAATTACGTATTGGGTACAACCGAGCGGCTCGATTGATTGAGGAGATGGAACGTGCGGGCTTAGTGTCCTCAATGCAAAGTAATGGTAACCGAGAAGTGCTAGCCCCAACTTCTCAACAAGATTGATACCCCGCATGATAAGTCGTCTACTATTTGTTTTATTCTTGATTCTTTCACTTAGTGCAAATGCAACGGGATTAGAACGTATAAAAGAGTATTTTCAGAATATTCAATCAGCAAGCGCTGATTTCCATCAGGTGGTAACTGATAAACAAGGACATAAAACTCAGGATGTCACAGGTGTCATGCAACTCCAAAAGCCCAATAAATTTCGTTGGGACTACAACAAACCTTTTGTTCAGCAGATTATTGGAGATGGTGAGAAAATTTGGTTGTTTGACCCTGAACTGAATCAAGTCACCGTGAGATCTTTTACTAAAGCTGCAGGCTCCAGTCCTGCGGCCTTACTCGCTGGTGGTAAAGAAATGGAGCGCTCTTTTGTCATTAAGGATGCGAGTAGAAAAGGAACCTTAGAATGGGTGCTAGCCGTTCCGAAGATTGGAGAAACTGGGTTTGAGCGGTTATTTTTAGGTTTTAAGGGTGATGCATTAATGGAAATGGAATTGCACGATAGCTTCGGAAATCGAACTGCAATTCAATTTATTAATGTAGCGCGTAATCCAAAACTTAGCGCTGATCTATTTAAATTCACTCCCCCTCGTGACGCTGACGTGTTGGGGGAATAGCCTGGTGTTTTTCATTTTTGAGTAGTTTGTTCTCTCCAAATCAGCCTAAAGCTCCTTTGGCCGAGCAACTTCGACCTCAAACATTAGACGAGGTTGTAGGACAGTCTCATTTGCTAGGTCAAGGCAAACCTCTTAGGCTAGCATTTCAGTCTGGCAGGCTGCCTTCAATGATTCTATGGGGCCCGCCTGGTGTTGGCAAAACAACATTAGCTAGGTTGATTGCAAATACCGCTGATGCTGATTTCATTCCAATTTCTGCTGTACTGTCTGGAATTAAAGATATTCGCGAAGCGATAGAACGGGCAGAGCATAGCCTTCAGCAATCCGGTCGTCGCACAATCATGTTCGTAGATGAAGTGCATCGATTTAATAAAGGGCAGCAAGATGCGTTCTTGCCTTATGTTGAGAGTGGATTAATAACTTTTATAGGTGCCACGACTGAAAATCCTTCTTTTGAAGTCAATAGCGCCTTATTGAGTCGTGCACAGGTGTTTGTTCTTAATGCCTTATCTGATAATGAGCTTGCTGAATTATTTGCAAGAGCACAGCAGAGTATGGGGCTAAATGTTCTCGTCATGGAAGATGCGAAAGAGCAAGTAATTTCCTATGCTGATGGAGATGCTAGGCGACTTCTTAACTTTATCGAACAGCTTTTTAATGCGGCAGAATCTGCCGATGTCAAAACAATTGATATTGCATTTTTGCAGTCAACGATGGTCAGTAAAATGCGACGATTTGATAAGGGCGGTGAAGCTTTTTATGATCAAATCTCTGCGTTACACAAATCAGTTCGAGGTTCAAATCCAGATGGTGCACTCTATTGGATGCAACGTATGTTGGATGGTGGTGCTGAGCCGCTTTACGTCGGACGTCGGTTAGTCAGAATGGCCATTGAGGATATTGGTTTGGCAGATCCGCGTGCATTAGAGATTTGCTTAAATGCATGTCAGACTTATGAGCGTTTGGGATCACCAGAAGGTGAATTGGCCTTTGCTAATGCTGTTATTTATTTGGCAATTGCCGCAAAAAGTAATGCTGTTTATATGGCTTATAATCAAGCAAAAGCTTTTGTGGCGCAAGATCAGTCAAGGCCAGTGCCGCTTCACCTGCGTAACGCGCCTACAAAACTGATGAAAAACTTAGATTACGGTAAAAATTATCGTTATGCTCATAATGAAGAAGGCGCTTATGCAGCTGGTGAGCAATATTTGCCTGATGGACTTGAGGACGTTAAATTTTACGAGCCGACAAATCGCGGGCTTGAAGGTAAAATAAGCGAAAAATTATCGCATTTAGCAGAGCTTGATAAGGCTGCCAAGCGTCAAAAGTGATATTAATTAGGGAATCGCATGTTAGATATACAGCAACTGAGAACTGATTTAGAGACGGTAGTAGCAAGCCTTGCTAGACGGGGTTTTGCTTTTGATACCCTAGGCTTTACTGCCTTGGAAGCAGAGCGTAAAGAAGTCCAGACCAGAACACAGGAATTACAGGCTAAACGTAACGCTAGTTCTAAACAAATAGGATTTGCAAAATCTAAGGGCGAAGATGTCAGTAGTATTATGGCTGAAGTGGCTGGCCTTGCTGAACAATTAAAGGCAGATGAAGAGCGTTTGGCTGTTATCCAATCACAGATGCAAGACTTTCTCTTGAATGTGCCTAATCTGCCGCAAGATAGCGTGCCATTGGGCAAATCTGAAGAAAATAATGTTGAGGTTCGCAGGGTTGGCACACCTCGTAATTTTGATTTCCAGATTAAGGATCATACTGATGTAGGTGCCCCGCTAGGTTTGGATTTTGATACTGGGGCAAAACTGTCAGGTGCAAGATTTACATTGATGCGAGGTCAAATCGCCAAGCTTCATCGTGCTTTAGCGCAGTTTATGATTGACACTCAAACAGAACAGCATGGTTATGAAGAGTGCTATACGCCCTATATGGTTAACGCTGACTCCTTACGCGGGACTGGTCAATTGCCTAAATTTGAAGAAGATCTCTTCAAGATGCCACATAACGACAGTACGCTATACCTTATCCCGACTTCTGAAGTTACACTGACTAATACTGTACGTGACGAAATTGTGCCATTAGATGCGTTGCCCATAAAGCTTACAGCACATACCCCATGTTTTCGCTCAGAGGCTGGTTCTTATGGCCGTGATACGCGTGGCATGATCCGGCAGCATCAGTTTGATAAGGTTGAGATGGTGCAAATTGTTCATCCAGAAAAAAGCAATGCTGCGCTAGAAGAGATGGTCGGCCATGCTGAAAATATCTTAAAGGCACTTGAATTGCCGTATCGTGTGGTTTCTCTATGTACTGGGGATATGGGTTTTGGGGCAGCTAAGACCTATGATTTAGAAGTCTGGTTACCAGCTCAAAATACATATCGTGAGATTTCATCTGTATCAAACTGCGAAGCATTTCAAGCCCGTCGCTTGCAAGCCCGGTTTCGTAACGAAGCAGGTAAGCCAGAATTGGTGCACACTTTAAATGGATCAGGTTTAGCGGTTGGCCGCACTTTGGTCGCAGTGATTGAAAACTACCAAAATGCAGATGGAAGTGTGACTGTACCTAAAGCGCTTAGGGATTATATGGGTGGTAAGGACGTGATTCGTTAAATCTGGATGTTAAATAAAAAAAGGCCAATTGTTTGGCCTTTTTTTTATGGTCTCTTGAAATGAATTGCACCTGGTTTAAATTCAAAGTTAGGAAAAATCGATTCGTGCGCAGGGAAGTATTTATCCAGTATGTCGTAATAGGTCCGTATTGATTCAACAAAAATCACTGGGGCGCCCCCATTAGCGTAGCCAAACTTTGCAGTGTTGTAATATTTTGCTTTATTTAGCAATGGTAATGTTGTTTTAATATCAGCCCAGCTATCTGGATTTAGCCCCATTTTTGTTGCAAGTACTCGGGCATCTTCCAAATGCGAAAAGCCAATATTGTAAGCTGCAAGCGCCATCCATGTGCGATCCGGTTCTGGAATATGTTCAGGCACTTGATGTTTAAGTGTATTGATATAGCGTGCCCCGCCAGAAATACTTTGTTTAGCATCTAATCTGTCAGTCACCCCTAATTCATCAGCTGTTTCTTCAGTCAGCATCATCATGCCGCGTACATTGGTTGGTGAAGTATTGTATTGATCCCAGTGCGACTCTTGGTAGCTAATGGCTGCGATTAACCGCCAGTCAATATCTGTTATTTCCTGGGCGCTTTTGAAAAGCGAAATATATTTTGGGAGCAGGCTGTGTGTTTGCGCTAAAAACTTGCTCACGTCTAACTGATCTAGTCTTTCTGTATGCCCATGGTATCGATCAATTAAATTTTTTAATGTTCCATCCTTACTGATCCTGTCAAAAAACTCGAGGGATTTTTTATAAAGCCAGCCATTTCCATTTTTAGGGAATCCCCAGGCAACTTCTTCTGGATCGCCAATCGCTATACCTTTTCCAATATTCGGGTAGTAGTTTTGTAAAATAGCGATCACATGATCGTCAGCAACGGTGTAATTTAAGAAGCCCATATTGACTTGCTCAAGAAGTTCATCGGTGCTTGCATTTTCAACTTCTTGAAAGTTGAGCATGGGATTTTTTGTTTGAAGTTGTTTTAAACGTTCTGCATAGCTTGAACCTTTTGGAACATGAATATGTTTTCCAATTAGGTCATTAATTTCCTTAGGTTCATTGTTTTGGTCTAGGCCGAAAGCAATATGCTGTTGAAC
>CAIVUE010000095.1 GCA_903909015.1 uncultured Methylophilaceae bacterium
GCATTTGCACCATGCGCAATTTTTTCTAATGCCGGAATATCTGCGACATCTGTCAAAGGATTAGATGGTGTTTCCACAAAGAATAATTTAGTTTTTGGTGTAACCGCAACTTGCCATTCTTTAAGGTCAGTCAGTGACACAAAAGTCACTTCTAAACCCCAACGCTTAAGAATGTTGCTAAAAAGCTGAACGCTTGTACCAAAGATACTGCGTGAAGCGACAATATGGTCACCTGCACTACATAAACCCATCACGCAAGCCAAAATAGCAGACATACCGCTAGAGGTCGCCACGCATTGCTCAGCACCCTCCAAGGCAGCGAGCTTATCTTGAAACATGGTCACGGTAGGATTGGTAAAACGAGAATAGATATTACCCGGCTCCGTGCCGCCAAAACGCGCGGCAGCTTGTGCGGCACTTTTAAAGCGAAAACTTGAATTAAGAAACAATGCTTCTGAGTTTTCGCCAAATTCTGTCATTTGGTTGCCCGCGCGCACACCAAGCGTCTCAGGATGCCATGCGCGCTCATCAAAACCATTCAAATCAATATTAGTTGCCATCTTATTACCTTAACTTGCCTCCATTGAGACATAAAAAAACCCGTTCTGCGATTAGGCTAAAACGGGTCTGCTTTTTCTAGCACTCGCTTTAGCTGAATTTATTTTGCGCCCGCAAGCTGAGCTATGCTTTTAAGCAACTCAAATCAGCGCATTTCCATAGTATCGCTCAAGCTCAGTGTCGTCAAGCAAGCGGGATAAGCATCTGTTAACTAATTTCTTCCTCATGCTCTTTGGCATTTACAAGATTCAAGTCCATTTGCGTAATTGAATTCGCAGGACGTATTGTTTTCTCGCCATCGCCACGCGCATTTTCAATCGCCGTCAAATAAGCTTCGTTAATATCTCCGGTCACATATTTACCATCAAAACATGAGCAATCAAATACTTTAATTTTTGGATTGCTTTGTTGCACCGCTGAGACCAATGCATCCAGGTCTTGGTAAATAAGCGCATCAGCACCAATTTCATTGCAGATTTCTTCGTCCGTCCGGCCTGTAGCTAGCAACTCATTACGGGTTGGCATATCAATGCCATAGACATTCGGAAAACGCACTGGAGGCGCTGCTGATGCGAAATACACTTTATTTGCGCCTGCATCACGTGCCATTTGGACAATTTGTTGTGAAGTCGTGCCACGCACAATGGAGTCATCTACTAGTAGCACGTTTTTACCCTTAAACTCCATTCCAATAGGGTTGAGTTTTTGACGCACAGATTTCTTACGAAGCGCCTGTCCTGGCATGATGAACGTACGGCCAATATAACGATTTTTAATAAAGCCTTCCCGATAAGTCACATTCAATGCATTCGCTAATTGCAAAGCGCTTGGACGACTTGTATCTGGAATTGGAATGACGACATCTATTCTTAGATCTTTCCACTCACGTTTAATCTTTTCAGCAAGACTTTCTCCCATATGCAAACGTGTCTGATACACAGAAACGCCGTCTATGAGGGAGTCAGGTCTTGCCAAATAAACATATTCAAAAATGCATGGCGTCAATTCTGGTTTTTCAGCACACTGACGAGAATAAAAGTTCCCATCCATATCGATGAATACCGCTTCACCTGGCTCAACATCGCGAACCAATTTAAAGCCCAGCACGTCAAGTGCAACACTTTCTGAAGCAACGATATATTCAACGCCTCTTTCAGTCTCAGCTTTACCAATAACCAATGGTCGAATACCATGTGGATCACGAAAAGCCATCAAACCGAAATTCGCCACCATCGCAACAACCGCATAGGCCCCTTTAACACGCTTATGAACCCCAGCGACTGCATCAAAAATCATGTCGGAGTTAAGGACTGCGCTATGCGCAGTTTGTTCAATTTCATGGGCTAAAACATTTAACAGCACTTCTGAGTCAGATGTCGTATTAATGTGACGCAAATCTTGGCGAAACATTTCGAGTTTTAATTGCGCTGAATTAGTTAAATTACCGTTGTGACCAAGCACGATACCGAAAGGTGAATTCACATAAAAAGGCTGGGCTTCAGCAGCAGAAGATGAGCCAGCGGTTGGATAACGAACGTGAGCAATACCAGCATTACCTTGAAGGCTTCGCATATGACGCGTCTGAAACACATCTTGGACTAGCCCATTATTTTTATGCATGTAGAAGGTATTGCCGTCGCAGGTCACAATCCCAGCCGCATCTTGACCGCGATGTTGCAACACCAATAAACCATCATACAGTAACTGGTTGACTGGATTTTTACCGACAATACCGATAATTCCGCACATTATTTATTTTGCCTTGTATCTAATTGAAAGTGCTACAGGTTGGAATCTGATGATTCATTTTACATTGGGGACTAAGAAAATAATAACCTTTATTAGTCAAATTTCACGCGATCTGCAATGGTTTTTGGTACATAACGTAACCCACTAAAAACCATCGCCTCTAGTGGAGCACTAAACATTGCACCCTGCCAAGTTAAGCTCTTAGGAAAGTCTGTCAGCCCACCTAAGAAAACCAATATACTGACAATAAAAAGGCCTCTTAATGCGCCAAATAACGCGCCCAATCCTCGATCAACGACACTTAAGCCAACCTTATTGAAGATCTGCGAAAGTGCAATTGCAAGAAGACTTGCAATTAAAAGGGTCGCCAAGAATAAAATAATGAAAGCAGCTAAATATTGTAGGGTTTCTGTAGGAATCGCTTTAGGTAATAAGGGCGCAAGTTCAAGGGTATAAGTCTTTGCTACAAAAAAAGCGGCAATCCATCCTACCAAAGCCAACACTTCTCGCACCAAACCACGCATGATGCTAAAGAAGATAGACATCCCGATAATGCTCAACACGACATAGTCAAAGCTTGTCATTAATTACCAATCACCATACCAGCCAACCCGAGAGTTTTAACTTTCAGTAAAGCACTCTCCGCATCTTTTCTAGATGTAAATGCACCTACGCGCAAACGTGTTTTTTTTCCCTTTGCTGTATCAATTAATTCAGTACTAGACTTCAATCCTTTGGTGCTTAATTTTGACTGCATTTGCTTCACATTCTCGGGATCAGAAAATATCCCTATCTGAACAAAGTAAATTTCAACAACAGGTGTGGCGATAGGAGCAAGTTCATCCGCTTTATTCGATGCGTCAATAGATTGTGGTTTTGTGTCTTCTTTTTGTTTTTGATTTTTTTGATTTTCACTGACAGCCTGTGCTTCAATTGGCTTTGCAGCTACCTTGTCACTCTGAGCAACTGGCGCTGCACTTTCAACTGTTGGCAAAACCGCTGATTTCGCCTCCTCTAGAGGCTTGTCGTTGGAATTTGGATTAGAAACTGCGGCATCCTGAGGCTGCGTATTTGCTAGACTGGCAGAATTTTCTTGATTATGTTTTTCTTCAATACTTTGATTATTTAATTGCGCATCTTGACTGGGAATCGAAATCAAAATGTCTTTGCTTGCCGCTTGTTCGGTTTTATCTTTAAGTAACAACGGTAAGATGGTGATCATTAATAGCACCAATCCAATAGCGCCAACCAAACGCCTTCTTGCCCGTTTTTTAAATTGAAGCTCTTGCTCGCTTTGTGATTGCTGACTATCTTGCGACATTTCCGATTGTCCTATTATTAGATTTGACGCGTTTGAATCACGCGCAACACTTCAGCTACCGTAAAAAAAGATCCTACAACGATGATTCTATCATTTTCATTAGCGTCAATACAGGCTTGGTGATAAGCATTTTCAACATGATTGAACAATTGAATGACGGAATTTGGCAATTCAGCATTTACAAAAGATTTAATGAGTTCCGCATCAGCCCCACGTGCATTTTGGATGCCTGCCACATGCCAAACATCAATCTCGCCAGCAATGGCTTTAACGACGCCAGCGATATCTTTATCCGCCAACATCGCGAAAACTGCGATTGTCTTTCCAGTTGGTTTTGTGTTCCGAAGGTTTATTGCCAGCGATTTTGCAGCGTGTGGATTATGTGCCACATCTAAAATTATATCTGGCTGAAATGACAAATATTGATATCGGCCTTGCAAAGAGACAGATTTCAGGCCTTGATGAATGGCATCTGGTTTAACAAAAAGCCTTTGTTGTAAAGACCCAATCGCGCTGATGACGCATGCAGCATTATGGAGCTGGAACTCGCCAATTAAACCAGGCATTGGTAAATCTTTTAGCAATCCCTCTTTTGATTGATATGCCCAAGTGTTTTCTTGTTGATCAAATTCAAAGTCACGCTTAATTAATTTGAGATCTGCACCAATTTTATTTGCGTAGTCGATAAGTGTCCGAGGTGGCTCGAGATCGCCACAGATCGCTGTGATGCCTTTTCTAAAAATACCTGCTTTCTCTACGCCAATGTGTTCACGTGTGTCACCTAAAAAATCCATGTGATCCAAATCAACGCTCGTGACAACCGTGCAATCCGGATCAAACACATTAACTGCATCTAACCTACCGCCTAAGCCAACTTCTAGAATTGCAATATCCACCTCAGATGCAGAAAAAAACCACATAGCTGCCAAAGTACCATATTCGAAATACGTCAATTGAATCTCTTGACGTGCATATTCGACGGCTTGAAACGCTTTTATAAGATCTGCATCTTTGATCTCGATGCCATCAACACGAATACGCTCAGCGTAATGTAAAAAATGTGGTGATGAATAACGTGCCACACGGTAACCGGCAGCTTGATAGATATGCTCGAGCATGGCGCATGTAGAGCCTTTCCCGTTTGTCCCTGCAACGGTTATGATCGGAAAATTAAGCTCGAGATTTAATCGCTGCTTCACCTGGTTGATTCGCTCCAATCCCATTTCAATATCTTTGGGATGCAGCGCTTCGATGTAGCTCAGCCAATCATCTAGGTCAAAATTAGCATGGAATGTAATTGAAGATTCAGGATACTCAGGCAATTTATATGTTTATCCGCGAATCAACTATGAGCAATTTTTAATGACTTAAATTAAGCTGCCACAGCTAATTTCATCAAATTAGCAATCAACACCGAGAGCCTATCGCGCATTTGACGTCGGTCAATAATAATATCAACTGCGCCATGCTCTACTAAGAACTCAGCTCTCTGGAAGCCATCAGGAAGCGTTTCTCTTACTGTTTGTTCGATAACACGAGGGCCAGCAAAACCAATGAGCGCTTGCGGCTCGGCAACAATAATGTCACCTAACATCGCGAAACTTGCAGACACGCCACCCATAGTTGGATCTGTCAATACTGAAATATATGGGAGACCAGCCTGGCTAAGCTTAGTTAAAGCCGCGCTTGTTTTAGCCATTTGCATGAGTGAGAACAAACCTTCTTGCATGCGAGCTCCACCACTGGCTGACACACAAATGAATGCAGATTTACTTTCGATTGCAGCCTGAACGCCACGCACGAAACGCTCGCCAACCACAGAGCCCATCGACCCACCCATAAATTTAAATTCAAATGATGCGGCAACAACCGGGACCTGCTTAATACTTCCTTGAATCACTAATAACGCATCCGTTTCACCCACTTCACTTTGTGAAGCCTTGATACGATCCGCATAACGTTTTGTATCCTTAAATTTCAAAGGATCGATTGGCTGCACTTCTCCGCCAATCTCTATTCGCCCCTCTTCGTCAAGCAAGATATTTAATCGATCGCGCGCTGAAATGCGGTTGTGATAATCACATTTAGGACAAACCTCAGCATTTGCCTCAAGATCTGTGCGATACAAAACAGAATCACATTTTGGGCACTTGCTCCAAAGCCCTTCAGGAACATTTTTCTTACTTGGACCAATCACTCGATTAATTTTTGGTGGCAGTATCTTTTGTAACCAACTCATTTTTTATTCCTTTTTTCTTGCCCAAACGAGGCTATAGATCAATTATGCGTCAATAGCCGCGCGAAGCTCGGCTGTCAGCGCCATTAGATTTGTAACGACATTGTCCACCGTAGATTTCTCCACCTCTTGCACCATACGACTACCAACGACCACCGCATCAGCGATTGCAGCTACTGCTTTTGCCGTTTGTGCATCCCGAACACCAAAGCCGACACCAATCGGCAAATTAGTTTGCGATCTAATTGTCGCCACGCGATCAGCCACCTCAACAATATCAAGATTTTTCGAACCCGTCACACCCTTAAGAGAGACATAGTAGACAAAGCCGCTCGCTTGATTAACGATAATATCTACGCGCGACGCTTCTGTTGTCGGCGATAGTAGAAATACAGGATCAATATCACGCGCTTTAAGCATTGCATTAAATTCAGTCGACTCTTCGGGAGGGTAATCAACCGTTAAAATGCCATCAATGCCAGCATCTTTTGCAGCATCTGCGAATTTCTCTACCCCCATGGCTTCAATCGGATTGGCATAACCCATTAAAACGATAGGTGTTTTGTTGTCTTGCTGCCGAAACTCTTTTACCAATGCAAGGACTTTACGAAGTCCAACCTTATGAACAAGAGCACGTTCACTCGCCCGTTGAATAACTGGACCGTCAGCCATTGGATCTGAGAAAGGAACCCCCAATTCGATTAAATCAGCGCCCGCTTTTACTAAAGCATGCAGCATCGCAACCGTTTGATCTGGATGTGGATCGCCTGCAGTAATAAAAGGGATTAAAGCTTTTTTTCCTGCATGCTTAAGTGAGGCAAAAGTATTTTGAATACGAGACATAAATTAAAAGGCAATTCCAGAAAGTTGAGCAACAGTGTTGATGTCCTTATCACCACGACCTGACAAATTAACTAATATGATTTGGTCTGGTGACATCGTCTTAGCAAGCTTTTCCGCATAAGCTAGAGCATGGCTTGATTCTAGTGCAGGAATAATCCCTTCAGTTCGACAAAGACTATGAAAAGCCGTCATCGCTTCATCATCCGTAATGGCCACATATTCTGCACGCTTAATATCTTTAAGCCATGCATGCTCTGGACCAACCCCTGGATAATCTAAACCAGCAGAAATTGAATGTGTTTCAATAATTTGACCATCCTCATCCTGCATAAGATAAGTACGATTGCCGTGCAACACTCCTACAGCACTATTCGCAGTTAATGGAGCAGCATGCTTACCGGTTTCTATCCCATGTCCTGCAGCTTCAACCCCAATCAACTTAACATTCTCTTCGTTAATGTAGGGATAAAATATACCCATCGCGTTTGATCCACCACCTACGCAAGCAAGAACTGCATCCGGCTGACGACCAACGATTTCATTCATTTGAATTTTTGCTTCTACCCCGATGACTGCTTGGAAGTCTCGCACCATCATTGGATATGGGTGCGGCCCAGCCACCGTACCAATAATATAAAAGGTGTTTTCGATATTCGTGACCCAGTCACGCATCGCTTCATTCAGAGCATCTTTTAGGGTTTTTGAACCGCTCTCAACAGGCACAACGGTCGCACCTAAGAGCTTCATTCGATAGACATTGGGCGCTTGACGTTTTACATCTTCAGAGCCCATATAAACGACACATTCAAGACCTAAGCGAGCAGCAATGGTAGCGGTTGCAACACCATGTTGGCCTGCACCGGTTTCCGCAATAACACGGGGCTTGCCCATTCGTTTTGCGAGCAAAGCCTGACCAACAGTGTTATTAACTTTGTGTGCGCCGGTATGATTTAAATCTTCACGCTTTAAATAGATTTGTGCCCCACCAACCTTATCAGACCATCTTTTTGCATGATAAATAGGACTTGGACGCCCCACAAAATGTTTTAGGTCATGAGCAAACTCAGCCAAGAACTCTGGATCATGTCGATACTTTTCGTACATCAGACGAAGTTCTTCAAGTGCCTCCACCAGAGTTTCAGCGACAAAAATTCCGCCATAAGGGCCAAAGTGACCACGTTCATCTGGCATATCATATAGTTGCATTAATTACTCCTCGCATGAACGCAGCGATTTTAGCTGCATCCTTAATCCCTTTAGTTATTTCTACCCCGCCACTTACATCAACCGCATAGGGATGAACTTTTTGAATGGCCAATCCGACATTGTTAGCATTTAAACCACCCGCCAAAATAAGAGGCAATGATAGATTCTGTGGAATTAATGACCAATCAAACACTAGGCCAGTTCCACCTGGGATACCTTCAGCAAAGGCATCAAGCAATAGTGCTTTTGCATCCCAATAATCAGTCGCATATTGTACCAAATTTGTATCAGTTTTAACGCGAATAGCCTTCATATAAGGCCGAGAATATTGTCGACATGCATCAGGGAGTTCTTTACCATGAAACTGCAACAAATCCAAGTGAACTTTTGAGAGCACTTCTTGAATAAATCCAGACTCCGCATCAACAAAAAGACCCACTACAGAGACGAACGCAGGAATTTTTGAAACAATTTCAGCGGCGATTGCTGGGCTAATATAGCGCGGACTGTTTGGATAAAAAACAAATCCTATTGCATCAGCGCCCTGCCGAATTGCTTCATGCGCATCTTCCGGACGGGTGATACCACAAATTTTTACTCGAGTTCGCACAAAGTCATTTGAATATAATTAAAGATGATAGCGTAACTGAAAGGCACAAAACTGTCACAGCTTAGTTATCTTTTGACGTGAAAAATTGAATATATCGACGCGTAGGAGGCAAACCCCAAGAATCTTCATATCCAACGCCCGTGAGATATAAGCCGTCAGGAGAAAAGGTTGGCGGGGATTTTGTCCGGTCACGCGTTTGCAATAAGAACTGGATGTAGTTAGGTTCAAAATTACCTTTGCCTACGTAAACTAATGCCCCGACCATATTTCGCACCTGATGATGTAAAAATGCATTTCCTGAGAAATTGAATACAATACAATCCCCATGCTTAATTACCTCAACCTGATGAAGCGTTCTGATTGGTGATTTAGCCTGACATTCAGATGCGCGAAAAGCACTAAAGTCATGCTCCCCAACTAAAAACTTTGCGGCTTCCGCCATTTTTTCAACATCAAGTGGCAAATGAAACCAGCTTGCCTTACTCGCCATGACAGCTGGTGCTACCGATGCGTTATACAAAATAAATTGATAGTCTCTTCGTCTTGCTGAAAATCGTGCATGAAAATCATCAGGAACTACATGCGCCCAAATGACGCGGACAAATATAGGAAGATTCGCATTAATGCCACGTACCCACGCACTTAATGGCCGATCCGTTTGTGTATCAAAGTGAACAACCTGACATAATGCATGAACTCCAGTATCAGTGCGTCCAGCAGCGACAACTTCAATTTCATGCCCAGCCATACTAGACAAGGCAAGTTCTAAGCAATTCTGAACCCCGCAGCGTTCAGGTTGCGTTTGCCAACCACAAAAATGATTACCATCGTATTCCAAGGCTAAGGCAATTCTCATAGACAAAGCCCTGAAAGAATTAACAACAATGCCATACACAAACCATCAGAAATACTCAACCTAGGGATATTGAGTGCGATGATCTCTTGAGACATCACCCCATCATCCTTATTAAGTTTTTCATGAAGCATCTGATGCCATTTAGTGATTTTTTTTGAGACATTAATCTCAGTCTGCGCTCGATCCATATAGTGCAAAGTCAAATACAATCTTGCTGTAAAGCGCTCGGCAGAAAGATTCAAAAGTTTTAATGGTCTGAGTAAACAATACATGCCAACCATAAGTACTTCCCTAGTCGAACTTGCCATTAATATAGCAATTCCTGCAATCACCAAGCTTATTCTTAGTATTTGATTTACACCTTGCTGAATGCCTTCATAAGTCGGGGAAAATTCTAACGGCCAGTTAGATAAGTATCGCCCCGGGGTTGTATAGGCGTAAATGAAAACAATCGAAAGAAAAAGCCAGCGCATGCGTTTCATCATGATCATAAACCGATGCTCTCGACAGCAACCCAATCCAAAAGCCAATACTAAACCAAAGATTAATAACTGTTTAAATCCAAGATGTGTAATAAAAATAGACATTGCAATAAATACAACGATTCTGATCGCTGGATGCAAACGAAATTGGCTCAATAAAAAAGCCGGACGACTTCGCCCGGCCAATTTCAGCTTATCCAGCATTATGCAAGACCATCAATCAAGGCTTGTGCACGCTGCCTTTGATCAAGACTACCTTCTTTTAACACTTGCTTGAGTAATTTTAGCGCCCCTTTTTTGTCTGCCATATCCACATAAGCAACTGCCAACTCTAGCTTAGTATCAATGTCTGAACTTACCACTTTTGTGACCCTTTTCTTTCTGGGTGACTTGGGTGCTTGAGGCTTCATATCAAGATTTAGAATACTAGATAAGTCCCACTCAAACACCTCAGGGATTGGTGCTGGAGATTTATCAGAAGGATTTGAATTGAGTTTTGCCGCGGCATCAAAATCAAGACTGATGCTAGACAAATCAACTGTTGAAACCTCAGGTACATCTATTTTAGATGCGCTTTCTGTAGGCGTTGTAACCACTTCTTTATCAGCTTGTTTTTTTTGATTCACGCCACGTTTAGCGTTTACAGCAATCTGCTTTGATATGTTTCCCAAGTGCTTGGCGCTTATTTGACGTTTATGTCTAGTCCAGGCCATAAAAACTATAAAAAGTATAACAATGCCAGCAAGAATCCAAATCACGAACCTTTTAGGCTGATGTGTTTGAATGATCTTTGATGGGGCCTGCTGAGCATCTGCCATCGCTTTGTTTTTTATGGCTAACAATTTTTTCATATCCGCAATTTGATTGGTCAATACAGCTGCTTTCTCATCGCTTTCTTTAATGTCATTCCGCTTAGCTGCAATATCATCTTCTATATTTGTAGCCAACTGTGCCTGAGGTTGCTGATCTGAACTATTTTTTGATGCGCTTGCTGATGCTGATTTCGCAAGCTTGACCACATCATGCGGACCTTCACTTTCAGGCGTCAGATTTTCTTCTGTCTTTGTAACAATCTTGCCACCGTTTTGATGGTTTGATTCACTCGTGGAGATTTCTGACTGAGTCACCTCATCCGCAAGTTTAGCTGTATAAGCACTCCAACTTTGAACTTGAGCTCGGACTTCGTTTCTAGCTGCCTCTTTGCTAACCTGTTGCAAGACCTCTGCATTTGGAACATCAAGCACCTGTCCTATTATCAGACGGTTGATATTCCCATCTTTAAATGCCATAGGATTAGCTTTAAATAACCCAATTAACATTTGATCCAGATTTACATCTACAACTTGAAGCCGCTTAGCAATAGTGCCTAAAGTGTCCCCTTTTGAGATGGTAATTTTTTGCCCCTCAGTTAAACCTTGCTTAGTCTTAAATGAACCACTTCGCGGTATGGATTTAACTGACTTACTGATTGCATTAGATTTACCGGGCTTAACTGTTGCCAGTGAATCCTCATTTGCAGATTGTGCGTTTGGGGCATCAACTTCCGGACTTTCAACGTACGCGTCATTTTGTCCAGGCGGATCGAGCAGCAGTGTATATTCTCGAGACAACTTACCTTCATTCCAGGAAACCTGAATCAGCATATCCAAGAATGGATCTGTCACAGCCTGCGAAGATACAATCTTCAGAACAGAAATCCCTTCTGGCTTTTTCACGACGCTAATTTGGATATTCTTCTGAATAACGCTTTTATCAATTCCTTGTGCAAGGTATTGATCATCTGAGGCAAGACTAGCATTTAAGCTTAACAGCTCTTCTGGAGTCGTTAAAAGGTCGATCTCAGCGTTAAGTGGCTCACCTAAGGACGAAAGGACATTGAGCTTACCCAACCCCGCCGCTGAGGCTGTCAAAGAAAGCGAAGCAAAACAAAAAACTAATAACATTGATTTAATAATTGTTTTTTTCACTTTTAGACTCATATGATTTTGCTCGGGTAGAAGTAACTTAAACAGAAAAACTCAAATTGAAAAAATAACACTGAACCTCATGCCTTGCAAGTGATGCCTCCTTGCAATCAGGCTTTAACTAAAATATCTAGCATCCGTCTAAGTGGTTCAGCTGCACCCCATAATAATTGATCACCCACCGTAAATGCTGATAGGTATTGCGGACCCATGCCCATTTTACGCAAGCGGCCCACTGGGGTTTTAAGTGTTCCAGTCACTGCAGCAGGCGTCAATTGCTTCATACTCACTTCACGCTCATTAGGAATGACTTGGGCCCATTGATTAGCCTTAGCGAGCATTTCATTAATCTCATCAAGTGGCACATCTTTCTTAAGCTTAATAGTTAAGGCTTGTGAGTGACAACGCATTGCACCAATTCGAACACAGAGACCATCGATCACAATAGGACTGGCTTCTGTACCCAAAATCTTATTGGTTTCAGCACCACCCTTCCACTCTTCCTTACTTTGGCCGTTACCTAAATCTTTATCAATCCAAGGAATTAAGCTTCCAGCAAGCGGCACGCCAAAATGGGCAGATGGAAATGCATCATCCCTCAAAGTCGCTGCCACAGTGCGGTCAATATCCAAAATAGCCGAAGCAGGGTCAGCAAGCAATCCTGCAACAGATTGATGCGCTGTGCCCATTTGTTTTAGCAATTCACGCATATTTTGAGCGCCAGCACCTGATGCTGCTTGGTAGGTCATTGAAGTGGCCCACTCCACCAAATGTTCTTTAAATAGTCCATTTAATGCCATCAACATCAATGAAACTGTACAGTTACCGCCCACCCAGTTTTTTCCGCCTTTTAGCATCGCATCTTTGATAACGTGCATATTTACTGGATCTAGAATGATGACAGCGTCATTTTCCATGCGCAATGTTGAAGCCGCATCGATCCAATGACCATTCCACCCCTCACCGCGTAGCTTTGGAAATACTTCACTGGTGTAATCGCCTCCCTGGCAGGAAACAATCACATCCATATACTTCAACTCAGCAATGTTTTTTGCATCTTTTAAGGCGGGGGTCTCTTTACCTACCTTTGGGCCAGCACCGCCCACTTGTGATGTAGTGAAAAACTGGGGCTCAATATTCGCAAAGTCGTTTTCTTCTAACATTCGTTGCATGAGCACAGAGCCGACCATGCCGCGCCAACCAATAAAGCCTACTTTTAACATGTTCATTTCCTAATTCTTTTATAAAGCCGCAACAACCGCATCGCCCATTTCACTGCACTTCACTTTTTTAGTGCCCTCAGTATAAATGTCTGCGGTCCGGTAACCTTGCGCCAATGCCTTTTTGACGGCATTTTCAATGCGTGTAGCATTCGCTTCATCATTAAAGCTGTAGCGAAGCATCATTGATGCTGAAAGAATTGTGGCTAATGGATTAGCGATATCTTGATTCGCAATATCAGGTGCTGAGCCATGGCTTGGCTCATACATTCCTTTGTTGTTCTGATCTAATGACGCAGATGGCAACATGCCGATAGAACCCGTTAACA
>CAIVUE010000096.1 GCA_903909015.1 uncultured Methylophilaceae bacterium
ATGTTGTTAACAATTCCACTTCCAAATTACCTTTGGCAACGAGTGACGAAGTCGAGGGGTTTTATCAGCACCTTGAGGAAACCCTTATTAAAGTCGGATTTTTAAATCCTAAGGAACCTAAAAAACTCATGCAGCGTGTACGTCGAATTTATGCACGCGCAAGCTTAGAAAAAGAAGAAGTCAACATTTTGCGTGGTATATTAAAACTTACCCAAAACCCGCGAAGCTTTAGCGAAAAAGAGTAGATCACCATGTTCAGTCAAATTAAAGAAGATATCTCAGTCGTATTTGAACGCGACCCTGCTGCAAGAACACACCTTGAAATTATTACGACTTACCCCGGTGTTCATGCATTGATTATTCATCGACTTTCCCATTGGATATGGCGTAAGCGCTTCTTTTGGATTGCGCGTTTTATTTCCCACATTTCCCGTTGGTTAACTGGCATCGAAATTCATCCAGGCGCCACAATTGGGCGAAGAGTGTTTATTGATCATGGAATGGGTGTTGTGATTGGTGAGACAGCAGTCATTAATGATGATTGCACGTTGTATCACGGGGTTACCTTAGGTGGCACCTCTTGGAACAAAGGCAAACGGCACCCAACGCTCGAGCAAGGTGTCGTTATTGGCGCTGGGGCAAAGGTTCTTGGTCCAATCACCATCGGTAAAGGCGCGAAAATTGGCTCTAACGCAGTGGTGGTTAAAGACGTCCCTGAAAACGCAACTGCTGTAGGGATTCCTGCACGAATTCTTGAGCCTGAAATCAATAAACAACGTGATGACATGGCGGAAAAAATAGGCTTTTCAGCTTACGCTATTAGCGACAATGCTAACGATCCAATGACAAAAGCCATTCACGCTCTGCTTGATCACGCGGCGGCACAAGACTTGAAATTACAAGAGGTCATGGCACAATTAAACAAACTAGGAGCGGATGTTGAATCTGATGCCGATGTTGGTAAAGCATTTGATGTGGACGCCTTCAAGAAATTGTAGGGCTGCATATAAAGCGCCTAATATTGAAATACATGAAGTTGTCACATTTAAAGAATAAAGTACCGAGCTTTAGTTTTTATTCAAACTAGCCTAGCTAGTTGTCATTTTAAAAGGTAAGTCTTGCCTAATACTACAGTCCCATTTTCAGAAATTGCTGCGATTGATCTAGGGTCTAATAGCTTTAGATTGCAAATGGCCAAAGTCGTTGATGACCACCTTATCTTTCATGACTCCATGCGAGAATTAGTCAGACTTGGCGCAGGCTTATCTGCTGACAAAACCCTAGACAAAGAAACCCAAAAGCGCGCGATCGAATGTTTAGAACGTTTTGGAGAGCGTCTCCGCGGACTCCCAATAAAAGCAGTTCGTGCAGTAGCAACGAATACCTTTCGTGTTGCTAAGAATGCACCTGAATTATTAAAGGCTGCTGAAGAAGCGCTAGGCTTCCCAATTGAAATCATTGCAGGACGTGAAGAAGCACGTATGATTTTTGTGGGAGTAAGTCATAGCTTGCCTAAGGCCGACCACAAAAGGTTAGTCATTGATATCGGTGGGGGGTCGACCGAATTTATTATTGGTAAAGGACTTGAGCCAATCCACATGGAGAGTTTATATATGGGCTGCGTTAGTTACAGCCTTAAATTCTTTCCTGAAGGAAGAATTACTGAAGCCGCTTTTGAGAATGCCAGAATTTCAGCTGCTACTGAAATTCAAAGCATTTCGAAAACATTTAATGCTAAACAATGGCAAGAAGCTGTAGGATCTTCTGGAACCGCACGCTCACTTGGTGAAGTGCTTCGTCTCAATAACATCACCAATGGCGATGTCACTATTGAGGGGCTAAGAGAGCTCCGTCAAATTCTGATTAGAGCAAAAGAAGTTAAGAAAATCCAACTAAATGGCCTTAGCGATGACCGTTCAAGCGTCATCTCAGGTGGGTTAGCGATTATGCTGGCGGCATTTGAAGAACTTGGCATTAAAAAACTAACTGTTGCTAATAGTGCACTTCGTGAGGGCGTTCTGTATGAACTGCTTGGACGTATGCAACATCAAGACACTCGCCAAGCTACAGTTAATAGCTTCATGAGACGTTACCATGTTGATAAAGCGCAAGTTAAACGGGTTAAAACACTCTCGATTAAACTATTAAGTCATGTCAAAAACAAACTAGCAATGGATGCTGATCAGGCAAGGCAATACTTAGCTTGGGCAGCCCAATTACATGAAATTGGAATATCAATCGCCCATAGTGGATATCACAAACACTCTGCC
>CAIVUE010000097.1 GCA_903909015.1 uncultured Methylophilaceae bacterium
AAACGAGGCCATGAAAGCCGCCGAGTTAGCGCTCACTACGTTTGATAGTGTTAACTTAGATGTGATGTACGCACTCCCCGATCAGACCTTAGAAGATGCGATGAACGATGCAAAACGGGCTTGTGCACTCAGCCCGAGCCATCTTTCTTTCTATCATTTGACCTTAGAACCCAATACGCCATTTCATCGCACACCCCCTAGCTTGCCAGATGATGACACCAGCGCAGTGATGCAAGAACAGATTGAGCAAGTATTAAAAGCCTCTGGGTATCAGCACTACGAAACCTCAGGATTTGCAAAACCAGGCAAGCAGTGTCGACATAATCTTAACTACTGGACCTTCGGTGACTATCTTGGCATCGGGGCTGGAGCGCACAGCAAGCTCAGCTTTCATGACAAGATCATCCGTCAAACACGCCATAAGCACCCCAACCGCTATTTGGAACACGCGATTAAAGGTGAGGCCGTCGACCATGAGTGGATAATCCCAAAGGAAGAATTAGGGTTTGAGTTCATGATGAACGCGCTGCGCTTAACGGGTGGCGTAAACTTAAGTTTGCTAGAACAGCGTACGGGCTTAAATAGGAGCGCCGTCAATCATCAGCTCAACGCAGCAGAAAAAAAAGGGCTGCTGACGCAATCCCTCAATGCAGAGAATCAACTCATTATTGAACCCACGATGATGGGCCAAAGATTTTTAAATGAGTTATTACAAATCTTTCTTTAAGTAAAAGGAAATAAGATGCAGTGGATCATCGTTAAGTACGCCATCACCGCCGGCATGGTGGTGTTGATTTCTGAAATCGCTAAACGCAGTGACAAACTAGGTGGCCTCATTGCAGCGCTCCCACTCGTCACGTTTTTGACGCTGACCTGGCTTTTTATTGAACACCAGCCCACAGAAAAAATTGCGAATCATGCTTGGTATACGTTCTGGTATGTGATCCCAACCCTGCCCATGTTTTTGGCTTTTCCTTGGCTACTTAAACGTTACGGTTTCTGGCCGACCATGGGGTGCTCAATAGTTTTAACGATCGCGGTATTTTATGTCTTCGCAAAAACAGTCAAAGTTTTTGGGGTGGAGTTGCTTTAATTGATAGCCCTTCAAACCATCAGATCTTCGAAATAAAAAAAGCCGTGTTTTCCACGGCTTTTTTTAAATCCTAATCCCTGTTATTTGCAGCAAGCACTTTTCTCTGTGCCACAGGCTTCTTGCGATTTATTACAGCAACCACAATTGCATCCACAGCCGCGTTTACCCTTGATGAGATATTTGATTAAAGCAGCAATCGATAATACTAAAAACACATTCAACAAAATACACATCGCCATCGCGTGAACTGGGATCTGACCATTCATAAACTCATGCATCATTTCAATCTCCTCACCGTTATTAAATCTTACAGTTACAATATGGGGGCAATTGATCGATTTTCAAGATTCAATCATAAGGATATAAAAATGATGCCATTTCTAGCCCAATGGGCAGCCACCACCATCGCACTCTGGGCAAGCTCTTACATGTTTAGCGGGATCAAATTTGAATCTGCTGGCGCGCTCATTGTTTCTGCCCTGCTCCTTGGATTTGCCAATACGCTCATTAAACCTTTGCTGGTTCTACTGACACTACCGATCACCTTTTTTACCTTCGGCATTTTCTTACTCGTGATCAACGGTGCCGTGTTAATGCTGGTGAGTTCTCTCGTGAAGGGCTTTGTGGTGTCTAGTTTGGGAACCGCCATCATCGCAAGTATCGTGATCAGTATCATTAGCTTCTTGATCAAGATCGCACTGATTGGGGACTTCGTGGTTTCAACGACCTCAAATAAAGGTCCTTGGGTTTAAGCTAAAAAAACCTTCATCGAAGTTATGTGTTTGGGCTTATCCCACCTGAACAAAGTCGATAAACCCTTTTTCAACATTCGTCGAAACAAGCTTTACACGTAACTTTCTACCCACCTCTAAATCAGGCATCCCGTCTGAGAGCAGTCCTTCGACCGGCATATCAAAGATACGCACCCATGTCGCCGTGATGGATTTACCCGTCACAATCGCATCAAAGGTCTGATTGATATGGGAGGAGAGGACTAGGGCTGCTTCGGATTTTCTCACCCGTCGCTCCACTTTTCTTGCGGCATCCTCTTGGTTAGAACAATGATCAGCAAGTAGCTCTAGTTCATCATTACTATAGGCTGGTTTCTTTTGCTGGAGTGCACTCTTGATCATGCGCAAGGTAATGAGGTCGGGGTATCTTCTATTGGGCGCCGTCGAATGTGTGTAGTCCCGAACAGCGAGTCCAAAGTGGCCAACTGGCTCGGCATTGGGCCGCTCAACCACATACTCGCCAGAACCCATGAGCTTGACAACCACCAATGACAAATCAGGAAACCGTATCGGGTCTGACTGATGTTGCCTCGCTAAAAAGATGGAGAGTGCTTTTGAATTAGGCTGACTTGGTAAGCTCTCGCCATACCTCTTCGCAAGCTCAACGATACGCAACCATTTTTCGGGAGAGCGCACCACCCTTCGCAGGGAAGAGTGCCCTTGGGCAGCCAAAAATTTCGCCGTGCACTCGTTCGTCGCGATCATGAACTCTTCAATGAGCTGACGTCCGCGGTTCTGAACCTGCTGAACAATCCCAACGACCTTCTCTCCCTCAAAGATCGCCTTGGGCTCAAAAATTTCAAGCTCGAGCGAGCCCTGCGCACGCCGACGTTTCCTAATGATTTGCGCGGTTTTATCTTGGATTTGAAGTTGCTCGGCCATGCCTTTGACTTTGGCAAGGGCCTCTGGTGGTGGAATTTTTCCGTCAATCCAATCCGAGATCGCGTCATAAGCAAGCTGCGCTTTATTGCGGACTTTTGCACGGTAGACATGCGGAGAGGTCACGAACCCCTCGTTATCAATGACCATCTCAACGACAATGGCCAGGCGGTCTTCATCCGGATTTAATGAGGTGAGGTTCGTTGATAGCTTTTCTGGCAGCATCGGAAAAATCCGTGCAGAGGTATAAATGGAGGCCGCATTCATCTTTGCATGCTGATCAATCGGCGTATCTTTTTTAACGACAGCATCGACATCGGCAATGGCCACAAATATCTTGATGAGGCCGTTCTTAAGTTCTTCAGCAACCGTCAGCTGATCCAGGTCCTTTGAGTCATCATTATCCAATGAACACCACAATAACTCTGTCAGATCAAAGATATTAGGATCTAAGTCGTGTCCAGGCGCATTAATCTTATCAACCTGCTGCATCACGGCAGGAGAAAACTCTGGCTCAAGGCCTCGTTCAACCATGGCATGGGTGGCGATGCGTGCGATGTCTTTGCGAGAGTAATGGTGGTGATTAAAGGTCATTTAGTTTTTTTATTGCACCATGGTTAATTTAGTTAATCAGTACATCTAATATAAAGCAAATCAATTTATTCTTGTAAGTTTGAATTACTTTGTTGGTGCGTATTTAAACTTATCCAGAGCTAGCCAACATTTTATTTTCTTCCTGAAAAATATCGCTATAAGTCAAGCCAGATATAGCTTACGGCGATATTGGGTTCGTTTTGGAGATTAGGGAAAATTTATTCAAAAGCTCCTAAAAATAAATAGATTTTCTTTTGTAAGCCGTTGTTAAGCCTTGAAATTTTTCTATGAGCCCCCAATATATTAATTGCCCATCATCAATAGACAAGGATCACCCTATGACCAGCATCGCACAAGCCCGAGCAAACCAAAAAAATGCTAAAAAATCGACAGGTCCCAAGACGCCCTCAGGTAAAGCAAAATCAAGTAAAAATGCTTTGACCCATGGGATCTATGCTTCTATTCCACTGCTTCCCGGTGAGAACGATGAACAGCTCAGCCAACTGGCAGACGACATCACTGCAGCTCTACACCCCACTGACGCTATTGAACTCGGCTTAGTCGAGAGAATTATCGTGGGCTATATCCGCCAGATCAGGTTAAGGGAGGCCGAGGCCGCTAAGCTTAGGATCTCAATGTCAGACCACGTTCTTGCCGAGCGTATATCTGAATTCTTCAGACACCCACTTGCAGTGCGATCAAGGTCAGAACACTTGTCCAAAGAGACCGAGGAAAGCTACCAGTACTTCAAGGCAGTGATTGATGAATATGACAACTACATCACGAAACAAAAGACCTTCACTATCCTAAACATACAAGATAATGCACCTCACACATATGAACTTATGATCAGCAAGGCCGAGGAATACGATGTAAGTTGGAATGACTTTGCCATTGATAAGATCTATGTCAATAGAGCATTGGGAGAGATCAAGGAAGCCGCAAAGAGCTTCATTACCAACAATAGCCACTTCCACCAGGCTTATCAATTTAAAACTGACATGAAGATTGCTAGCCGCATCCCCCAGGGCAATGATTTGGCACTTTTTAGTAAGTACCAAATCCAGCTTGATACTGATATCTACCGCGCAATGGACGCGCTTAGGAAATATCGGGATAGTAAGGCCAAGATCATCGATGCTGAGGTTCTTAACTAATTAGCATGCCATTTGATGAGGAAATCCGGCGTAAAAAGTTTATAATTTCGAATGATATTCACTAGATATAACTTAACTACCTCGGAGCGCCCTTGAGCACCACTGCTGAACGCGTCAAATACATGATGGAAGAGCTCCACATAAATGAGCAAACAGAGTTTGGCAATCTGTGTGGCGCGTCACGTAGTGTTGTATATCAGTGGCTATCAGGAAAGATCAAAAGTATTGACGCAAGGTATGCCTTTAAGCTCGAAGATCAAACTCCCTTTACTGCCCGATGGATAATGCTCGGAGAGGGCAAACCCACAAAAAAATAATTCAACTAAAACTTTACCAAGCCACGTTATACGTGGCTTTTTTATCGCCTTAATAAATTAACAATCATTAACATCCTTAACTTTTTTAGTGTAGAACACTTGACTAAGTGTTGTGTAGAGTTCTATACTAATTTCATCGTATCAACATCACAACGATGGAGGAAAAGATGGGTAAACGGAATGGACGAAATTATGAATGGGCCACCGTCGAGTTCGAGGGCGGGTCCTATGACGTATGTGTTTGCATGGTGTTTGAACAGATTGATGCAGTCAGACCCGTGGATAGTGAGATCAATATCATTGAGCTCATGGATCAGAAGTTGATTAACTGGATGTATGAACAAGCGATGGAGGAGATTCATCATGCACTACGCTGAGTTAAGACGGATTAATGTAAATGACTATATTGAGCGTAAGAACGGCTTAGCTTACCTCTCTTGGTCTTGGGCGGTCGATCAGTTACTTCAACTCGATGAGTGTGCTAGTTGGGAGTACGCAGAACCTAAATTCTTTGGGC
>CAIVUE010000098.1 GCA_903909015.1 uncultured Methylophilaceae bacterium
AAACTGTAAGGCTTGGTGATATTGGCCAAGTCGTTGAAGGCGCGGCGCCGTCTATTAGCGCGTCTGCGATTAATGGAAAGTCAGGGATTTACCTTTCAGTTCAAGGTCAGCTAGGCGCTAACACGCATGGCGTGACCCAAGCTTTAGAAAAGGCGATTCAGCAGATAAAACCTTCAGTAGAAGCCGATCATATTAAGTTACATGAAGGGCTATTCCGTCCCGCTAACTTTATCGAAACTGCCATTCAGGGCGTACGTACTGACATTTTAATTGGCTCAGTCTTAGTCATCACAGTCCTCTTTCTATTCCTATTCAATGCTAGAACCGCATTCATTTCAGCTACGGCCATACCCCTCTCCTTATTGACCGCAATTGTAGTGATGAGCTATTTCAATATTGGTTTAAATATCATGGTATTAGGAGGTTTAGCTATCGCTTTAGGTGAGGTTGTTGATGACGCTATTATTGATACAGAAAATATCTTTAGGCGACTCAGAGAGAATCGATCACTCCCTTCACCCCAGCCAATATACAAGGTTGTATTTAACGCTTCGATGGAAGTCAGAAGCTCCGTAGTCTATGCCACCATCATTGTGGCATTAGTCTTTATGCCACTTCTCACTTTAACCGGTGTCGCTGGCAAGTTATTTGCACCGCTTGGAATTGCTTATATTTCAGCTATTCTGGCATCGCTTCTAATTGCATTGACCTTAACACCAGCCCTTTGTTACTTGTTACTTGGAAAAGCCAAACTCAGCGCAGAAGACTCACCATTAATCAGCTACATTAAAAAAAGATATGTAAAACTTCTGCATATCGTAGAACAACATTACAAGATGACAATTGCTATTACACTAGTTCTGATTGGCTTAGGATTAGGCGTTTTGCCTTTATTCAAAAGCCAATTCATCCCAGCTTTGCATGAAGGTCATTTTATTATGCATATGACACTCGTACCTGGGACGTCTGAACAGGAATCATTGAGAGTAGGTAAAAAAGTAGCTGCCTCACTGAGTCAAATCAAAGGCGTAAAAAGTATTGCCCAATGGGTTGGTCGAGCCCCAAATGCGGCCGATACATTTGGGACTCACTATAGTGAGTTTGAAATTGAAATAGGCACACTCTCGGGCGAAGAACAGAATCGTATATTGCAAGAAATTCGGGAGCATCTATCAGGCATCGATGATGAAAATATTGATACAGACAGCGACGGACCCACGCCACCAGGCTTTGTTGGTGTTAATTTTGCAATCAATACATTCTTAACAGAACGAATTGAAGAGACCATCTCAGGCTATGCCGCATCTCAAGTCATTAACATTTACGGCCATGATCTGGATGCCCTCGATCGTGATGCGCAAACAGTCGCCGGCATCGTAGCAGGTATTCCAGGCGCGTCAGATGTCCTAGTCCAATCACCGCCAGGCACACCACAAATTGCCATCCGACTTCGTCAGGAAAAATTATTACAATGGGGTCTTCAGCCCACAGACGTACTAGACACAATTCGCGCATCTTACGAAAGCGTTCCCGTTGCTCAAGTTTACCAAGGCAGTCGCGTAGTAGGTGTCAGCGTTCTACTCGATAGCGACTCACGCAATAATATAAGTCAAATAAACAAGCTGCCTATTATTAACACTGAAGGAAAATTAATTAAGCTTGGAGATATTGCAGATATCACCCAAGAAAACGCCCGATCTAAAATACTGCACTCTGGCGCCAAACGCATTCAGACTGTAACGGCTAACGTCAATGGCCGAGACATAGAGAGTTTTACAAACGAAGTTAAAATTAAACTTGAAAAAGAGGCGCACCTTTCTCCGGGCAATTATTTGGCATTCACTGGTGAAGCAGAAGCACAATCCAAATCAAGTGAAGATTTAGTCGTTCATTCGTTGCTTGCAACAGTAGGAATTTTCCTAATGCTTTATATTGCATTCGGTAGATTACGTAATTTATTACTCACTTTTGCTAACTTACCATTTGCGTTAATTGGCGGAGTATTTGCCGTGATGTTAACAGGCGGCTGGATTTCACTAGGTTCATTAGTGGGCTTTGTGACCCTATTTGGTATCACGCTTCGTAACTCGATTATGCTCGTCTCGCACTATCAACATCTCATTGATGAAGAAGGCATGATATGGGGACTAGAGACAGCCATCATAGGGGCAACTGAGCGCTTGCCCTCCATATTGATGACCGCACTTGTGACGGCATTAGGCCTATTACCCCTTGCTGCCGGAAGTGGACAACCAGGTCGTGAAATTGAAGGTCCAATGGCAACGATTATTGTAGGCGGATTAATTACCTCAACAATTCTTAACTTATTAATTCTACCAACCATCATGTTGCACTTCGGACGTTTCGAGAAACACCAGCCACATTAAGTCATCAGCATGTCCCATAGGGCACGCACAGGTTTTACTAACCCTTCAACTTCATCCAAAGGCACTTGTGCCTTGGTGTGCCCTTGCAATCTCAGAGCATGCTGCATACTTCTGAGCGCTCTATAAGCATTAGCGATTGCATCTGCTTGAACGTGCGCGATCAATCCAAGCTCAGACAATCGACTCAATAAGGCAATATTGCCTATGTTTTCAGTAAGCGATGGATATTGATTCGCATACACCAACACCAGATACTGCACCATAAACTCCACATCAATAATTCCGCCCCGCCCTTGCTTCAAATCAAACAGGTCGACTGGAGTCATATGACCTGCACGCATCTTCTGACGCATTTGAATTACTTCTTCTTTAATCGCGATCCCGTCACGTTTCTGAGTCAAGACTTCGACACGAATTGATTCAAATGCTTGTCCAATCGTCTTATCGCCAGCAATAAATCTAGCTCGCGTAATCGCTTGATGCTCCCACACCCAGGCCTTATGGTTCTGATAGTCCTTAAAAGCTTCAACTGAGCTTACTAGCAATCCACTCGCACCATCTGGACGAAGCTGCATATCAGTCTCATACAATAGTCCAGCCGAGGTAAGACTATTGAGCCAATTGTTAATACGCTGACCAAACCTTGCATAGATCTGTCCGGCATCTGGGGCATGATCATCGTAGAGAAAAATGATGTCTAAATCAGATGCGTACCCTATTTCCTTCCCACCTAGTTTGCCGTATCCAACAATTGCAAACTTTGGAACTTCAAGATGCCTGCCTTTTAATAAGGGCCACAAGGTTTCAATCGTCACTTCCAATATTAGGCTAGCTAGGTCACTGAGATAATCAGATAGCGTTTCCAATGGCAATTCACCCGCCACGTCCTTGGCTGCAAAACGAAAGACTGCAGCATGTTTAAAATGACGCATCACATCCATTTGTCTTTCTACGTCACCTTCTACTTCAGCTAATCGACGTCTCAAATCGATCCGCATCAAATCAAAGTCTGGCACTGCATACAATTGCTGAGTATCCAATAGTTCATCAAGCAAGACAGGATGTTGAGCCAAGTATTGCGCTAACCAGGGGCTAGCTGAAGTTAAACGAATCACCAAATTTAAAGCTGCAGGATATTCAGCAAGCAAAGCCAAATAACTCGCTCGCCGGCAGATACTCTCTAACAAATCAGAAACTCTCAACAAAGCCATATCAGGGTTTTGTTCTTTTGCTGCAAGTTTAATGACCAATGGCATCAACACATCAAACCGCTGACGACTTAATTCAGGCAGTTGCTTATATTTTGCACTGTGCAGCACCCCCCTTAAGCGCATGAGGGTCTGCTGAGCGTCGAGATAATTTAAGGCTTTAATCCTACTGATTGCTTCAGCATCATCTATGGTAGCTTGCCAAATCTCTGTAATACCAACGTCAGCGACTTGCTCACCTTTGGGGTCACTAAACACTTCACCAAAGTGCTTATCCACAGTGTTGCGATAAGTCTCAATCCTTTCTTGAAGGGCTGTCCAACTCTCAAAACTCATTGCCAAAGCCAATCTTTTCCTACCTTCTTCGTTGGTTGGCAAGGTCTGAGTTTGCTGATCCTCCGCGTATTGCAAGCGATGCTCTAAGTTGCGCAAAAAGACATAAGCCGAGCTTAACTCCTCTACGGTTTTATCAGTTAATAAATGCTTATCACGCAACAATGCCAACACACTTAATGTCGGACGAATTTGCAAACTGATATCCTGACCACCGCGAATTAACTGAAAGACTTGAGCAATAAATTCAATCTCACGAATTCCGCCACGACCAAGCTTAATGTTGTCGTGCATATCACGTCGATTTACATCCCGTTGAATCTGCACTTTTAGATCGCGCATCGAAGCAAATGCGCCGTAATCTAAGTACTTACGAAATACAAAAGGCCTCAATAAGTCAGCTATTTCTTTTACAGGCCCAGCAATCACCCGACCTTTAATCCAAGCGTAACGCTCCCATTCCCGTCCTTGGTTTTGATAGTACTCTTCGAGCATCGTCAAGCTGCACGCCAAAGGGCCCTCAGAGCCATAAGGACGCAAGCGCATATCCACCCTAAAAACAAAACCATCTTCAGTAATTTCATCGATAGCAGCAATCAGTTTTTTAGCCACTCGCGTAAAAAACTCATGATTACTTAACGTTATTTTTCCTTTTGAAACGCCATTTGTTTCGCCATCTTCTGCAAATGCAAAAATCAAATCAATATCAGATGAAACATTAAGTTCAAGCCCGCCTAACTTACCCATCCCGATCACAATCAAAGACTGTAACTTGCCACCTTCACCTATCGGCTCGCCATAGATTTCTGTCTGCCACATTTCAATTTGAGATAAAGCCACATTAACCGCAACCTCAGCTAAATTACTCATTACTTGCATGACTTCATCAAGACCAGACAATCCATTCAGGTCGCGAACAATCGTGCGCAACATGACACGCTGACGCAGTTTACGCAGCACTTTCTTTAAATTAGCTTCGTCGCCAATGCTTTGAGATGAAAGATAATCCAGCATATCTTCTCGACTAAATTCCTTGCCGAGGTTTTGAATCAAATCCGGCAATAATGCAACGTCCCCATCGAAAAGGCGGCGCACGAATGGACTGCAAGCGATGGCATGCTGAATATGCGAATTTTCAAGCAGTAATTTATGTTCTGGGGTCATCATCTAGTTATTACTAAGTTCTTACTACCAAATCTACACCTTTAATCAAAAAATAACCAAGTGAATATTAATCGATTGTTACCAATTACCCTGGCCTTCGGCTTAAGACCTATTTCGGTTAAAATAACGTTTTATCTAATTCAGCAAGTGCCTCATGTCATCCCTACCAGAAGAAATTACCCGTCGACGTACCTTTGCGATCATTTCACATCCCGATGCCGGTAAAACAACGCTTACAGAAAAACTATTATGGTTCGGCGGTGCAATTCAAGTCGCTGGTGAAGTGCGCGGTAGAAAGGCTGCTCGTCACGCGACCTCCGACTGGATGGAATTAGAGAAACAACGCGGCATTTCAGTGACTTCATCCGTCATGCAATTCCCTTACCGCGATCACATGATCAATCTCCTGGACACTCCAGGCCATGATGACTTCTCAGAAGACACCTACCGAACATTAACCGCAGTAGACTCTGCAGTAATGGTGATTGACTCTGTTAATGGTGTTGAAGCGCAAACAATTAAGCTGTTAAACGTCTGCCGGATGCGTGATACACCGATTATTACTTTCATCAATAAACTTGATCGTGAAAGTCGTCCACCCATTGAGTTGCTGGATGAAATTGAATCAACTTTAGGCATGGAATGTGCGCCGATGACCTGGCCAATTGGCATGGGCAAGGGTTTTCGTGGCGTTTATCACTTATACAACGACGTGGTTTCGTTCTTTGATCCACGCGCTGAAAAAGGCACTTCTGAAACCATACAAGGCTTAGATAACCCGCGCCTAGATGAGTTGCTTGGTCGCCAAGCAGAAGAATTGCGTATTGATGTTGAATTGGTTAGGGGTGCTTCACATACCTTCAACAAAGAGCGCTACTTAAGTGGTAAACAAACACCCGTGTTCTTTGGTTCCGCGATTAATAACTTTGGGGTCCAATCTCTATTGGACGCGGTGGTTGAGTTATCCCCTGCTCCATTAGCAAGAAATACCGCATCTCGCGCAGTTGCTCCAGATGAAAATAAATTCTCAGGGTTCGTCTTTAAAATTCAAGCCAACATGGATCCAAAACATCGTGACCGCATTGCTTTCTTGCGGGTTTGTTCTGGCCGTTTTGAGCGCGGAATGAAAATAAAACAAGTCGCGACAGGTAAACAATTAGCAGTGAATAACGCCATTACTTTTATGGCTCAAGATCGCACAACAATGGACGAAGCCTACTCAGGTGACATTATTGGGATTCCAAATCATGGCACGGTCAAGCTAGGAGACACCTTTACCGAAGGTGAAGATTTAAAGTTCATTGGCATTCCTTCCTTTGCCCCTGAATTCTTCCGTCGTGCAAGACTTAAGAATCCACTCAAAATGAAGCAATTGCAAAAAGGTTTACACCAACTCGCAGAAGAAGGCGCATCTCAACTCTTCCGTCCACTAATGAGTAACGATCTGATTTTAGGTGCTGTGGGTATTTTGCAGTTTGATGTGGTCGCCCATCGCTTAGAACATGAATATGGCGTTGACGTTATTTTTGAAAGCTACGACTGCTCAACAGCGCGCTGGCTAAGGGGTTCAGAAGCTGACTTAAAAGCGATTGCTGACAAATACGGTTTTAACGTTGCCTTAGACGGTGCGGACGAGTACGTTTACCTCGCGCCTAATCGTGTGAACTTACAAATGGCACAAGAACGTTACCCAGGCATTGAATTCTTAGAAACTCGCGAAATTTTCTAAGACTGATTTTCTGATGCCAAAACCCGTTATCAAAATCACGTGTCCTTGCGGTAGTGGATTGCTTTATCAGGACTGCTGCGAACCCTATCATCTAAGCCTGGGTGCCCCCAACGCTGAAAAGCTCATGCGCTCACGCTATAGCGCCTACGTATTAGGTTTAGAAGAATACCTACTCAACACCTGGCACCCCAACTCAAGACCAAAATATCTCAAGCTATCGAATGACCATACCCAATGGTTAAATCTAGAAGTCATAAGCTTTGAACCCAACGATGACCATGCGACTGTTGAGTTTATTGCAACATACAGAGATCGTGAAAAAGCTGAGAAGCTTCATGAAAAGAGTCAGTTCAGACGAATCGCTGGACGCTGGTACTACGTTGACGGAACCTTTCTAGATTAAGGCTTAGGCAAAAGCCTCACATAACATACTCAGAAAAGCACCGAGCACTGGAATCAGTTCTTCTTTTTCGAACGGTGATGCATCATCAGTTCCTGCCACTAAAAATGCAATGACCGCTTTATCCAAATCCTCACGATAATGCGTCCAATGTTCGGCATCAGCATCGCCTACTAAATGAAATTTTCTCATGCCCGACTCCACAATATCGGCCAACTCTTCATTTGTAAGTTCTGAGAATAATGATTTAGCAATAATAATTTGATCTTGCTCTAGGTCCGCAACAATATTTTCAGAGCCCAGCGGCAAAACCAAATAAGCGTAAACCATCAAAGCGAAAGCTTGATAAACGCTCAACATGTCAAAGTTGTCATAACGTTCATCAGCAGGAGACCGAGAAGCTTCTTTGATTGCTTTTGCGGTAATGAAACAGGCCAAATAGGTAGCGGCTTTAATAGGATCGTAATCATCTAAATTACTACTTGGAAGAGCATCTTCCTCACTACGATGCTCTGCTAAACAAAGCGCATGCAATAAGCTTAAATTTTTAGAATATTGGTTTGTCATCATTCGTTCTCTATTACTTTAATTATGGTTATTGAATTGCAGGCAATGCTTCTAGCATTTCTTGAAGCTCTAGCCACCTAATCTCTGCAGATTCAAGCTTTTGCACCAACTCAGCTTGAAGTTTAAGCAAGTCTTGCAACACTGTCTTATCGTTTTGAGTATATAAATCAGGGTGAGCAAGCTGATTATCCATCAGCACTTTCTCTTGCCCCCATTTTTCCATATCCTTTTCCAACTGATCCGTTTCTTTAAGTAATGGACGACGCTCTGCAATACGGGCCTGTCTGTCAGCCTTACTTTGCGCTCTATCCACTTTATTTAATGAAACCGGGCCTTCCTCATTTACTTCTTTTATTTGTTTATCCAATAACTTTTGTGCATTTAGCCAATCTTTATAATCCTCGAGATCTCCGTCAAACACCTCAGCTTTGCCATTAGCTACCAGCATGAATTTATCGCAGGTAGCTCGCAACATTGCTCGATCATGAGAAACGATTACAACACCCCCTTGATACTCTTGCAAAGCAACAGTTAGGGCATGCCGCATTTCCAAATCCAGATGGTTGGTTGGCTCATCAAGTAAAAGTAAATTTGGACGCGTCCAGATCAGAAGAGCGAGCGCTAAACGAGACTTTTCCCCACCAGAAAATGGTCCGCATGGGGAGCTGGCCATGTCACCTTTAAAGTCAAAACCGCCCAAATAATTACGATGTTCTTGCTCACGAGTTTCTGGATCAAGCTTTTGCATATGCTCTAATGGGGACTCATCCAAACGCAACTGTTCAAGCTGGTGCTGTGCGAAGTAGCCAATTTTTAAATCTTTACCTTCAACACGTTTACCTGTCTTCATAGCAAGTTCATTTGCCATCAACTTAATCAAGGTTGATTTACCAGCGCCGTTTCGACCTAAAAGCCCAAGTCGTTCCCCAGGACGTAAAGCCAACTCTATTTTACTTAGGATCGTGATGTCTCCATACCCCACACTTACATCATCGAGGACCAACAAAGGGTCTGGGACGTTTTGCATTTCTTGAAAACTAAAATCAAATGGTGTATCAATATGGGCAGCAGAAATCATCTCCATACGTTCAAGCGCTTTAATACGACTTTGCGCTTGCCTTGCTTTCGTCGCTTTAGCACGGAAACGTTCAATATAGCTTTGCAGATGCGAAACATTACGTTGCTGACGTTCATACATTGATTGTTGCTGAGCCAAACGTTCAGCACGTTGACGTTCAAAATCCGAATAGCCCCCCTTGTAGAGGGTTAAACGTTGTTGTTCAATATGTGCAATGTGATTCACAATTGCATCTAGAAAATCACGATCATGTGATATCAGTACCAGCGTACCACGGTAGTCTTTCAACCATGTTTCAAGCCAAATCACAGCATCCAAATCTAGATGGTTTGTAGGCTCATCTAGTAAAAGCAAATCTGAGCGACACATCAGCGCGCGTGCCAAATTAAGCCTTACTCGCCAACCTCCAGAAAAGTCAGATACTGAGCGCTCTAGATCAGCATTTTTAAATCCTAGGCCATCTAATAGCTCAGCAGCTCTGGCTCGTGCTGAATATCCGCCAATTTCACTAAAGCGTGCGTGCAACTCGCCTATTTTTTCACCTTCATGATTCGCTTCTGCTTTAACTAACGCTTCTTCAATCACACGAAGTTCAACATCTCCATCTAGCGTAAACTCAATTGCTTGCTGAGCCAGTGCAGGCGTTTCTTGCGCCACATGCGCAATCACCCAATTGGGCGGCATATCTAGATCGCCATGCTCAGGATGTAACTCACCTCTCAACATAGCAAACAAACTCGACTTACCTGCGCCGTTAGCACCAGTTAAACCGACTTTGTGTCCGGGATGAAGTTGAAAAGATGCGCCTTCAACCAACACTTTAACGCCACGTGTCAAAGTGAGATTTTTAAATTGAATCAAAACTGCCTTTCTATTTAACGTGAAATTGTGAATATCACGTCAGCCAACTTTTAACAAAGGCGTTATTCTAAAGCATCCAGAACGACAAATTTTATTGTTTTTACAATAAGTCACATCTGCAAAACGACGCCTATAGTAGAATGTATGGGGTGAATAAAAGACTAATTGATTCAATTTTCTAGTCGCTCATTCAAAAGCAAATAAAATATACAAAATGATTAAAAAGTCACTTTTTTGGTTTTACCGAATCGCTTCCATCGCGATAGGGACTTTTATAGTCCTTGGTTTGTTATCAATCATTGCTCTTCGCTATTACATTCTTCCCAAAATTGACGATTACAAACCAAAAATCACGCAAAGCATCTCAAGGCTTTTGGGTCAAAAAGTCACCATAGGGAACATCTACGCTAACTGGGATGGGTTAAATCCCCAATTGTCGATTTTCAACGCAGATATTTACGATAAAGAAAATCGAATTGCACTCAGCCTTAAGCATATTGAAGGCAGTCTTTCATGGACAAGCCTCCCCCTTCTAGAGCCTCGTTTAGCTGCATTATCAATTTATCAACCAGAACTGACTATTCGTCGTGAAACGGATGGCACCATTTTTGTAGCTGGTGTCTCCATGAGCGGACCGTCTAAACCGCAATTCCCAAATTGGTTATTACGCCAAGCAGAAGTTAACGTAGTAGATGCAAATATCATCTGGCAAGATGACATGCGTCAAGCGCCAAGCCTTAACCTCGACAAACTTAACCTGAATATAGTTAACCCTGCTTGGGATAGCCTAAGAGGTCGCCACACTTTTAGTCTTGAAGCGACCCCTTCTGCAGGTTCATCCAAACCAATCAAAATGCATGGCAATGTATTTGGTCGTGATATCAGCAAAATTGAAAACTGGCACGGTACGATTTACTCAAAAATCGAGGGCACAGATATAGCGGCTTGGCGTAGTTGGGTTGATTACCCATTCGACCTGCGAGAAGGACATGGCGCTGCAGAGCTTTGGGTTGATTTCTCTGACAACCAAATAAACAAAGTCACTGCCGACGTCTCTTTGGAAAAAGTACTCACTCGCCTACCCTACAGTGGAATAGAAAATATATTTAATCGTATTGCTGGAAAAATAATCTGGATTAAAGACTCAGATGGCCAAGAGATTCAAGGTGAAAATATCAAAATTGCAACCTCCAATGATTTGAATATTCGCAGCGGCAAATTCTCAGTGCGTCAACGCAGCGTCAAGCAAGAAACCTGGCTCGATGGTGATGTACTATTAGATGAAGTCCAACTTGAAACACTAGATGAGTTAAGTGGTTATTTCACGATACCCAATGTAGTTAAAGAGGCATTAAAAGAAACCGAGCCTATTGGAAAGCTCAGCAATTTGCATCTTGCTTGGCAAAGTCGAGGTGAAGACTTGCCACAATATTTGCTGAGCGCGAACTTTGATCAACTCACCATGCATCCCTATCCAAAAATCTCCCTACCTGGATTTACTAACCTTTCCGGAAAAATAGACATTAACGAGCATCAAGGAAAGCTAACGCTGGATTCAAAATCTGCTTCAGTTTATTTTGATCAGGTATTGCGCTGGCCTTTACCGGTCAATGAACTAACAGGCCAAATCAATTGGCAACTGAAAGACAAAACCCTTGAAGTTGATGTGAAAAAATTAGCGCTTAAAAATGAGCACTTAAACGGTGAGTTTGATGCTCATTACAAAACTGATGGCGCACAAGTGCATTATTTGGACCTGACAGGTAGCGCCTCTAATGTGGACCTCAAGTATGGCCGTTTTTATTATCCCAATACCATTAGTAAAGATACCGTTACCTGGTTAGATCAATCCATATTATCTGGAAT
>CAIVUE010000099.1 GCA_903909015.1 uncultured Methylophilaceae bacterium
ATTTATATTCATTCGACCATGAGGATGGCAACAGCCAATTTGAATTTGATTTCAATTATAGCGATGCACTGACTATGTGTGACCGCTTTACTTTCTTCCGTTATATGGCAAAACATTATGCGAAGGAAGACGGCTTGTTAGCGACAACCATGCCTAAACCATTTGCCGATAAAACTGGGACTGGTGCGCATTTTAATATGTCACTTTATGACCTTAAAACAGGCGCGAATTTGTTCGCATGCGATCCGAAAGATGACCCTCGTGGTTTAGGTTTAACCACTTTGGGGTACCAATTTATTGCAGGTATTTTAAAACACGGTCCTGCACTTTGCGCCGCATTCGCTCCGACAGTTAATAGTTACAAGCGTTTAGTACGCCGGGGTGCAATGAACTACTTTAGTTGGGCGCCAGTATTTAACTCTTTCGGATCAAATAATCGTACTAATTCAGTACGTGTGCCTATGGGTGGTGGACGTTGTGAATCTCGCAATGCGGATGGCTCAGTCAATCCATATTTGGCGGCGACGTTGGCATTAGCAGCAGGCTTAGAGGGCATCAAAGAGGGATTGGATCCAGGCAAGCCAAATGAAGACAACTTGTATGAAATGACAGAAGAAGAGCGTGCAAAGCGTGGTATCGGTTTTCTTCCGCAAACATTGCAAGAGGCTGTCAAAGCCTTTGCCTCTGACCCATTAGTAGAAAAAACATTAGGCAAAGGACTGAGTGATGAGTTTATTAAATATAAAACGGAAGAGTGGGAAGCTTATCATCAGTCTGTTAGCCAATGGGAAATCACCCGCTACAGCCACATGTTTTAACAAGAGAATGATTTAAGATGTCAACAAAATTTGATCAAAATAAAGTGTTATGGGAAGAGGCTGTCCCTGGAGGGTGCCATTGGTCAGGATTGATGCGTCGGGGGACCGCGCTTCGATTGACCGACTTGCAAGGTGCTGCAAATGTTTCAATGCTGTTATATAACGCTGAAGAAAAATTGGAGCGTTACAACATGCCAGACACTTTAAAAGCCCAACATACGGCATATTTAACGACAGGTAATGTTTGTTATTCCGACATGGGTCGCGTCATGGCCTCAATTATTGATGACCGCGTTGGGTGGCATGACACGGTTTGTGGCTTATCGGATGCTGAGCTCATTATGAAAAAATATGGCCCGAGTGACTATCAGTCAAATAGTAATGCCATGTATCGGAATGCCAAAGATGGACTGCTAGTTGAATTGTCGAAACACGGCTTAGGGAAACGGGATTTGGTGCCGAATATCAATCTCTTTAGCAAAGTGATTGCTGACGAGAGCGGCACACTAAGCTACATTGAAGGCCATAGTAAGGCCGGTGATTTTATTGATATCAGATTTGATATGAATGTCTTAGTGGTGCTGTCAACAGCACCACATCCACTCGATCTTCGTCATCAATATCAACCCGCTGATGTGCTTTTAACTGCTTGGCATGCTGGTTTGGCAACGAATGAGGATGTTTGCGTCCAGCATTGTGAACAAAATAAGCGTGGGTTTATCAACACCACTCGCTTTTATGCAAGTTAAGGAATTTTTATGTCGGCATCATTTGTAGCAAGTAAACTAGATCCAGCAAAAGCAATTTTGAACGAAGTTTGTAAAGCGGGAGATCCGTGGACGGGGATAGTGAAGAAGGGCCAAATTTTCCGCATCCTTGATCTAGAAGGCAATCAAGCTGTGGATACTTTGTTTTATAACGCGGAAGATTCAGAAGAACGATATAGCGCGGCAGACACCATTCAGAAACAAGGCAAGCTTTATCTGACCACTGGCTCGGTGCTTTATTCCAGTGAAGGTCGTCCAATGCTCACTATTATTGCCGACACTTGTGGCAGGCACGATACGCTTGGTGGTGCTTGTTCTTCAGAAAGTAATACGGTTCGTTATGATCTCGCTAAACGTCCGATGCATAGTTGTCGTGATAGTTTTATGCATGCGCTTCAGCACTCTTGCCATGTGCATGATCGTGACATGACCAAACGAGATATTACAGCCAATATTAATTTTTTTATGAATGTGCCTGTTTCGCCACAGGGAGCGTTAAGCTTTGCTGACGGCATCTCAGGGGCTGGCAAGTATGTCGAGATGCGAGCAGAAATGGACATTTTGGTGCTGATATCCAATTGTCCCCAACTCAATAATCCATGTAATGGCTATAACCCAACACCGGTACAATTACTCATCTGGAATTCAAACTAGTCAACTGGACGACCTGTTGATTAATCTAATAAGCGAGACGACTCGCAGCTTGAGAGTTAAAAATGTTTACTAAAGTCTTAATTGCAAACCGCGGTGAAATCGCTTGTCGTGTGATTCGTACTCTTAAAAAAATGGGCATTCAGTCCGTTGCCATCTTTTCGGAAGCTGATGCGAATGCTCGACATGTCTTAGATGCGGATGAGGCTTATTGTGTTGGCCCAGCAGCTGCGTCAGAAAGCTATTTAAACGTAGATCGTATTTTGCAAATTGCTCAGGAAACCGGGGCGCAAGGAATTCATCCTGGCTATGGATTTCTATCAGAAAATGCCGCCTTTGCTGAGCGTTGTGAAGCCTTAGGGATTGCATTTATTGGCCCTAGTCCACAACAAATGCGTGATTTTGGATTGAAACATACTGCCCGTGCTTTAGCCGAAAAAAATGGGGTGCCTTTATTGCCAGGCACAGGTTTATTGGCAGGAGTTGAAGAAGCGAAGTTACAAGCTCAGAAAATTGGCTATCCAGTGATGCTAAAAAGTACCGCTGGTGGCGGTGGCATTGGAATGCAATTGATTTGGGGAGAAGAAGAATTAGAAAGTGCGTTTGCTTCAGTACAACGTCTCTCTAGTGCCAATTTTAAGGATACTGGCATTTACTTAGAAAAGTATGTGCAGGCGGCTCGCCATATTGAAGTTCAGATTTTTGGTAATGGATTAGGGGATGTCATTGCCTTGGGTGAGCGTGATTGTTCTGTGCAGCGTCGAAACCAAAAAGTGATAGAAGAAACGCCAGCACCAAACATCACTCAAGAGGTGAGGGATGCGCTTGCTGCAACTGCTGTTAAATTAGGCAAGGCAATTCATTATCGTTCTGCGGGTACAGTCGAATTTGTGTACGACAAAAATACCGGCGAATTCTACTTTCTAGAAGTAAATACCCGTTTGCAGGTGGAGCATGGGGTGACTGAATTAGTCAGTGGCGTTGATTTGGTTGAATGGATGATACGAATTGCTGCTGGTGAAACGGAAGCTTTTTCTGACTACCAACATGAGCCGACTGGTCACGCGATCCAAGTGCGTTTATATGCTGAAGATGCAAATAAAAACTTTCAGCCTTCTAGCGGTGTACTCACAGAGGTTAAGTTTTCTCCCTATGCGCGGATAGATACTTGGGTGGAAACAGGGAGCGATGTGTCGCCGTTTTATGATCCATTAGTTGCTAAAGTCCTGGTGCACGCAAAAGACCGTCATGCTGCCGTTGAATCAATGAAGAGCGTTTTAGAAGAAACGCGCATTAGTGGAATTGAGACCAATTTAGAATATTTACGCCAAGTGCTCGCTGATCATGTCTTCCCTGCCGGGGAACAAATTACGCGATATCTTAATAACTTTGTTTATCGGCCACATACTTTGGATGTGCTTGATGGTGGCGTGATGACCACCATCCAAGATTATCCAGGTCGAATGGGTTACTGGGCTGTGGGCGTTCCTCCATCAGGGCCAATGGATCATTTGGCATTCCGGATAGGTAACAAGTTGGTAGGCAATGCTGAGGGTGATGCCGGCTTAGAAATTACATTGATTGGCCCTAAGCTTAAATTTAATAAAGCTGCGGTTATTTCGATCACTGGGGCGCCCATTGATGCGACTCTAGATGGTGAGCCGATTGCATTATGGCAATCACATCACATCCAAGCTGGCAGTATTTTAAAGCTTGGAAAAGTTGAATTGCATGGCTGCCGGACCTATTTATCGGTACAAGGGGGCTTTGATGTCCCTGACTATTTAGGAAGTAAATCTACTTTTACGCTAGGTCAGTTTGGCGGACATGGCGGTCGCGCGATTAGGGTGGGTGACGTACTGCCTTTATCAAAGAGGGAAGCTGCATATGTTCCTCAATCGCTTCCCTCAGATATGCGCCCTTCTTATAGCAATGTTTGGGAAATTGGAGTTTTATATGGCCCGCATGGCGCCCCTGATTTCTTCACCGATGACGACATTGAGATGTTTTTCTCTACCGATTGGGAAGTGCATTACAACTCTAATACAACGGGGATTCGTTTAATTGGCCCTAAGCCTACTTGGGCACGTAAAGATGGTGGCGAGGCGGGATTGCATCCATCTAATATTCATGACAACGCCTACGCCATTGGGACTGTGGACTTTACTGGCGATATGCCAGTGATCTTGGGCCCTGATGGTCCGAGCTTGGGCGGCTTCGTTTGCCCAGCGACAATCGTGCAAGCTGAATTATGGAAAATGGGCCAATTAAAAGCGGGCGACAAAATACGTTTTAAACGGTTATCTCAAGACGAGGCTAGGCAGTTAGAGCAGGCGCAAAATGCCGAAATTGAAACGCTAACACCTGCTTTGCACAAAGTCGCTTCTTCAGAGCCAATTTCATTTAGTCCGATCCTAGGCGAAATTCCAGCGACCGATACTCAGGTCAAGGTGGTCTATCGTCAAGCGGGGGATAAGTATTTGTTGGTTGAGTACGGCCCATTGGTCTTGGATTTGAACTTGCGTTTCCGTGTGCACGCTTTGATGCAGTGGCTAGAAAAACAGGAGGTTCCAGGCATCTTGAATCTCACCCCAGGGATTCGTTCTCTACAAGTTCATTATGATAGTTTGGTCTTGCCAGTAGAACAATTGCTCACGCTTCTGAAGTCAGCAGAGGCAATGCTGCCAGCCATTGAAGAGATGGAAGTGCCAACCCGTATTGTGCACTTACCTTTGTCCTGGGATGATGCTGCAACTAAGCTGGCGATTGAGAAATATATGCAATCAGTTCGCAAGGACGCGCCCTGGTGCCCTAGTAATATTGAATTTATTCGTCGTATTAATGGCCTTGAGAGCATTGAAGAGGTCAAAAAAATTGTCTTTGGGGCAAGCTATTTGACCCTTGGTCTGGGCGATGTTTATCTAGGGGCCCCAGTAGCAACCCCAGTTGATCCGCGTCACCGTTTAGTGACGACTAAATACAATCCTGCCAGGACTTGGACCCCAGAAAATGCGGTGGGGATTGGTGGTGCCTATATGTGTGTTTACGGAATGGAAGGCCCTGGAGGTTATCAGTTTGTTGGTAGAACCATTCAAATGTGGAACCGATGGAATCAAACCAAAGATTTCAAAGATGGCAAGCCTTGGCTATTGCGTTTCTTCGACCAAATTCGTTTTTTCCCAGTGACAGAAGCCGAGCTATTGAAAATGCGTGAAGATTTTCCCCGTGGAAAATTCCAACTCAAGATAGAAGAGCAAACCTTTAAGCTGAAAGATTACACCGCCTTTTTAGCAAAAGAAGCAGCGTCTATTGCCACGTTTAAAAACAAACAGCAGGCTTCTTTTGATGCAGAGCGTGAGCGCTGGATTGCCTCAGGGCAGGCGAATTACAGCAACGAGAACGAGGTCGGGCAGGATGTTGCAGAAGCACTTGAGCTTGCCGATGGCAGTGCGGTGGTGAGTTCTCATGTGGCAGGTAACTTATGGCAAATTAAAGTGAATGTGGGGGATGAGGTCAAGGAAGGGGATGTGGTCGTTGTGGTTGAGTCCATGAAGATGGAAATCTCCGTGATCTCTTCATGTTCTGGGAAGGTGACCCATGTCCTTTGTCAAGAAGGTGGGTCAGTAGCCGCAGGCCAGCAATTGATTGTCATTGCAGAAAAATAAAGGATAAGAACATGAATTTAGAAATTGCACATTTGAGAGGCCTTTACTTATCTGGTGAGCTCACTCCTGCCCAACTAGTTAAGCAGCTTGATGCCGAAATTGGTGAAGAGGATTCAAGACATATTTGGATTCGCCGTCTGAGTTTGGATGAAATGCTGGGATACGCTAATCAGCTAGCGAATAAAAATCCTGCAGATTTGCCTTTATACGGGATCCCATTTGCGATCAAAGACAATATTGATTTGGCCGGGGTGCCAACGACTGCAGCTTGTCCTGAATATGCCTATACCCCAGAAAAAAGTGCTTTTGTGGTCCAAAAGCTGATCGATGCAGGCGCGATTCCTGTAGGCAAAACCAATCTGGATCAGTTTGCAACGGGCTTAGTGGGCACGCGTTCACCTTATGGTGCCTGTCAAAACAGTTTTGATCCTACTTATATTTCGGGGGGGTCAAGCGCAGGCTCTGCCGTATCGGTTGCTCTGGGGATGGCGAGTTTTAGTTTAGGAACGGACACTGCAGGATCGGGCCGTGTACCAGCCGCATTCAATAATTTATTGGGATTAAAACCAAGTTGTGGATTATTGAGTACATCAGGGGTGGTGCCAGCGTGTCGCACTTTGGATTGCGTCTCTATCTTTGCATTGACGGCAAAAGATGCTGCCACAGTGTTAGAAAGTGCCGAAGGCTTTGACCATGCCGACCCTTATTCAAGGCCATTTTCTCCTTCAGCGCTAAAAGTGAAATCCAACTTTACTTTTGGTGTCCCAAAGCCTGAGCAATTGGCTTTTTTTGACAACGCAGAAAGCCCACACTTATTTAAAGATGCGATTGCTCAATTAAAAGCTTTAGGCGGCACTCAAGTTGAGATTGATTTTGAGCCGTTTTTGGCGACCGCACGTTTGCTTTACGAGGGCCCTTGGGTGGCTGAGCGCTATGCAGCCATCCAAGATTTTTTTGAGACTAAGCCAGAGGCAGTTTTTCCAGTGACGCGCCAGATTATTGGCGGCGCTGTGAAATTCTCGGCGGCAGATACGTATCGTTCTATGTATAAGCTAAAAGCGATGCAGCGACAATGTGCCGGCATTTGGAATGATGTCGACCTTATTGTCACGCCAACCGCTGGGACCATTTATAAGATTGATGAAGTGAATGCAGATCCTGTGCGTTGTAATTCTAATTTGGGCTATTACACCAACTTTATGAACTTGCTAGATTTATCTGCTGTGGCGGTTCCGACGGGATTTCAGAAGAATGGCTTGCCATTTGGGATTACTGTTTGTGCGCCCGCTTTTAGTGATGTGCAATTACTTGATTTGGCGAATCAGTTTCAGCAAAAAACGGCTCAAACATTAGGGGCCATGAATACTCCTTTTACTCAACATTAAGAATCCAACATGACCCAAGAAAATAAAATGATCGAGGTGGCCGTTTGCGGTGCACATATGAGTGGATTGCCCTTAAACTCTCAATTAACCAGCTTAGGTGGCGAGCTGGTCAAAAAAACAAAAACGGCCAAAAAGTATAAGCTATTTAAATTAAATGGTTTTATCCCGCCGCGTCCTGGCTTGTTAAGGGTGGGGGTTGATGGGGCAGCTATAGCGTTGGAGGTCTGGCGTTTACCGATAAGCAATTACGGCATCTTCGTTGCAGGCGTGCCTGCCCCTTTAGGCTTTGGCACTTTAGAGCTTGAAGATGAGACGACAGTCCAAGGATTTCTGTGTGAAGCCTATGCTACTCATGACGCTTTGGATATTTCGGCAACGGGTGGTTGGAGAGAATTTTTAGAGAATGCGCAGGAAAAAACCAAGTCATCTGTTTTGAACTAAGTGCCATAAAAATGAGTAATAAAATTTATGCACTAATTTGAAGAAATGGCTCTGGGTTTTTGACGCACGTATTTGTTAAGCTAGTGTGAAAAGATTGTCAAATTTGGATTATCACAAGCCGCACTCAATTAGAGCACTTTGCTAGCTTAAGGTGCATATTTGACAGAAAGGCTTGTGTTCAAGGTTTTCCGATTCTCGGGATGAGGCTGCGTGGCTTCCTGCCCTTGTATAAGTCAAGTTTTTATTAATTTTTTGAATTGAGTCGCACCTAACTTATTAATTTTTATATAAATTAATAATTATCATTTAAAACATCAATTTAGTTATTTTAGCTACTGCATCTGCTTAACTTCGTCATTTTTATCATTTTGTAATGTTGGCACGGCGATTGCTTATATAAATCCGTAAAACTTTGTTTTTTCATTTTTTGCATTCTATTTAAAGGAAAAATTATGCGTAAATCATTATTAACAGTTGCAGTATTAAGTGCATTGGCTTCGCAAGTTGCTTTTGCAGATGAGGCGGCAGCGCCTGCTGCTGCACCTACACCAACTTGGACATTCCCAGCGAGTGCTACTTTGGTAAGCGATTACATCTGGCACGGTCAATCTCAAACTTGGGGTAACCCAGCTGCGCAGTTCGGTATTGAAGCAGATCACGCTTCTGGTGCTTATGCTGGGGTTTGGGCTTCTAACGTTTCTAGCCACTGGTTGCCAAATGCAAACCTAGAGACTGATTGGTCTGTTGGTTTCCGCAACACATTTTTAACTGACTTTAAATATGATGTTGGTGGAACTTATATTTACTACCCAGATGGTGATTTTGCTAAATCAACAATTGGAACATACAACAAGTCTAAGCTTAATACAGTTGAACTTTACGGTATCCTAGGCTGGAAATGGTTCACCGTTAAAGGTGGGATCAATCCAACTAAATTCTATGGATGGAATACAAATAACTCAAACATCGGAGCGTTTGGTACAGGTAATTTAAATGCTGGTATTAAACCTGGTGGCGATACGCGTTGGTCTGGTTATGTTGTTGCAAGCGTGAGCTACGATGTGCCTGCAGTGGCTGGTCTAAACATTTCAGGTGAAGTGGGTCGCCAGTCAATCACTGATAGTACA
>CAIVUE010000100.1 GCA_903909015.1 uncultured Methylophilaceae bacterium
AATATGGAGATAACAAAGCCGCTGGAAGCTCAACAAACAGTGGAATAGCCGATGCGTATATTAATGCTAGGTTCAAGCCTTGGATGCAATTGCAGATTGGTAAATTTGCTCCTGATGTTGGGTTGGAAAGACTAGAAAGTTCCAATTTCAATAAGTTTATCGAGCTGAGTACTATAAGTAATAATATTTTACCTAATCGTGACGTTGGTATTTCATTGCATGGAAATTTACTTAATGGCAAAGCCTATTATGCGATGGGTGTATATCAAGGTGTGGTTGATGGGGGTGATGCTGTTACTTCACAAAGTTACAATGGTGCTCGTGATTATGCGATTCGATTATTTACTACTCCTTTTAAAGGTGAAAGATCTATTTTATCTGGTATCGGTATTGGACTAGCCGCAACATATGGAGATGCATATCAAAGCAGCTCGGCACCAAACTCAAGTGGGTTGCCAATTTATAGATCAGGTGGCCAACAGTCTGCTTTTTTTACATATGGAGCAGGTGTTAGTGCTGATGGGTCAAGAACGCGCATAAGTCCCCAAGCTTATTATTATTCTGGACCATTTGGGTTGATTGCCGAGTATGCTGAGGTGATTCAGCAAGTAAGTAATATCTCTAGATTGAAAAGAGGAACTCTCCATAATGATGCTTGGCAACTTACAAGCTCTTGGTTCTTGACGGGTGAAGATGCAACTCACAATGACCCAGTCAGCCCTTTACTACCGTTTAATTTGAATGGTAACGGTTGGGGTGCTTTTGAATTAGTAGCAAGATATCAGGAAACTAATATTGACAGAAGGGCATTGAGTGACGGATGGGCCCAGGACACCCTTACAATCGGTCCTTTGGCTCGCTCGGCAAAATCTTGGGGGGCTGGGATTAATTGGTATCTAACCAAGAATGTTAAGTTTGCAGCAAATTATGAGCTGACTACTTATGAGAAATTTTTTTCTCAATTAACTACTCGTGCTGATGAGCAATATTTATTAACTCGTATTCAGTTGGCTTTTTAAGAGACTGTAAGGAGTGATAGTGGATTCTAATGCTGCTATCACTAATAAAAACATTATTCTTTTGCTTTTTTATCAGCGTCTGCGGCAACATTCTTATCAATGATAGCCTGAAGTTCAATTAGTTGATTATCAAGTTTTTCTAATTCAATAGCTCTTTCAGCATGAGCTTCTCGCATTGTTTTAATTGCATCTTTAAGGACTATCAGGCGTGCTTGAAGCTCTTCTATAGAGTCACCTAGCCCCCCAAGCGCAGGGAGTGATGACATCATACCAATAATGGCAAATGATAAGGCTATTTTTGTATGCATGATATTTTCCTAAATTTTATATACGTTACTATGCCAAATGTAACACAACTACCTTGTTAATTTACAGTGTCAATTCTTTTGACACTTGCTTAATCTTAAATTAAAAATTTTTGACAGTATTTTATATACCTTAATCCACAAAAGTCGACCTTTTAGTCGTTAAGCAAGTCGACTAATTTAGATTGTCCAAGAACATGATTAGAGCTTACATTTTAATGATGGAAGAAAAAGCTCGTCATAAAACTGCTGTAATACTTGGCACACTTAGCCCAGTACCTAACTATCCTAAAAAACTCAAAATTTATCTCAATAATGCCTCGCCTTATTGGCAAGCAGTGTATTGGGATAAGGGCAAGACTTATAGACGCAGTTTGAAGACAACGGATAAGCGCACAGCATATGAAAATGCCAAAGTCTTTTACGAACAAATCATTGTTGCCAAATATCAAAATCAAGCTCATCTCAAAAGCTATCAAAATATTGAGATGCAAACAGCGAAAAACATTAAGCCAAATTACTCGTTTAAGTTAATCACTCAGCAGTGGTTATCTCGTAAAGTACAAAAGCTGTCAGAAGGTAGCGCAATAGAACTGGAAAGGCTGATACGGCGTAACTTATATCCGTTTATTGGCGTTAAGCAGATTGGAAACATTACGAGAGTAGATTTACTGGCATTGTTACAAAAGGTTGAAGCACGCGGCGCATATACACAATCAAAGCGGCTGTTGAATTTTCTGCGACAAATATGGGCTTACGCGATTGTTATTGGCGCTTGTAAGCACGATGTGACGATAGGTTTAAATTTAGTATTACACACACAAAGTGTTAAACATCAAAATGCAGTTGATATAAAAGATCTGCCATTATTAATGCAGGCTATATCAGATTACAGTAGAGCAGATGATTTAATCACTCGTTATGCTTTGCAGCTTATTGCGCTAACTTTTGTACGCAAGAATGAATTAGTGTTAGCTAAATGGGTGGAGTTTGATTTAGTAAATGCAGTTTGGAAAATACCTGCGGAACGTATGAAAATGCGTGTTGAGCATATCGTTCCATTATCAAAACAATCACTCTTTATTCTCAGCCACATCAAGCAAAACTATCCAAGTAACAATTTAGTTTTTCACAAAGGCAATCCAAATAAAGCCCTGCCAGAAAATGCATTAATAGATGCGCTCTATAGGCTGGGCTACAAATACAAAATGTCGGTGCACGGATTTAGGGCTATAGCCAGTACTGTGCTTAATGAGCAAGGTTTTAGAGGGGATGTGATTGAGAGGCAGTTAGCGCACGCAGAAGGCAATCACATTCGTCGTGCTTACAATCGTGCGCAGTATATGGATGAGCGGGTTGTGCTAATGAATTGGTGGGGTGATTATTTAGAGAAAATCTCGCCGTTTTAAGTAAAGTGGTCGACTGAATTATTTTAGATAAAAAGTCATATTAAAAACATAGGGATAAATCGATCTGGTTTGCTCATCTGTTGATATTGTTAATGCGCTTGTTGCTAAAGGCGTGTTGACTGAAGAAGAAGGTGCTTTGATTACTAAAGGCGCTAAAGAAGAAAAAGCTGCAAATGCTAAGGCAATTAAGAAGGCTGGCAAGTTGTCAGTTTCTGATGCGATTGATAAAGCTACTGTGTATGGTGATGTCCGTGTTCGTTACGAAGATCGTCAAGGCAATGGTGAAAATGCAACTAGTGCTGTTGATACTAATCAAACCAGGGATCGTGCACGTTACAAGATTACTGCGGGTGTTAAAACTGAATCGGGTGATTGGTATTCAGATTTAGCTTTTGCAATGGGCGCTAATGGACGTTCAGACAATGCTACTTTTGGTAAAACTACAGGATCATTGAATGATAAAGAAACCCTATACGTTAAACGCGCTATGGTTGGTTACAAAGCTACTGATTGGTTGACTGTTGAAGCTGGTCGTATGGATAACCCTTTGTACACGACATCAATGGTGTGGGATGCTGATTTAACAGTTGAAGGTTTGTCAGAAAAAGCTAAGTATAAATTAAATGATCAAACAGAATTATTTGGCCTTGCTGGTCAATGGCAATACAAGGGTGATCGCAGTTTGATTGATCCGCTTAATTCTACGTCAGCAGTTTCTACAGTGACTTCTGAATTACTTGCTTTTCAAGGCGGTGTAAAGTACGCATTTAACGATCGCACATCTGCAAAAGTTGCAATGACATACTCAACAATCACTCACAATGCTGGGAATGGTAAATTCTTTACGCCTGGAATAACAAATAAGGCGTTAACAGCAAGTCCTGGCACTAACGATTTGGACACAATTGAAATCCCAGCTGAAATTAACTATATGGCAACTCCAAGTGTTGGTGTAAGGTTATTTGGTGATTACGTTTATAACACAAGCGCTAATGACCGTTATAATCATGCAATTGCCCAAGCAGGCACCGATGCAGCAACTGTACGTGCAGCAGGTAATGATGATGTGGCTTGGTTGTTAGGGGTTGCTGTAGGCTCAGCTAAAGATCTTAAAGCCTTCGAAGGTAACAAGATGGTTGCTGGAGACTGGTCTGCACGTCTA
>CAIVUE010000101.1 GCA_903909015.1 uncultured Methylophilaceae bacterium
ACACCGGGAGTAATGGGATGCAGCGATCGAGGTGGTGAAGTGTGGGTTGAACACGCAGAAATGATTGCCATTGATATTGGCGATGAGGCGATCATTAAAGTTTCAGAATTCACCCTCGAAGGTAGGCCAATGGCAAATGTGCGCCAAATGATTAATCGAATTGCACGCAAGGGGTACACCACGACAACTGCTAAATGGGCTGATGTTGATTCTGAAACAAAAAACAGACTTCGCAAACTTGCTCAAGAGTGGCGTTATGGTGTTGCTGAACGTGGATTTTCGATGTCAATGGATCGTTTTGGCGAAGATGAAGACCATAACACCTACATCACTATTGCTTATTTAGGAGGAGAAATAAAAGGACTTCTCTACTTTGTTCCATGGACTACTGACGGTCTCTCACTTGATCGGATGCAGCGCGAGAGGGGAACCGATGCCGGTGTCAATGAATTGATGATTGCAGATACTGTGGCATGGAGTAAGACAAATGGGATTACGCATATTTCACTCAACTTTGCAGCTTTTCGTTCCCTTTTTGAACGTGCCGACAAAATAAGCGCCGGACCAATAACACGTGGGACACGCAATTTAATTCGTTTCTTTTCGAACTTTTTCCAGGTGGAATCTTTATACAGGTTTAACGCAAAATTCCAGCCTGAATGGGAAACGCGGTATGTCCTCTATCCACGAGCTACTGACCTTCCAAAAGTTGCATGGGCTGCGCTTCGTGCTGAAAAATTTATCAGCGGATTTCGTAAAAACTAATACTTAAGGAATCTCAGAGCTCTGCTGATTAAGCCATTGAAAACCGGGGCCAACATATGGTTTCCATACTTCAATATTGTGACCACCTTGAGAAATAGGAATGTATTTAATAGGAATAACGCTATCAATTTGATTCATGAATGTTCGCGCAGAATTTGCTGCAAATTTATCACTTACACTGGAAATAATCATCAGCTTTGTATTTGTAGAACCTGCTTTTATGACTTTTACTAAATCATATTTTGCTGATAAAAATTTACGTTCCCGCTTTGTCATGCCGAGTGAGAACATTGGTTGGAAATAGCCAGCTAGCACGGCGGCATGTGAATATTGTCCCTGATGAAGTACTGCTGCTTCGGCTGCGCACCATCCTCCGGTTGAATAGCCAAATACGCCCCATGGCCGCGAATCAATACCAAGGAACTTCTGCGCAAATGTTTGCATGTCAGATGTAATCCAAGTTTCCACTTGGGCTCCGCCATCAAAGTTCATGCATTCTGTGTCTTGCCCCGGCACAACGTTTATCGCTGGAATAATTAAAATCGTTGGTTGTATTTGATTGGCGCTCTCTAACCTTTCCATTGTGGTAACCCCATCCATGGCGCCTATCCACGTTTGAGGAACACCTGGCGTGCCAGGGAAAAGCTCGATTACTTGATAATTTGTTCCAATAGCGTGCTCAGGTGACTTCAGTTGCGTTGCAATTTTTGGTGACGCAACTACATAGACGACATTTGATATCTGTGACTGAGCACCTTTAATGATTTCCTTAAAAATCAAACTGCCACCGGCCGTCGTCTTAGCTTTCTGAATATCTATCTCAGATATTGATGACAGGGCTTCTGAGGTAATAGCAATTTTCGCTAGTTTTTTCTGTGCTCCGAAAAGATCTGACCATGAGTCATAGAAGTCACCGTACCTGTTGACAGTAATGCCCATAGAGGCCAAAGCAAAAAACTGAATAAAAATAATGAGAGAAAATCTAGCAGCGATGTGATTCCACTTATACTCGGCAAACTTGTGCCAGAAAATAACTGTCAATATAAGAGCAGTAAGAGTGGCTACCCAAAAGATAATCTCGATTGTGAGTGAAAGTAGACCAAACATAAGAAGGAAAGTCTACTTCTTGTGCTCCTGCTTAATTGTTTTTAGTCGATTTCACGCTTCGGGTCCTCTGAATCATCGTATGGCTCCTGCGGTTGAGTAAGTTTCCAGTACATGTAATAAAGGAATACACCAAAAAATGGCCACTCCATCACATAAACCCAACTCAAATTATTTCCGCCAAGGGCGCGATTAAATTCAAAGACCCCCATAAGTCCGCATAGGGGAAGACCCCACAGTACCCACTTACGTTTTGGATCTTTATCAGCAGAAGGTGTTTGGTCCATTTACTCCCCTTCTGAATCTGAAAGAAACTTCTCGTTGATAAACCAGTCGCGCGCTGCAAGCACAATCCAAATCGTATCAATCAGCATACCCATCGCCCACATAATGGCGCCACCTTTATGTTGATCACTTAAGCCCATGTTCATCGATGTAGTACCCGGCAGTGAATGCAAAACTTTATTTCCAGAATATAAAAAGAACCCAACCATTGTCTCTGGAAGCATCATGGCAAATAAGGAGATCACGCGGTTGGCATAGGGAACAAATATTGGGTGCGGGTTTCCTTCCATCACCGGGTAGTAATAAATAACTCCACCAAGAAGGAAAATAATCAGCTCTAGACAGTGCACATTTGGGTTTGTCATCCCAGCATTAGCAAGTGGCGAGAAATGGGTCAGAATTAAAACTGCAAGGAATATGGCAAATCCAACAGGTGCTTGGAAGAGCTGAATAAAGAGTCGGTTGCGACCAAGTGTGTGAACCAATTTATAGATGAAGGGGTATTTAGATTGTGATGCCACCTTGATGGGTGAGCCTAAAACAATGAGGGGTGAGATCAGCATCATCAAACCGATGTGCTGGATCATGTGAACATAAAAGAGACGGATTGCTAGATGAGGAACAGGCCCTACAAGCAGTATGAAAGCGAGTGCTAGCCCCAGATAGAAGAGGAACTGTCGGACTAATGAAACAGAAGCGCGAGCCTTCTTCTCAGAAAAGTACCAGCAACCCTTAAGTATGAGAGCAACGGCAAAAGCTATATCCCAAAGGGGATTAAGGCCCATCTGACCCCCCCCCCCGCCATTTAACATCTTTCTCTAGAAAACTTCTCAGATGTGTTCCTTAACACTGCATATGAGCGTACCCTGTCTCCCAAAGCAATCGCGCAATTAAATTTGAAAGGACTAACGTGGCTAGTACCACCAATTCCAAATCCAAGACAGCGATAGGCGCCGTTGTTGCAATCGTTCTAGGTATAGCAGTTGTAGCAGGAGTAGGCGTTGAACTCCATGCCCACTCATTCTTAAACGCACCAACTGAGACTGCAACTATCAATGGCACTATCACTGCTCCTGATGGCAAGAGTTACCCACACGCATTTATCACTGATGGAGTGTTTGCTGCTGCCGCAGACTCCAAAGCACATGGAAATTGTGAGAACTGTGATGGTGGGCATCCAAGTTGGCCATCATATGGGCCTTATACAAAATTCATTCTCCCAGCTCACGCATATGTGACAGTGACACTTCATGTTTATGATGGCGGAGAAAAATTAAATTCTCCCTACTTTGCAAA
>CAIVUE010000102.1 GCA_903909015.1 uncultured Methylophilaceae bacterium
GGGTTGATCATCCCTGAAATGATGAGCCCTAGCCCGAAAATGAGTCCTGCCAATAATGTAATCATATTTTTCATAAGCTAGATCGCATGTAGAAATAGGTAGCAAACAACAAGGCCCGAAAACATAAAGCTAATGGTTGCTAATAGTGATCGAAATGAGAGTCTGCTCAAGCCACAAACTCCATGGCCACTCGTGCATCCAGCACCCATTCTAGTTCCAAACCCCACCAACAGTCCTGCTATGATGAGTGTGCCAAGTGAAGCATTGATTGTTAATTCTGGCCAGGGGAAAAAGAGCCGATAAACAAAACTCGAGCCCATTAGTCCAATCAAAAACAGTCCTCGCCATAAGTAGTGGTCTTTAGGGGTGTTTTGCGTTTGCAGCATGCCGCCCACAATGCCGCTAATCCCCGCAATTTTTCCTCTGAATATCACTAAGATGCTTGCCGCGATGCCAATGAGCGCGCCGCCTAGGAAGGCGCTAGTTGGTGTGAAGTTGATTAAATCAATCGAAGGGTGCATAAGCCTATTTTCAAAATGATGTGGTGCCAGAGATTAAGGTTCTATTGCGCGGTACAGGTTTCGGTCCCAAAGTTACCCCCTTTGTATTCGGGTTCGTAATAGAACTTTTTGAATGCCCATTTTCCAGCTTTATTTTTAGAGAAGTTCGCGATACCGGTCCCAAATTCTTTGGTGGCTAGATCGGTATTCGCAAAATAAATGGCCATTTTTTTGCCTTGCGCCGCTGCGTGACCAGGGTATTCACCAAAACCAGGGACCTCAAGCTTGAATTGATAGGCACCATACTCGCCACTACTTTTATCAGCCACTAATTTGATCGTCACTTTACCTTTGTATAAACCTTCTAGATGATCTTGGCCATCGCACTGATAAACTCCACTAAGGTCTTCACCACTAAATACTGGTTGGGCGTTTGAAATCAGGCTGGCAGAAAGGAACGTGATCAACAATAAGATTCTCATTCTAGGCATCCTTTGATTCTTTTCTAAATTTAGAAATAAGTTACTTTATTAATATAATTCACATAGCCCAATAAATTCGATTCTGGCATGCGCATTTCCATTTTTTAAGATTTCATAGGTGTCGGTAGTGTAGCCAGTTGCCTTGTTGATGTTCAGTGTTCGGTTGAATTTCTTACTTTGGCAGCTAATCGATTTGGCGTTGACGTCACATTTAATCTTTTCAGAAAAGAACTCAGTTTCATTTCCAACGAAGTTATATTTCTTGGTGTCAGTTTCTTCGACATGGGGACCATCGCCGATCGTACTCGTTGTGTCTCCCTCACAATAATAATGCGTCACCTCGGCCATCGCGGCAGAGCTTACGCCTAAAAGTACTATAAGGAGAACAGATGGCTTCATTTTCATTGGTTTCTACTGAAAGTTTTAATTCAGTGATGCTAGGTATGATCTTACGATAAAATGCACCTCGTAAGCACAAATAGTAGTAAAGCCAATCAATAGTTTTTACGACGCAACATCTTTAAAGATATGACCGACCCGTTAATCCAAGAAAAAGATAATCTGACGCCGTTTATGCGTCAGTATATTGCCATTAAAGCCCAGCATTCAGACATGCTGGTTTTTTATCGCATGGGCGATTTTTATGAGCTCTTTTTTGAAGATGCGGAGAAGGCCTCTCGTTTGCTTGGTATCACACTGACAAAACGGGGCACCCACAATGGTGAGCCCATCAAGATGGCTGGTGTGCCATATCATGCGGCGGAACAATACTTAGCTAAGCTCACTAAAATGGGTGAGTCGGTCGCGATTTGTGAACAAATTGGCGACCCAGCCAAGAGTAAGGGGATTGTAGAAAGACAAGTGGTGAGAGTGCTCACCCCTGGCACCCTGACTGATAGCGCTTTGTTGGATGACACGCGAGATAATTGGCTACTATCCCTATCATTTGGGGAGGGGTTGGTTGGCTTTGCACGGATTAATCTGGCCTCTGGCGATTTAATTCTGAGTGAATCCGCCCCAGGATTATTAGCACAAGAGCTTGAACGCATAGCACCGGCAGAATTGCTGTTTCCGGATAACGTTGATCATGTCGCCATTCAAAACGTCTCTTGTACTAAGAAACGTTTAAGTCCTTGGCAGTTTGACC
>CAIVUE010000103.1 GCA_903909015.1 uncultured Methylophilaceae bacterium
GAGACATCGTGATTCTTTGCCAGTTAATATTTCCTAAGGTGTCGAATCCTGAAGGAACACTCCAGGTTGTCCCTGAGTCGCTAGACACATAGATTTTCCCGTTATACGCACTTGCAGCAATGAAATTGCCATTTGAGCTAATCGACAGTCCTCTCCAAAAGCCTGAACTTGATGAAATTCCTGTATCGTGCCAAGTCCATTTCGGCGTGGTTGTCGGCGAATATGTAGCAGTCCAAATGTTACCGGCCGATGCAATTGCAGCAAGAGTTAATCCATTTCCACTCAACACAACGTTCCAGAAATTACCAGTAACGGGGCCACTTGGGCCTTCGTTGCTCCAAGATAATCCTGAATTGGTGGAAACTAGAACCTTATTTGTACCAAAATCACTTACCGCCAATATTTTTCCATCCGCACTTGTTGTCACTCCATAAAGCGAAGAAACTCCAAAACTCGGTAATAGGTTGGTCGCGGTCCAAGTAGTTCCGAAGTCTCCTGAAGAATAGACAGATCCATTACCAGATGCGACAGTAAGAGTTTCTCCACTCGCGTTTGTAACAATATTTTGCCATGTTGTGAGATTCAGTGCATTGAGTGCCGTGTGGCTTTCCCAGGTAGTCCCTGAATTGGTCGAAGTCCAAAGTTGGCCATTTGTTGAAATTGCGGCTATGCGTGAACCGTCTGAACTTGATGCAACACCTTTCCAGTATGTGGCGTCGGTTATCCCTGTAAATTGAGTAAAGGCACCCGTTGGGGGGACAGAGGCGATTGCGGTTCCATTAGAAACAAGTCCGAGACTGGAAATTAGCAAGGAGAAAATTATTATTCGAATAGATTTTCTCAGTGACAATCTCGTAAGCATGATATGACCCCCCTGGCGAACGCACAATTGGTAGATAATAAATTGGCTCCTCAATTCAAATTGTCTGCGCAAGGGATTTCCCTCACTACCTATTGAGATTGAGGGAAAACCCTCTAGCCTTCTACTATGCTGGGGCAGAACCGCCGATTGATGTTGGTTGAAGATGAACCATTGATGTCCTCTTTGCTGGCAACTTCACTTGTATCTGCTAATTTCATTGTTGAAACTGCATCAGATGCAGCGTCTGCCCGAAAATTGATTCAATCATTTGATCCAGATATCGCACTGCTTGATATTTCGCTGGGAGATGGACCAACTGGGGTCCACCTGGCTCATGCAATTCGAACTACTCGGCCAGACATTGCGATCTTGATGCTTTCAAAGCATCAAGATGCAAAGTCGGCTAATGCAGATGGCTTAGACCTTCCTGATGGTGTCGGGTTTTTGCGAAAAATTATGGTGAGTAACTCTGAATATTTGATTAGTGCCATCGAGAAGGTGCTAGGGGATAAATCTGAAGAGGTACGACAGGACAAAATAGGGATTCCAGTTGAATTGAAGCTAACAGGTAAGGGGCTGCAAATTTTGGAGTTGATCGCTGAAGGTTATAACAATGCCGAGATAGCGACTCGAAGTGGTTTGAGTCTGAAATCTGTCGAGAGATGGATTGAGAGAATTTATCTGGAGTTAGAGATTGAACCAAAGGGGAAACTTAATCCGCGCGTTGAAGCAACTAGACGTTACTTCCTAAGCGCTGGATTCCCAGAACGAAAGGGTGCGAAATGATAGGAAATCGAGATTTGTTCAATCCAAAATATCTTCTTTCTCTACCTACATTCTTCACCACTTTGGTTTTCGCGCTACTGACTCACTTGGTGGATACAGCCCATAATGTAAAAGGTCACCTTCTTCAGCGAATTGTGATAGTAACTCTCTTACATCTTTTCACCTTCTTATATATGTGGGTTGTGAATGCCCTGGTGCTAAAAAGAATAAAGGGAGCGGCACTTCTCTATTTAGTATTAGGAACAGTCATCTCCGCTGCCGCACTACGGGGATTTCTTATGTAC
>CAIVUE010000104.1 GCA_903909015.1 uncultured Methylophilaceae bacterium
AAATTTGCTGCAAATCATTATCAGTCTCCCGGCGTGGAAATTCGTTCTCGTCTCTTCAGGCACTACCCCTTAGGTAACCTTGGCGTTCATATGATTGGTTACATTGGCCGTATTAATGAGGCTGATGTAAAAGCGTTGGAACAGTCTGAAGACCTGTCAAACTATAAGGGCTCTGATCACATTGGAAAAGGTGGTATAGAGCAATATTATGAAAAGCAGCTTCATGGAACGACGGGCTTCCAGCAAATTGAAATGGATGCAGATGGGGAAGCGGTTAGAGTGTTATCAAGCACCCCCCCAATCCCAGGAGACAATTTAATTCTTTCCATAGATTCTAAGATGCAGGAAATTGGGGAAAAGGCTTTTGGGAATCATCGTGGAGCGATGGTGGCAATTAATCCTAAGAATGGTGAAATTTTATCTTATGTCAGCATGCCAACATTTGATCCTAATCTTTTTGTGGACGGGATTGATACTGACACTTGGAAGAGTCTCAATGAGTCTTTAGATAAGCCACTAATCAATAGACCAATTCGAGGAATTTATCCTCCGGGCTCAACTTTTAAACCGTTTGTAGCGATGGCTGGTTTAGAAGAAGGTAAACGAACCCCGCCGTTCAGTATTAGTGATCAAGGGTTTTATACTTTAAATGGTAGTTCACATCAATATCGGGACTGGAAGCCAGGCGGGCATGGTCAGGTTGATATTCAAAAAGCAATTACAGTGTCATGTGATACTTTTTTCTATGGCCTCGCACTGGATCTGGGTATTGATAAGTTAACTTCGTTTGTTAGCCATTTCGGGTTTGGTAAAAAAACAGGGGTAGATTTAAGCTCTGAAATCGGGGGCTTATTGCCTACCCCCGAATGGAAGAAGCGTCGTTGGAAACAGCGATGGTTTCCAGGTGAAACGGTTATTGTAGGAATTGGCCAAGGTTATACGCTTGTTACTCCTATGCAACTCGCTCAGGCAACGGCAGTGCTTGCAAATAACGGCGTAGCCATACGGCCGCATTTGTTAAGTAGCATTCAAAAGAACAATGGAAAAGAAAGCAAGTTAGTCCCCATCACTATGCTAGATACCATTGCGCTAGATCCTAAAAATATCGAGATTGTTAGGGCTGGGATGGTTGGTGTGACCCAAGCAGGTGGAACTGCGGCAAGTGTAGGGGAGGGCAGTAGTTATAATATTGCCGCTAAAACGGGTACTGCTCAAGTCGTGGGAATCAAGCAGGGCGCTAAATATAATGCCGGTAATATGGATGAGCGTCATCGAGACCATGCTTTGTTCATTGCTTATGCTCCTGCAGAAGATCCCAAAATCGCCGTTGCTGTGATTGTTGAGAATGGGGGGCATGGTGGTTCTGCCGCAGGCCCAATTGCAAGAAAAGTGATGGATTATTACTTACTAGGCAAAGAGCCAAGTGAGCAAAATAAAGCTGTGACCCAAGCGCCAGAAATCCAAATCGTCGAGGATGGCCCGCATGATTAGTAAACTATTTCAACGGATAAAAACAAACATTGATCCATTTCTGATGGGGTGCATCTTTTTCAGCTGCATCGTGGGATTGTTTGTTCTTTATAGCGCATCTGGTGGAAATCTTGATCGCGTGTTTTCGCAATTTATTAATATGTTGGCAGCTCTGGGCATTATGTGGCTCGCTGCAAATACCTCACCACATTATTTAGAACGCATAGCCTTGCCACTTTTTATTTTAGGTTTGCTGATGCTAATTGGAGTTGCTTTGTTTGGAGAGATTAGCCATGGCGCAAGAAGATGGCTTAATCTCGGTGTCGGAAGAATTCAGCCGTCAGAGCTAATGAAAATTGCTGCACCTATGATGCTCGCTTGGTATTTTGCTAAACGTGAAGAAAGCTTGCAGTGGGCTGATTATGCATTAGGTGCAATTTTCCTAGTGATTCCAGTTGGTTTGATCATGAAGCAGCCTGATTTAGGAACAGCTTTGATTATTACTGCTGCCGGTTTTTATGTTTTATTTTTGGCTGGATTAAGTTGGAAAATATTAGGTGGGTTGATTGTCACCTCGGGCGTGATGGCGCCTATCTTCTGGTCAATGATGCATGATTATCAGCGCAAAAGAATTGAAATCTTATTCGACCCTTATCAAGACCCGCTTGGTGCTGGCTATCATACCATTCAAGCTAGCA
>CAIVUE010000105.1 GCA_903909015.1 uncultured Methylophilaceae bacterium
AGACAGGATATCTTTGACTACATTGAGATGTTTTACAACCCAAAACGTCGACATGGTTACAGCAATGACTTATCACCAGTACAATACGAAAAGCAGTATTTCGCGAGGCTCGAAAGTGTCTAACTTAAACGGGTCGATTCACCTACCAATCACAAAAGCTTACTGAGTTATCCTTACTGTGGTGGCTGTGGCGGCGTTACAGGAACAATCTGCCAACCTTCTGGACATGCATTAGTATATGGATAGTATGTTTTTGAAGATGCGCAATAGTACCAAACAGGTGCTGAAGTCAGAGGGGTAGCATTATTTGAAGGCGCAACTTGTATAGGTGCTTGTATGTACTCCGAAGGTGGAAGCGTAACAGCTGGATCTGGATAGTAATAAGGATAATATGGCGCTGCAAGTTCAGCCCCAATTACTGCTCCTGTCACTAAGCCAAGACCGAGTCCCCAGCCACCACCTCCATAATATCCCCCACGATAACCACCGTGGTATCCAGCTCCACCATGAAAGCCAGCACCTCGGCCGCCACCATGGTTACCAGCCGCAAGAACAGAAAATGTGCTAGTTAATGTCAACAATCCCATCAACAAGAGTGAAATACTTTTTATCTTTTTGGAATTCATCATTTTCCCCTACTCGCTATTTAAATATAAATGGATTATTAACTAATATGCGCATGATTAAATGCGCTTTCCTGCCAGTAGAGATCAAAAATCGTTTGCTGATCTTTAGAAAGATTACTGTAAAAAGTAGTCACATTGACTCTAGCTTCTTCTAATCTCGTTAATTGATTTTGCAGGTGTGCGATATGCATTTGCAAATGCTTTTCTTGATGTGCAATTTTCTCTGGCGTTGTTAAATTATCAGCTTCTTTATCCATCCAGTTTTGCGTCAACTTGATATCGTCTTCCTGCTGTTTTTTAACATCAGCGATCAAATGGGCAGACCATTGATCCCAAGCAGCCAATTGTGCAGGTTGTAAGTTGAGTTTGGTTTTAAGGCGTTCTAATCTCGCCTGAGTGAAGCGAATTACATCTAGCTGATTATTCCGGGTACTAGTTTTAGGTGAGCTGTCCTTTGAGTCGGCAATGGCTTGTCCAATAAACAAAAAGGCACAAAGCGAAAGTGCTGTAAAACTTCCAATTAATTTTTTAATTGATACCATTTAATTGCTCCATTCCTGTTAAACATAAAAAATCAAACTAATGTGCTTAGTGTATTCTCTTTAATGTTTGTAAGGTATTTTAATACAGAGAGCTTTGTATCAGCCTGGAAGTAAACTTGGAAGCAGATTTAATTCTTAAGTGATTTTAGTGCGTTCAAGTTTTACGTATAAACGTCGTTTAAACGACGGTCGACAATTAAGCTTAAAGAGACACTGTCTCAGCATTAATTAACCGAGGTTTACACAAAATTAAGGACACCCTCTATACAGGGATTGGATTGATCTATAAGCTAATCACCTGGAAACTCAATGAAAGTATTTTCTTTCTAATAGCCAGAAATCAGCTGATATTTGAGCGAATTGGGGTTCAACTGCTAAAGCAGTTTAGTTTTAGTTCACTCCATTTACGGGTGATGCTGCTGTAACGGTGAGAACACTGGATCGGTTAGACAAAAAATGGATTAAGCGGCTTAGGTCAGGTCTATATCGTTGCGTTATCAACCTAACATTCACTCCAAAAGCCAAGGAAATCATCGACCAATTAATGCCCAATATTTGTGAATTTTTAAATAACGCGTTAAACGGTATCACGCCGGATGAATTTAGCACTGTCAAAAAGGTGCTAGGTATTATTGCCAACAATCATCTCCTTATACTTGAAGCCATGCAGGTCGTTAAAGTATGAAAAAATTACTACTCTTTTTAATTGCGCTGCCCCTTACGGCTTGCATCACACGGCCCATAGACCATTCGCCTACACTCAGCCCTTTAGAGCAGATTGAACCAAAATTAGGAGCTGTCGATGTTAACATTTCAGAGCGGTGGTGGACGCAGTTAGGAGATCCTCAGCTTGACTTACTGATTAATGAGGCACTTAAGCACTCACCTAATATGACATTTGCTAAGCTACGGGTTGAAGCTACTCAGCAGCAAGTTAATGCTGAACTCGCAACCATTGGGCCTAACATTACCGGTAATGCACAAATAAATGAACAGCACCTCTCTAAGAATTATATCTATTTGCCTAATATGCCAGTTACGACCAGCTATGGATCGGTGAGCGCATCCCTAAACTGGTCGCTCGACATCTGGGGCAAACATAAAAAGACTCTTGAAGCGATTAAACAAGACGTGGCGAGTCAGGAGTTCGACTTGGCGTTCACCAAGCTGTGGTTAGCTTCGACGGTAGTGCAAGCTTATATTAATTACGATATTGCTTATCAGCATGACCAAATTGCAGCACAAGGGCTGGCGATACAAAAGCAGCTAAGTTTTATTGCGAAAGAACGTTTTAAAGCAGGCCTCGTTAATCACAATTTACTCGATCAGCGCCAAATAGAGCTTGTAAACGCTATCATAGCCCAGTTAAAAACTTCGCAAATCATTAAGGTGCAACAACATCAACTGGCCGCCTTAGTGAATCAAGGGCCCAGCTGGGGAGAGGCTTTAAAAGCTCCGCAGATTCATGATGAGGTAAGGCCCTTGCCTGAAGTGATTCCCGCAAGTTTGATTGCACGACGCACTGATTTGCAAGCGCTTCTCAAGCAAATCAGTGCGGCTAAACTGCGTGTGGATGTTGCTAAGATGAGCTATCTGCCCGATGTTAATTTGCAGAGCTTGGTAGGCTTGCAAGCTTTTAATTTAGATCGTTTATTGGAATCTAAAAGTCGTCAATTCAGCGTGGGGCCTGCACTTAGCCTGCCTATTTTTGATAGTGGTGCGATTGCATCAGCCATTTCATCGCGCCAGATAGAACGCAATCAGGTGATTTATACCTACCAAAATGCTTTGCTGGGCAGCCTCAAAGAATGTGCCGATGGTATCTTGGCAGTCAATACCTCCGCACAGAATTTGACGCAAGCTTCGCAATCAGAAAGCCAAGCAGCTTCGCTTTATGCGGTCACTCAACAAAAGCGGCTAGCCGGCTTAGTGGACGATGCGGCCTTGCTGGAAGATCAGTTGCAATACTTGACGAACAAACAGCAGTTATTAGATGCGCAGCATCAACATATGCATGATTACGTAGGCTTATTAATTAGCCTAGGTGGTCCGATTGAAACTGAAGTAACCCATTGATGACAGTGAGAGTTGACGATGAATATTGAGCAAACAGGCCAGCCTTTTAATAGAAATAAAGCCTTCAAAGTATTTTTTGGCTTGGTGGCTTTAGCGGCTATTGGCTTCGCCCTCTATTGGTGGAAGTATTTAAATCATTACGAGTCTACCGATAACGCCTATGTTGCAGCGCCCCAGATTCAAGTATCTTCACAAGTCGATGGGACGATCGAAGCAGTCCAAGTGGTCGAGACGCAGCAAGTCAAAGCGGGCGATATGCTCTTAAAAGTTGAGCCAACGGAAGCTGAAATTGCTTCACGTATGGCAGATGCAGAGCTGTTGAATGCTTACCGCGCAAGTCGGTCATCAATTTTACAAGCCAAGCAAAAGAAAGTAGATCTCGCGCGAATTGGTGAGGATATTAAACGTCGCCAATTATTAAAAGGGGTCGCCGCGGTCTCCGCTGAAGAACTTAATCATTTGCAGATGGAATACCAGGCAGCGGATGACGGGTACAAAGAAATACTTGAGCGCTCTGATGGGTTAGTGGATGTTGCAACTGCCACGCGTCATCCGGATGTGCAAAAAGCCAGCGCAGCTGCCAAGCAGGCCTATGTCACATTACTACGTACAAAAGTGCTCAGTCCTGTAGATGCAGTGGTCGCTAAACGCAATGCCCAAGTGGGCCAGCGCGTTGCACCAGGTGTATCACTTGTCACGCTTGTGATCCTCAACGATAGTTGGGTAGATGCGAATTTTAAGGAGGATCAATTACGCAATATTCGCTTAGGACAAGACGTAGAGTTAGAAGCTGACATTTATGGCAGCAAAGTCATTTACACTGGCAAAGTAGTCGGTTTCTCGCCAGCGACAGGAGCCAATATGTCACTCCTGCCCGCACAAAATGCCACCGGCAACTGGGTGAAAGTTGTTCAGCGCTTGCCAGTAAGAATTGCGATTGATCCTGGTCAGCTTCAAAAAAATCCATTACAGGTAGGCTTGTCACTGAGTGCGCGGGTCGATACCTCTCAGCAAGGTGGAGGGTCATTAGCTGCAGCAGAAAAAACCAACGTGACCGCCACCCATATTTATGAAGCACAATCTGTAGAAGCGGATCAGCATGTGCGCACAATCCTTAGCCAAGCTCATCTTCATTAGTCATGGCTCAACCGTCAGGTAACGCACCCCTCACAGGCGCTAAGCTGATTCTAGCAACCCTTGCCTTGGGCCTTGGGTCGTTCATGAACATTTTAGATATGTCGATTGCCAATGTGGCACTGCCGACCATTTCAGGCGACTTTGCAGTCACACCGACGCAAGGCACCTGGCTCATTACCTCTTACGCCGTCAGCGAAGCGATTTTCTTACCGCTCACTGGTTGGTTATCTCGACGCTTTGGGGAAGTGCGTCAATTTATTTTTGCAACCCTCATGTTCACAGTAGCTTCAGTTTTATGCGGACTTGCCCCCTCTTTTAGTTTGCTACTATTCGCGCGCGTCTTGCAAGGGGTGGTTGGTGCCTCAATGATTCCACTCTCGCAAGCGTTAATGATGAAGTGTTTCCCACCCAAAAAAGTAGGGCTCGCGCTCGGTATTTGGGCGACTACCACGGTTTTAGCGCCAGTCCTAGGACCGCTGATTGGGGGCTGGCTCACAGATACCTATAGCTGGCGATGGGTATTTTATATCAACGTGCCATTTGGCGTCGCCTGCGCTTATTTGATGTATCGTATTTTTGGCACACCTAAGCCAGAGGCAAAAAAAGAGGTGATTGATATCGTAGGTTTAATATTGTTAATTGTGAGTGTTTCCACCTTACAAATTATGCTCGATAAAGGCAGTGAGCTCGACTGGTTTTCCTCTTATTGGATTAGCGCGCTGGCAATCATTTCATTTTTATCATTTGGCGCCCTCATTATTTGGGAGCTTGGGGAGGAGCATCCAGTCATCAATTTGCGCTTATTTAAGCGCAGAAATTATGCCATTGCAGCCATTTGTCTCGCCATCGGTTCGTTCGCTTTTTATACCTATGTAGTGGTAGGTCCCTTATGGATGCAAACGCAGCTTGGATATACAGCATTAACTGCTGGCGAAGTCATGGGGTTTACCGGTGTGCTTGCTTTAGTCTGCGGGCCGCTCTTTGGGGCGAATATTCACAGAGTTGATGCCCGCCTTATTGCGACCGCCGGATTTTTAGTGATGTCTTATAGTTGTTTTGAAGCAGCTTTATTTACCACACAGGTAGATAAGACCACACTTATTTTGGCGCGTATCTCCGTAGGAGCAGGGATAGCAGGATTTTTCATGCCATTAACGGCCATATCAATGTCACAACTCAAGCCCCATGAAATTGCTGCTGGCACTGGAATGACCAATTTCTTAAGAAATATCGGGGGAAGTGTGGGAACGGCGATTTCAACGACCATGTGGGGCGATTATGCCAATCGATATCATGCCCAAATGGTTGAGCATATCAATAATGGAAACTTGCCTTATCAAGACTTCTCTAACATCGCGAATCAGGCAGGCTTGAAAGATGGCAGTGTGTTGATGTTAATAGATCGCTTAATCAACTCTGAGGCCTATTTACTCTCTACCAGTCACGTTATGCTGATGGCTGGATTAGTGTTGCTTCTGCTCGCACCAGTCATTTGGTTAGCTAGGCCACCTTTTACCTCATCTAAAGGTGCGCATTGATTAGTGACTTAATAGTTACACTCATCATTAGATATTTCTTTTCAACCAATTAGAGGGGTATGTTGAAAATTGCTTTTAGCGTCCAGTCATTTGCTTCTTGCGTCCAGCCATGACCTATACCAATATTTAAATCGTGACCAAACATTTCAGTATCAGCCGTTAGATAGGTTTCCTGAACATGACTCCGCATTTGATTTAGCGGTCCAAAGTCAGAGTAATTCTCTAAATTAATCCAAGTTTTATTAGTGAGTTTATGTCCGATTTTAAATGCCGGTTCAAAAGTCGGTGTATGGTTGTTGCCAGATACAGCAAATCCCAAAATAGGATTTATCGCTAGGTTCCACTCATCAGTTCTATAACCAACAATAGGGCGCGCTTCAAGGTTCCAATTTTGTTCAGCTGTTCTATGAGAAACTTTACCTAGCTCAAAATTCATACCTAAATACATCCCGGTTTTTTCGTGGTCAGCTAGATACTTAAGTCGAAACTTAACGCCCTCTAGATACCAATCACCATTGCTAGAGCGTATAGCCGGTAAATACATTCCCCCTTCTAGGTTCTTTGTAAGCCCATATGCAAATTCTGGAGTAACGCGAAAATCGTGGTTTGCTGGAATCTCTTTAGGGTATTCACTGTCCTTAATACCAGATACAACGTAATTCGTGTGAACGTCTACATTAAATTCACCTGGTTCGTTAATCGCATCATCGTAGACTTGAATTTCATCTGAAGATGCTGCAATTGCTTGAGTTTGAAATGATATTGCGCATAAAACTAATCCTAAATTTAATATAAGTTCGGTTAACCATTGATTCGTAGTTTTAATATTCATTTTATTATTCATTTAAATTATTAAGATTGATGACTACCAACAAAAAATTTGATAATGCTCATGTTTGAAAAATGCGCAAAAATAGTCTCTTATTGTCTGATTCATCCTAACAAATATTTCAATTAAGAAGGTGTCCTGAATTTTGTGTAAACGTCATCTTGCAGGAAACTGCGTTTTCAGAAATTCAAGTCAAATACTTAGAGTAGGAACTTGTAGGTAATTCCAGACATAAAAAATCTACTCAATTCTGATAAAACTTTTAACTAATTATTATTTTTTTGTATTGTTTTGCCAAACGCTCCACACTTTGTTTCCAGCATCATCTGCTATGAGAAGATTTCCTATTGCATCAATTTGAAGTCCTACTGGGCTTCTGTTCATTTTTACTTTTAAATCTTCTTGATAAGCATCCAACTCATCGTAGTTAATGCAATCAATATTCTTGTTACCGACAAATGGAATCAAATAATCATCAATTATTTTGACGTATTGATTAAATGAAATAGGCGCTTTCATTTTAGGATTGGCTAACTCATCCTGCATCTGCTGCTTGGTTAGCTTAGCAATATCTCGGAATTTTTTAGTGACTTCAGGAATGTTAGATTCATTGCGAAGTTGCGCTTCAAATAGCAAACGCTTTGCACGCTCTAAGGCTTTATTTAAATCACGCTCTTTGGTGGTTTTAGAAAACCATTTGCTATCGATTTTGACACGGCATTGCCAAACATCACTATCACTGCGCTGATAGACAATCAGTTCGCGCGGTAGGATGACATGTGTAGTTTCGACTTTCGTAAGCATGATGTAAATGTAAGATCATGCAGGGGAAAAAGCAACGGATTTTGTGGAAGCTGCAGAAGCTAAGCGTTACTTAAAGTAACGGTCAAAAAATCTAGCCCCAAAAACAGTGGTGGGGATCAGAATCAACTTCCGCTAAAAACTCTTCGATTACTTGGACTTCAGGTAAAGGTTCATAGCTGTGCCATTTTAAATCTTGCCGCATCCAGTAGATTTTCCAGACGTCTTGAGTTTTAACATAGGTTGTTTTGGCGACTTGCGATTCGATTGTTTCTTCGGGATGCTGCCATCGTGGTCGGATTTCAAATATCTCTACGCTTTGATCTTTAATTCTAACGTCAAGATCTAACTCTTTTCTCATGTAGGCTGGTGGTCTGCGTTTTTCAACAAATTTGTGGACGATTTTTTCTATACGGCGGAGTGTGAATTCATCGAATGCCATAATCTAATATTATTCTGTGTACGTTATTGAATAGAGGGTGTCCTGAATTTTTTGTAAATATCCGTTTCACTTCCTCAATATTTTCTGCGCTATACCAAATAGTAAACCAAACTATGATGTTTTGGATTGCCACAATTACTTTAAGTAAAGGTCAAAAACAGAAAACCCCTGCCATCTCTGACAAGGGTTTCTATTCTGGTGGCCCCTCTGTG
>CAIVUE010000106.1 GCA_903909015.1 uncultured Methylophilaceae bacterium
GCTACGCGCCACCAATAAAGATTCTGTTGTGTTGCAGGTGCCAAGACGTTGCGTTTTTGAGTTTTCAATAATACGAATGGCTTTATCATAATCTGCTTCATCATCTACATAAACGTGGCAATTGCCATCTAAATGCTTAATTACTGGAATGCGCGCATCGTTTGAAATGCGCTCAATCAGGCCTTTGCCACCTCGTGGCACAATGATATCTACATACTCTTTCATGGTGATCAGTTCGCCAACCGCAGCGCGATCTGTTGTTTCGATAACTTGCACTGCGGCTTTTGGTAAGCCAGCGGCTGCTAAGCCTTCATGTACTAATTTCGCTAAGGCTTGGTTGCAATGAATGGCCTCTGAGCCGCCACGAAGAATGGTGGCATTGCCAGATTTAATACATAAGCCAGCCGCATCTACTGTTACATTTGGACGTGCTTCGTAAATAATGCCAATCACGCCAAGTGGTACGCGCATTTTGCCAATCTGGATGCCAGAAGGGCGATATTTCATATCGCTAACTTCGCCAATTGGATCAGCAAGACTAGCAATTTGTTGTAAGCCTTCAGCCATCGTAGTGATTGATTTTTCAGTGATGGTGAGGCGGTCTAACATTGCGGCTTCCATGCCAGCAGCTTTTGCTGCCGCAAGGTCTTGTTGGTTGGCGGCAAGTAATGCGTCTTTTTCACGTAAAATCGCTTTAGCGATGGTTGTGAGTGCTAAGTTTTTAGTATTAGTTTCAGCTTTTGCCATGGCGCGTGAAGCGTTGCGCGCTTCAACCCCAACATTGTGCATATACGATTTAATGTCCATCAGTGTTCCTAACCTTCTTTTTAGCGGCTTCTGGCTCTTGTACCAATTCTTGCCAAGCCAAAGCATAATCTTGAAATTTCTAGCCAAGCATCACCTTGCATTATGCCTTTTGCTGTTTTATCAATATCAGCAAGCTTAAGCAATGCTGCTTGTAATTGTTTTAAGCTTAATCGCCCTACAGCTTGCTTGGCAAGCGCTTGTTTAGGGCCAAATACTTTAGCTTGCACCATGGCGCTGTTTAAGTTTTCACCACGCGCTTCGGCCTGTTTGATTTTTAGTAATGGTGTAATTGCCCAAATGAGTGGGTTCATGACAGCAACAGGCTGTGCACCCTCATCTTTTAGGCCATCTAAAATACGCACGGTGCGGTCTATATCGCCAGACAACACGGCCTCGCCAAGTTGCACTGCGTCAAAGCGCGAAACATTCAGCACGGCTGCACGGACATCGTCCCCAGCAATTGCGCCTGCTGGGTAGAGCAATCCTAGTTTTTGTATCTCTTGATGCGCGGCAAGCAAATTGCCTTCTACTTGGTTTGCCATAAAAGTTAAAGTTTCTATATCTGTACTTTGCTTTTGCAATGCTAAACGGCTGGCAATCCATTGTGGCAATTGTGCAGGCCCAACTTCACGCAGTTCAATAAATATGCTGTTTTGTTGAAGCGCAATGTACCAAGCGCTTTTTGCATCGCGCCAATCAACGGCTGGCAGAATGATGACAGTGACAGTATCAGGCAACGCTTCAGCCGCTATGGCTTGAAGTGCTTTGCTACCATCAAGGCCAGGTTTGCCTGTGGGAATATGGATTTCAAGCAAGCGTTGGCTGGAGAACAATGACATAGCCTGGCCGAACTCAGCAATTTGTGCCCAATTAAAATAACGGTCAGAAGTTAAACTGGTACGTTCATCAAAGCCTAATTCACGAGCTTTGGCACGAATAGCATCTAAACATTCACGTTGAGATAAAGGCTCATCTCCCGTAAGCACATAGAGCGGGTTGAGGCCGCGGCTTAAATGTTGGGAGAGTTGTTGTGGCGCCAAATTCATATTTGAACGTGTAGGCGGATGGCCTATTTTACAGCCTTGGCTTTAGGTTTTTGTGCGAGCAAACGCCGCATCAGCTCTCGTGTTGCATCATGGCGCATATCTTCATATAACATGGTTTCTTCATATGACTTTGCTAGCAACTCTGTGTCTAGGTATGAAAAATCACGACGCGCTTCAATCATTTGCTCTGGGCCCCAAAGTTCTTCTGAAGCATTACGTATGCGGAATTTTAGACGATAGAACAATTCAAATTCGCGAACCGAGCCTGACCCACCTAATGAAAGAATACGTTTTTCAACGCCGTCGCTTACGAACTCAAACATAATTTCAGCATCTTCTGGTTGACTCACAACCTTAACCCCATTGGTTTTAAGGGTGCTGGTTAAATCCTTAGAAATGCTGGAAGCACCTTTGATATAGAGCTTAGTGAATGCCAAATCCGCCGTTCCGCGCAAATGAAAACCGCATGCTCCAAGCACTAAAGCTAGCATTAGGGTGGTCAAGCGGCGAGCGATATGGCGATTCATAGTTACCCCACAACAATATTGACGAGTTTATTTGGCACTACGATGATTTTACGCACGCTTGCGCCATCTTCTAAGAATTTTTGCACAAATGGCTGTGCCACTGCATGCTGCTCAATGACTTCTTTAGCCATGGTTTTGGCTACGGTAATGCTACCGCGTAGCTTGCCATTTACTTGCACTACTAATTCCACTTCATCTTGTACCATCGCAGATTGATCTGCGCTTGGCCAATCGACATCTTCAATCACGCCGTCTTTTTGCAACTCGGCCCATAAAGTTTGGCAGATATGCGGCACGATAGGCGAAAGTAGTAGTGTGACATTCTCCAGAACTTCTTGGCGTACGCTACGTGTTACCGTATCGTCACCTTCTACTTTGCCATAAGCGTTCATCAGTTCCATCACCGCCGCAATTGCCGTGTTGAAGGTTTGGCGACGGCCATAGTCGTCAGTGATTTTTTCAATCGTTTGATGTAATTGGCGGCGCAAGGTTTTGAGTTCTGGATTGAGCTCGCCCACTTTGTAAGCTTCTACAGCCCCAGATTCTAAATGCGTTGCCACAAACGTCCATAAGCGACGTAAGAAACGATGTGCACCTTCTACGCCACTATCTGCCCACTCCAAGCTTTGCTCTGGTGGCGCTGCAAACATCATAAACAAACGTGCGGTATCTGCGCCGTAAGTATCGATGAGTTCTTGTGGATCAACGGTGTTGCCTTTAGATTTACTCATCTTGGTGCCTTCTTTAAGCACCATGCCTTGGGTTAACAAGTTTGTGAATGGCTCATCATTTTTTAGCAAGCCAACATCACGCATCAATTTATTAAAGAAGCGGGCATAGAGTAAATGCAAAATCGCATGTTCAATGCCACCAATGTATTGGTCAACAGGCAACCAGTAGTTGGCGCGTTCATCTACCATGCCGGTGTGGCAATCAAAACTCGCATAACGTGCAAAGTACCATGATGACTCGAAGAAGGTATCCATGGTGTCAGTTTCGCGTGTGGCTTTGCCACCGCAAGTTGGACATGTGGTTTCGTAGAAGCTAGGGTCTTTTTTAATCGGAGAGCCAACACCGTCCATCACCACGTCTTCTGGTAACCTTACAGGTAGTTGGTCGGCAGGCACTGGCACCTCGCCACAGCTTGTGCAGTGCACGACAGGAATGGGGCAGCCCCAATAGCGCTGGCGCGAGACACCCCAGTCGCGAAGACGATATTGCGTGCGGCGTTTGCCTAAGTTTTTTGCGCTAAGTGCTTCAGCGATTTTGCTGGAAGCCGCATCAAAATCTAGGCCATCAAATGTGCCTGAATTAAATAACACGCCATGCTCTGTATAAGCCGAAGTCAGCGGTAAATCAAGCTCAGCACTTTGTGGCTTAATCACAGCCTTTATTGGTAAACTGTATTTGTTCGCAAACTCAAAATCGCGTTCATCATGCGCTGGAACAGCCATCACAGCGCCTTCGCCGTAACTAATTAGCACATAGTTTGCCACCCAGACAGGCAGATGTTCGCCAGTAAGTGAATGTTGAACAAATAAGCCAGTCGCCATCCCTTTTTTCTCGGCAGTCGCCATATCTGCTTCAGCCACGCTACCCCTCTTGCATTCTTTAATAAAGGCTTCCAGCGCAGGGTTGTTTTCAGCGGCTTGGGTAGCAAGTGCGTGCTCTGCAGCAATAGCCACATAAGTTGCACCCATTAGCGTATCTGGACGTGTTGTGTAGACCTTAAGATTGCCATTGCCACCAACAATAGGAAACTCGACTTCGCAGCCGTAGCTTTTGCCTATCCAGTTGCGTTGCATGGTTTTTACTTGCTCAGGCCAGCCTTCAAGTTTATCGAGGTCAGCCAAAAGCTCATCGGCATAAGCCGTTATTTTCATGAAGTATTGAGGAATGTCGCGCTTTTCAACCAATGCGCCAGAGCGCCAGCCTTTGCCATCAATCACTTGTTCATTTGCGAGTACGGTTTGGTCAACAGGATCCCAATTCACCGTCGCTGTTTTTTTGTAGATGAGGCCTTTTTTGAAAAGCTCGGTAAATAACCATTGTTCCCAGCGGTAATACTCTGGGGTGCAAGTCGCGATTTCTCTATCCCAAGAAATCCCCAGGCCTAGAGACTTTAACTGAGCTTTCATGTGTTCAATATTGCTATACGTCCAGCCAGCAGGCGCCACATTGTTTTTAATCGCAGCATTTTCAGCAGGCAGCCCAAATGCGTCCCAGCCCATTGGTTGCATCACATTAAAGCCGCGCATGCGCTGGAAGCGACTTAGAACATCTCCAATGGTGTAGTTGCGAACATGACCCATGTGCAAACGACCACTAGGGTAAGGAAACATCGATAAGCAATAATATTTAGGTTTATCGCTCTTCTCGGTCGCCTTGAAGGTTTGATTGGTTTCCCAATATTGTTGGGCGCGCGCTTCTATTTCTTTAAAAGGATACTGCTGTTGCATGACAAATGGGCGTTCTGTAAGGATTGATATGGTCAAATTATACCTTGAAGCGAGCCTAATTGCTGTGGTCTTGCAGGCAATAAAAAAGCCATCTAGAGAATGGCTTTTTGCTGCTGTATTTTATTTTATACGTTAAATCTAAAGTGCATCACATCTCCATCTTGGACAATATACTCTTTGCCTTCTAAGCGCATTTTCCCAGCTTCTTTTGCTCCCTGTTCGCCTTTGTGGGTAACATATTCATTGTAGGCGATAACTTCTGCACGGATGAAGCCGCGTTCGAAGTCAGTGTGAATGACCCCAGCAGCTTGTGGTGCGGTTGAGCCTTTACGAATAGTCCAAGCGCGAACTTCTTTTACTCCTGCCGTGAAATATGTCTCCAGCCCGAGTAGCGTATATGCCGCTCGAACTACTCGGTCCAAGCCTGGTTCGTTCAGGCCTAGCTCTTCTAAGAATAAGGCTTTGTCTTCATCTTCCAGGTCAGAGATTTCTGCTTCAATTTTGGCGCAAATGCTTACTACTGGGGCATCTTCTTTTTTACCAAGCTCTAAGATAGAGTCAAGTAATGGGTTATTGATGAAGCCTGTTTCGTCAACGTTGGCGATATACATAACTGGTTTTACCGTGATAAGACATAGTGGCTTTAGAAGATCTAGTTCATCATTATCTAGACCTAATGTGCGAACCGCTTTGCCTTCATCTAAACCTTTTTGTACTTTTGCTAATACAGCGCATAGAGCAATTGCATCCTTGTCACCTGATTTTGCTTTTTTGTTTTCGCGCTGAACAGTTTTATCAACAGTTTCCATATCTGCAAGGGCGAGTTCTGTGTTGATCGTTTCAACATCTGAAAGTGGATCGACCTTATTTGCTACGTGCACTACATTCGCATCATGAAAGCAACGCACTACGTGAGCGATTGCGTCCGTCTCGCGAATGTTTGCTAGGAATTTATTCCCTAGGCCTTCACCTTTTGATGCCCCAGCAACTAACCCAGCGATGTCTACAAATTCAACAATCGCTGGTTGTATTTTTTGTGGACTGACGATATCAATCAGCGGTTTCATACGTGGGTCAGGCACTTCAACAATTCCTACGTTTGGCTCGATTGTGCAGAAAGGATAGTTTTCTGCTGCGATACCCGCTTTGGTGATGGCGTTGAAGAGCGTTGATTTACCTACTTTAGGCAGGCCGACAATTCCGCATTTCATAATTTTTCCTGTTCAATAATTTCGAGACTAATTTTTAGTGTGCAATTTTAGCATTGCGGCTTCAAACTCGCCTTTTAATAGCAAAGGTAAAAGAGTTGTGCTTTGGTCGATGTTTTCTTCAATGGCGCGTAGCTCATCTCGATTTGGATCACGTAATACATAATTTGCGACGGCGTTTTTATCCCCAGGGTGACCGATACCTAAGCGTAAACGCCAAAAATCTGGTGTGCCCAATTGTGTCACTATATCTTTTAGGCCGTTATGCCCGCCATGTCCACCTCCCATTTTGAGTTTAACGGTTCCAGGTGGAAGGTCTAATTCGTCGTGCACGACCAAAATAGAATCAGGCGTGATTTTGTAAAAATTAGCCAGTGCTGATACTGCACGGCCGCTGGCATTCATAAATGTACTGGGCTTTAGAAGCCACGCCTCTTCAGCACTTGAGTTTAACCGGCCAGTAATGCCAAAAAACTTTGCTTCAACATGAAGCTTGCTTGCTGTTTGGGCGCAAATTTGATCAATCCACCAAAAGCCTGCATTGTGGCGAGTTGATTCATATTGAGTACCTGGGTTGCCCAGCCCAACAATTAATTTGATTTTACTCATGGTCTATTGTCGCTCATCTTGTTTGAATGCCTCAAAATAATAACGCGCGTTTCGGGAAACC
>CAIVUE010000107.1 GCA_903909015.1 uncultured Methylophilaceae bacterium
ATGTGCCGATGACTGAATTTCAGCCCTATAAAAAGCGTGGAATCGCGTCATGGTATGGCAAGCGATATCATGGCCAAAAGACTTCTGCCGGCGAAATTTACGACATGTACACTATGACAGGGGCTCATACGATTCTCCCTATTCCTAGTTACGTTCGAGTGACTAATCCAGAAAATCAGAAGTCGGTGATCGTACGTATTAATGACCGAGGCCCTTTTCATAGTGATCGGTTGATTGACCTTTCCTACGCAGCTTCATACAAGTTAGGTTTAGCTGGAAAGGGAAGTGGCATTGTAGATGTTGAAGCGATTGATGCTAGAAGTTATGTTCAAAATACGCCAGCTCTAGCACCAAATAAAGATGTCGCAACAGTCGACACATCCTCTAGTGTTACGGAACCTTTGAAAGTAGAAAAAATTTCAGAACCTGTAGCGATGGATACTGTTGTTGTGAATAGTCCACCAGCAAATGGTGTTTTTGTTCAAGTCGGGGCATTTAAATCTGCTGATAATGCAGGTTTGTTATCCAAGAAAATTACGAGTCAGAATTTAGTTGAAAATGCCCCAGTTAATAGCTGGTACAATCAAGGCATTTATCGCGTCCGTATTGGGCCATATGCTACCCGCGCCGAAGCAGAAGTGATTGCTGCAAAAGTCAAAAAAGCTTTGGGTGTGAATACTTATATCATCGATCAACCTTAATTTTAATAAAGAGCTTATGCGTTACTTTTCCTCAACTTTCGTTTTAATTCTTAGTTTATTTGTCAGCACTGCTTATGCAGAAGTTGCTCCACTGCCACCAGAATTAGCTGTCAAAGCCTACTTGTTGAAAGACTTTAATAGCAATCGTGTGCTTGCCGAACAGCAAAGTAGCAATCGTGTTGAACCAGCTTCATTGACGAAATTGATGACTGCTTACTTGTCATTTAAAGCGCTCAAAAATGGGCATTTAATGTTGGACCAATCTTTACCCATTTCTGAAAAAGCATGGCGTATTGAAGGTTCGAAGATGTTTGTGGAACCGAGTATGACGGTCACAGTAGATGAGCTTTTACATGGCATGATTATTCAATCAGGCAATGATGCTTCTATTGCGCTGGCCGAGGGGATTGCCGTCACAGAAGAAGCTTTTGCGACACTGATGAATAAAGAAGCTGCGCGTTTGGGCATGAAAAATACCCATTTTATGAATGCAACAGGCTTGCCAGATCCACAGCATTACACGACTGCTTACGACCTTTCTCTTCTGGCAACAGCGTTGATTCAAGACTTTCCCGATCAATACAAGCGTTTGTATTCAGTAAAAGAATATACCTATAACAAAATTACTCAGCCTAATCGTAACCGTTTATTGTGGTTAGATCCTTATGTAGATGGGATGAAAACTGGTCATACTGAATCAGCCGGCTTTTGCCTGATTTCATCTGCAAAACGTGGTGAGCATCGATTGATTTCTGTGGTATTGGGAGCACCTAACGACAATGCACGTGCAACTGAAAGTCAGAAGCTCTTAAATTATGGATTCCAATTCTTTGAATCTCATTTGGTCTATAAGGCTGGACAAGTGATTGCCACTCAAAAAGTTTGGAAAGGCAGTGATAGTAAATTGACAGCGACAGTTTTTAACGATTTGTATGTCACGTTACCCAAGGGTGAATATGCTCGAGCTAAAGCAAGAATTGTTAGCAAGCAACCACTCATAGCGCCTATTGCACAAGGACAGGAAATCGGTAGGATCCAATTTACGATTGATGGCAAGTTGGTAGATGAGCAAAAATTAGTGGCTGCAAAAGAAGTGAAAGTTGCTGGTATTTTTGGACGTCTGTGGGATAGCTTCATGTTGCTGTTTGCATAAAACGAACTTGTGATGAATGATATGACTGACCAAGAAAAAGCATCAAGCCCAGCAACAGAAACCTTAGTTGAATTCCCATGCCATTTTTTAATTAAGGTCATGGGTGAGACCAATGAAGATTTCGCCAATACCATGGTTAAATTAATTCAAGAGCATGAACCGACCTTTGATGCCTCAAAGGTTGATATGCGTGCAAGTAGTGGCGGGCGATTTATTAGTCTGACTTGTAATGTTTATGTGACATCTAAACCGCAGTTAGATGGCATTTATGGCGCCCTTTCAAAACATCCTCTTGTGAAATACGTTTTATAATTTGAATCAAAAGACTGTTATTCGCACGCTTGGGCGAACTGAATTTGAGACCACTTGGCGGGCGATGCAAGATTTCACTGCCAACCGCACGACAGAGACACCCGATGAATTTTGGATCACAGAGCATCCTCCCGTTTACACTCTAGGATTGAATCGGAATGCTGTCCGCATGCCTTCTAGAGATGACATTGCGGTTGTGAATACGGACAGAGGTGGAAAAATTACCTATCACGGTCCTGGGCAAGTCGTCATTTATGTACTGATAGACCTTAAGCGTAAAGGCTTAAATGTTCGCCAATTGGTTAGTGCCTTGGAAGGCTCGGTGGTTAATCTGCTTTCGGAATTTAATGTTCATGGCTTGGCTAGAGCGGATGCTCCAGGGGTTTATGTTCAGGATAAGAAAATCGCTTCAGTGGGACTACGACTCAAAAAAGAGTGTTGTTATCATGGTATTTCATTGAATGTAGACATGGATTTGACTCCTTTTGATGCGATTGATCCTTGTGGCTATCGTGGCTTGGAAGTCACACAACTAAAAGATTTAGGGGCAGATCTCACGCAAACTGACGCTGCGTCAAAACTGTTAAAATACCTGACTAAAGAATTAAACTATTAAGCCTTCTCATGACTGAACAAGTTAATAAATCAGCTGAATTAAAACGCCCAAGCAAAATTGCAGGGGTGAAAGAAACCAGCGAACAAAAAACTGCACGTATCCCCATTAAGATCGTGCCACAAGCCCCAATGCGAAAGCCTGAATGGATTCGTATGAAGGTGCCAGATAGTGCTCGCTTCCAAGAAATTAAAAAGGTGTTGAGAGAGAACAAACTTCATACCGTTTGTGAAGAAGCCTCATGTCCAAACATCGGGGAATGCTTTAGTGGCGGCACCGCTACTTTTATGATCCTGGGCGATATTTGTACAAGACGTTGTCCATTTTGTGATGTTTCACATGGTAAGCCTTTGCCGCCGGATGTATATGAGCCAGCTAATTTAGCGCAAACAATTGCCCAAATGCATTTACGCTATGTCGTCATTACCAGTGTAGATAGGGATGATTTGTTGGATGGAGGGGCACAACATTTTGTCGATTGTATTGAAGCTGTTCGTGCAAAATCCCCAGCGATTAAGATTGAGGTCTTGGTCCCTGATTTTAGAGGCCGCTTAGAAACTGCTGTTGAAATTCTCAAAAGTGCACCTCCGGATGTGATGAATCATAATTTGGAAACGGTGCCTCGTCTTTATAAACAAGCACGTCCAGGTGCGGATTATCAAAACTCACTTAACTTGCTCAAAGTCTTTGGCGAGCTTCATCCGAATGTTCCAACCAAATCAGGCTTGATGTTAGGCCTAGGCGAAACGGATGAAGAAATCCTAGAAGTGATGCATGATTTACGTCAACACGGGGTCACCATGTTGACCTTAGGTCAGTATCTGCAACCTAGCCAACACCACCTTCAAGTTGTGAGATTTGTAACGCCTGAACGATTTATGCAATTTGAACAGCAAGCGCTCGCTATGGGCTTTACGCAGGCTGCGTGCGGTCCTATGGTAAGAAGCTCTTATCATGCGGACACTCAAGCGCATGGTGCTGGGGTTTAATCTGAGGAACTAGAGATGACAAAATTACGCTGGGGAATTTTAGGGGCAGCACGAGTAAATGAACGTCTGTTACCTGCCATTGTTGAGGCCAAAAATTCAGAATTGGTTGCGATTGCAAGCCGACGTTCTGGCGCTGCAGCGGAGACTTTGGCCAAATATGCGCCACAATTAAACGGTGTCAAAACTTATGATGTGCTTGAAGACTTACTAAGCGATTCCCAAGTGCAGGCTGTTTATATTCCAATGGCCAACCACGAACATGCTGCATGGGCTCTGAAAGCGATTGCTGCGGGCAAGCATGTGCTGATAGAAAAACCGATGGCCCTGACGGTGGCAGATATTGAGAAGATTGAAGCAGCTGCTTTTCAACAAAAAGTTAAAGTCATGGAAGGCTTTATGTATCGCTTCCATCCGCAGCATCAGCGCGTCAGTGAAATCGTGAAGTCTGGCTTGATTGGTGAGGTGATGTTTGCCAAAGCCAGTTACTCATTTATGATGCGGCCAGCTCGCATGTATCGCTTAGCTAACGACACTTTCAATGGTGGTGGCGCAATGTGGGACATTGGTCCTTATGCTATTCATACCTTAAGGCATTGTTTTGAGGAGGCGCCGATTAGCGTGATGGCCATGGCAAAATATGCTGAGACCGGTGCAGATATTGCGACCAGCGGCGTCATTGATTTTGGTAACGGAAAGCGCGGCCATTTTGATACCAGTTTTGAATGTAGTCGCCAGTGTGAATACACTATAGTGGGCACTAAAGGTGGAGTTAAATGCCACACGGTTTGGCAACTCCCAGGGACAAACGATGTGCCTGTTATTAGTTGGTGGAGTGATGATGGACGAAAGGCTGAGGAAGTCTATCCTGCTAGCAATCACTTCAATCTTGAGATCGAGCATTTTAGTGATTGCGTATTAAATGATCATACGCAAAAGCTCAGTTTTGAAGACGCAAAAATGAATTGCGCAACCATCGTTGCAACCCTCCAATCAGCAGCTACAGGACAGCTGGTAAGGCTATGAGTCATCAGAATTGTGTGTTCTGTCATTCAGTGGGTGGCGAATTGCTTTGGCAAGACGATTTATGTCGTGTTGTTTTAGTGGATGATCCAAATTATGTTGGATTTTGTCGTGTGATTTTGAACCAGCATGTGAGAGAAATGACCGATTTATCGGATGTGGATCGAAGTAAAGTCATGCAGCTTACTTTTGTTGTAGAAAGTGTTTTACGAGATGTTTTGCAACCTACCAAAATTAACCTCGCAAGTTTAGGTAACAAAACCCCACACATTCATTGGCACGTCATTCCAAGATTTGAATCCGATGTGCATTTTCCAGAAACCATCTGGAGTGAGGCAGTGCGTCAAACTAAGAGCAAGCCTATTGAAGGTTTGGCGGAAACACTTAAAAACAAATTAAATAAGGTGCTTGGTTAGATCGTTTTATTCAATTTGCAATCGTGAAACGATTTTCCCGTTCTGCAAATGCTCACTAATAATTTCATCAATATCAGTTTGATCTACAAAAGTGTACCAAACGGCTTCTGGGTAAATCACTAAAAGCGGGCCTTCGTTACACCTATCGAAACAGCCTGCACGATTAATACGTACTTTACCTTTTCCATTTAAATTTAATTTTTTCACCTTTGATTTCATGTGATCAAAAGCTGCCTCGGCATTGTGATCCGTGCAGCAATTAGATCCATCTTCGCGCTGGTTCAAACAGAAAAAAACGTGATGTTGGTAATGGGTGTTCATCTGGGTTCCGATACTTTTTTATTCGAAGGCTTTAGTCGCCAAACCGTCTTCTTTTGTGAAAATCCAAGTTCTGGTGATATCTAAGATATCGACGTCCTTTCGTAAATCTTCTGGAAAGGCAGCATAGGGCGAGCCCATCTCGACGATTCGTTTGGCTGCATTATCTAATACTGGGAAACCAGAGCTCTGTCTAATTTCAACTTTCTCAATATCACCATTAGATTTGATGTAGACCGTGAGTTGTAATTGGCCATATATTTTTTGATCTTTTGCTGCCTGCGGATAGTTTAAATTGCCAATTTTCTCCACTTTTTGGCGCCACGATTCTACATAGGCTGCAAATTTGTATTCTTGTGCTCTTGCTCCAATAGATTTGCGTTTAGGCCGTTTTTGATAATCGTCTTGCTGTTTATTGATTTGTGCTTCTAATCGGGCCATTTCTAAACTAGCGCTCATTAAGTCGCTCGTATTGATTGATTTCTTGGGCGAATCCTCAGTGCTTATTTCAGATTTTTTGGGTGTAGATTTTTGAGAAGGATCTGTTTCAATGACATGAGTGGCTTTAATTTGACTCATCAATGCTTGTGCTTGTTTATCAAGTTCAGCGAGACGTTCGGCTTTACGTGCTGCTTCTGCCTGAGCTTCCGCTAAGCTTTTTGCAAGCGCTTGAGAACGTTCATTTGCCGATGTTTCAGTCGGGTTATGTTTTTGCGATGGCAGCGCCGATTTTAGTTTTCGGTTTTCGGACGTGTTTCCACCCCCATCTAGGTTTGCTTGTGCTAGCGCGTCTGCTTTGCTTGGTTTTTTGTGCGATTTACTGTTGACCAGTACTACATCAAGTGCGGACATTTGGTCTTTAAAGAATTGAAGTGCTGGGGGCTGAAACTTCACAAATGCGATGATAAGCAGATGTAGAAAAGCTGAACCAAGGAGTGCAATTGTGAAGAAATCAAGCTTTTTGAATCTTTTAAGCCACATGCGAATAGTTAGGATTTTAATACCGCTAGCTGTGTTAACAGTTTTTGATGAATGCCGCCGAAACCACCATTGCTCATGACTAGAATTTGATCGCCATTTTTTGCTTCAGCAACAATGGCGGCAATAAGCTTATCCATGTCATCGAATGAACAAGCTTTATCACCCATGGGGGCAAGTGCTTCGCTTGCATCCCACCCCAAATTCGCTCCATAGCAAAACACGCGATCAGCATCGATTAAGCTTCCTGGGAGCGCTTTTTTCATCACGCCAAGTTTCATTGTGTTGGACCGCGGTTCTAGTACCGCTAGAATTCTTGCCTTGCCGACCTTTGCGCGAAGTCCAGCTACGGTCGTTGCGATTGCAGTTGGGTGGTGAGCGAAGTCATCATAAACACTAATGTTTTGTTCTACACCACGTAATTCCATGCGACGTTTTACGTTTTGGAATAAGCCTAGTGCTTCAATGCCAACCTCTACAGAGACGCCGACATGACGAGCTGCGGCAAGAGCTGCAAGTGCATTCATTCGATTATGCTCGCCGAGCAATTCCCATTGGACGCGGCCAAGCACTTTGCCGTTTTGAATCACATCAAAACTGCCCTCAGTGTCAGCTTCGCCACCTTGCCAACCATCAGATGATCCAAAATGCTCTACAGGTGTCCAGCAGCCTCGATCAATGACGCGCCTTAGACTTTCTTCTTTTCCATTTGCGACCACCAAACCTTGTTGAGGAACCGTTCTTACTAGGTGATGAAATTGCGTTTCAATGGCATGAAGGTCTGCAAAGATATCCGCATGGTCAAACTCAAGGTTATTGAGGATGGCGGTTCTTGGTCCGTAATGTACAAATTTTGAACGCTTATCAAAGAAAGCCGTGTCGTATTCATCAGCTTCGATTACAAAAAATGGGGAGGTGCTTTTGCTGTCTTGTTTTGGTGTTTGGGGTAAACGGGCTGAAACAGAAAAGTTCTCAGGGACGCCGCCAATTAGGAATCCTGGCGCCAAGCCAGCATGTTCCAAAATCCAAGCCAACATGGATGAAGTGGTTGTCTTGCCGTGGGTGCCAGCTACCGCTAATACCCATTTACTAGCTTCGCCTTGAGGGTGCAGAATGTTTTCGGCTAGCCATTGTGGACCTGAAATAAAGGGTAGGCCTTTATTCAGTATTTCTTCCATGAGTGGGTTGCCACGAGAAACGACATTGCCAATGACATAAACATCAGGATTTAAACTTGTTTGGCTTGGGTCAAACCCTTCAATGAGTTTGATGCCTTGCGCTTCTAATTGCGTACTCATCGGTGGATAAACATTCGCATCGCAACCCGTCACGGTATGTCCGGCTTCTTTTGCCAAGACTGCAACCCCACCCATGAACGTTCCGCAAACACCAAGAATATGAATATGCATTGTTGATCTTCTAAAGTTTTTTATTAATTTAAGCTAAGTTTGGCGCTAACCAGCGAGCTAACTCTTCTTTTTTCATTTTTCGTCGATTGGCCAACTCAGTGAGTTGATCTTCACCGATTTTGTCGACGCTAAAGTATTTTGCTTCATGATGAGCAAAGTAATAACCTGAAACGGCTGCAGCTGGATTCATTGCATAAGATTCAGTCAGACTCATTCCAATTTCGGTTGCTTGCATGACTTTAAACATCTCTGCTTTTACTGTGTGATCTGGGCATGCTGGATAGCCAGGGGCAGGGCGAATCCCTTGATATTTTTCTGCAATCAGCGCTTCATTGTTTAAGTCTTCTTGGGCCGCATAGCCCCACAAGTCAGTACGCACCCGTTGATGAAGATATTCCGCAAATGCCTCAGCGAGTCGGTCTGCCAATGACTTCAACATGATGCTATTAAAGTCATCATGTGCATCCTCAAAACGTTTGAGGTGCTTTTCGATACCAAGACCTGCAGTTACCGCAAACATACCGATGTAATCTGCAATACCGGATTCTTTAGGCGCAATAAAATCAGCTAAACATTGGTTAGGTCTAGCAACACCGTCAATGACAGGCTTTTCAGATTGCTGGCGCATACCGTAATACGTGAAAGCGATTTCTTGACGAGTTTCATCAGTATAAATTTCAATATCATCTTCATTAACGCTATTGGCTGGCAATAGGGAAACTACGCCATTCGCATTCAGCCAGCGTCCCTCAATGATTTTCTTAAGTAATGCTTGGCCATCAGCGAATAATTTAGTGGCTGTTTCGCCAACAATGGGGTCTTTGAGAATGGCTGGATATGCGCCTGCTAAGTCCCAAGTTTGAAAGAATGGGCCCCAGTCAATAAATTGTGCGATGGTTGCTAGATCGATATTTTCTAATACACGTCGACCAATAAATTTAGGCTTAACAGGCGCATTTTTACCTGAAAATTCGAGTTTGGCTTTATTTTTTCTAGCATCGGCAATCGTGAGCATCGGCACACCTTTTTTATTGGCGTGTTGATTGCGAGCACGTTCATAATCTGTGTTCAATTCCGCAATATAGGCTTCACGTTGTTCTGGGGAAACCAACGATTGCATGACCGCCACTGAGCGAGAAGCATCTGGAACGTAAACGACAGGGCCATCGTAATGTGGAGCAATCTTGACTGCAGTATGGGCACGAGAAGTGGTTGCACCACCGATCAGTAAAGGCATTTTGATGCTGCGGAAATAAGGATCACGTTGCATTTCGCGGGCAACGTGAGCCATTTCTTCTAGGGAAGGGGTAATTAATCCAGACAACCCGATAATGTCAGCATTTTCGGCTTTAGCGAGCGCAAGAATTTCCGCACATGGCACCATCACGCCCATATTCACAACTTCAAAATTATTACATTGCAGCACAACTGATACGATATTTTTGCCAATGTCATGCACGTCGCCCTTCACGGTTGCAATGACCATTTTACCTTTTGGTTTTGCTGCTACGCCGGTCCGTTTTTCTTCTAGAATTTTTTCTTCTTCAATAAAAGGAATCAGATGGGCAACGGCCTGTTTCATGACGCGTGCGGATTTGACCACTTGCGGCAAGAACATTTTGCCTTGACCAAATAAGTCTCCAACGATGTTCATGCCATCCATGAGCGGACCTTCAATCACATGGATTGGTCTACCTCCAGCATTAAGAGCTTCAACGCGGGCTTCTTCAGTGTCTTCATTAATGAATTCAGTAATGCCATGGACGAGGGCATGCGCCAAACGTTTTTGAACGCTGACTGGACTTTCAGGGGTGCCGCGCCATTCTAGGGTTGCGGCTTCTTTTTTACCCCCTGCTGTGAGTGTCCCTGCCATTTCAATCATGCGTTCAGTGGCATCTGGACGTCGATTGAGGACTACGTCCTCTACGCATTCACGCAAGGCTTCTGAAAGGTCGTCATAGATCCCAATCATGCCAGCGTTCACGATCCCCATGGTCATGCCAGCTTTGATGGCGTGGTAGAGGAATACAGTATGAATAGCTTCACGTGCCGGTTCATTGCCCCGGAAACTAAAACTCACATTAGAAACGCCACCAGAGATTTTGGCATGTGGTAAGTTTTCTTTGATCCAGCGAGTGGCATTAATGAAATCGACTGCGTAATTATTGTGTTCTTCAATCCCGGTTGCGATTGCGAAGATATTCGGGTCGAAAATAATATCTTCTGCTGGGAATCCGACTTTCTCAACCAGCAAGTCATAAGCACGTTTACAGATTTCAATCTTGCGTTCAAAGGTGTCCGCTTGGCCTTTTTCATCAAACGCCATCACGATCACAGCTGCACCATATCGCATGCAAAGCTTAGCCTGGCGTAAGAACTCCGCCTCGCCTTCCTTCATTGAGATGGAGTTAACAATTGCTTTGCCTTGAACACATTTTAGGCCAGCCTCAATTACATCCCACTTGGATGAATCAATCATGATAGGGACGCGGGCAATATCAGGTTCTGATGCAATCAAATTTAAGAAATGCGACATAGCTTTAATGGCATCTAACATGCCTTCATCCATGTTGATATCGATGATTTGAGCGCCATTCTCAACTTGTTGACGAGCCACTTGAAGCGCTTCTTCAAACTGCTCATTTAAAATCATGCGAGCAAATGCTTTTGAACCTGTGACATTAGTGCGTTCGCCGACGTTTACAAATAGGGAATTGTCATTAATTTCAAAAGGCTCTAGGCCAGAAAGTTTGGTGGTTTGTTCCACTTCAGGGACTTGGCGTGGCTTAATATCTTTTAGTGCTTCCGCAATCGCTTGAATATGCGGAGGAGTGGTTCCGCAACAGCCGCCCGCGATATTAATAAATCCACTCTCAGCAAATTCCTTTACTAAAGCTGAAGTATCGGCAGGCTTTTCGTCAAAGCCTGTGTCTGACATTGGATTAGGCAAGCCAGCATTTGGGTAAATGCATACAAATGTATCAGCAATTTTGGAAAGTTCTTGTGCGTAGGGACGCATTAAAGCCGCACCCAGTGCACAGTTTAGGCCAATCGTTAATGGTTTGGCGTGTCTTACAGAGTGCCAAAAAGCTGGGACCGTTTGGCCAGACAAAATACGCCCAGAAGCATCCGTAACGGTGCCAGAAATCATTAGTGGAAGACGCTTTCCACTTTCTTCAAAGAAACTGTCGATAGCAAATAATGCAGCTTTACAGTTCAAAGTATCAAAGATAGTTTCCACCATTAGAATGTCTACGCCACCTTCAACTAAAGCGCGTGTTTGTTCTAGATAGGCATCTACTAATTGATCAAAGGTGACATTACGCGCAGCTGGGTCATTGACATCAGGCGAAATGGAAGCTGTTTTTGGGGTTGGCCCTAGGGCGCCAGCGACAAAGCGTGGTTTATCTGGGGAGCTATATTTATCGCAGGCGGCGCGTGCCAATTTAGCTGAAGCTAAATTCATTTCATAAACCAAGTGGGCCATGTGGTAATCATCTTGTGCAACACTGGTTGCCCCAAACGTATTGGTTTCGATGATGTCAGCGCCAGCCGCTAAGTATTGTTCGTGAATTTCTTGAATGATGTCGGGTTGTGTCAGGCTCAGTAGTTCATTGTTGCCCTTAACAAAAAGCTCGCGTGATGCTTGTTGAGGTGCTGGATTATGATTGGCCCCACAACCACAGGTATTCCCTTTGTTACAGAACTCCTTCCCTACTGGACCTTTAAAATCCTTAAAGCGTCCATTTTCTCCGCCGCGGTAATCTTGTTCTGTCAGCTTATATTGCTGAATCATTGTGCCCATCGCACCATCCAGGATGAGGATGCGTTGAGCTAATAAATTGCGCAATATTTTTTCTGCTGGGGAAAACTGATTCATTTAGAAACTCTCAAATGCTTGTTTTAGCTTGCTAAGTAGCTCGACATTATAAAGCAGGGAGCTGAATTAGCTAAATCTTACGCGATGTAAGATGGATCTTAACGTTAACGAGTCTTTTATTACTTCAGACTCGACTGGGCTGAGTTAAATTAGGAAGGCGATTTGAAAGATTATTCTTTGTTTTTTTCGAGGACGCTTAATTGTTTTTCAAGGACTTCAAGTTTATCTCTTGTTTGTCTGAGCACTTCTTTTTGCACATCAAACTCTTCTCTTGAAACCAGAGACAATTTGCTAAACGTGCTCTGTAATAGTGCATGAATATTCTTTTCTAAATCGCCTGCTGGGGATTTAGAAAGAGTTTCTCTAATTTTTGAAGATAGTTCTTCAACAAATTGCATGTTCATAAATGATGACCTTCTCGATTGAATTTAATGAAATTTTATCACTCTATAAAAATAATTATAAACATTAATGCCTGGGGATTATAAACATCCACTAACGCTTTATTAGTCTCGGACTTTATATTGGCATATGTTTTGCTGATATCTAAATTGAGCAAAAATTAACTTAAGTAGAAAACATGCAAAACTCTCATTTCCCCCAAAAACTAACTGCTTATCTGAAGTCAGATTCAATCAAAAATTTCGCCGCCTTTACCTTTGCGCTAATTGGTTATGTGATTGGCGTTTGGATGTTATTCGCTGCAAATGGCTTTATAAATTTTTTAGGCGTCCTGCTGACTGCTGAGGCGCTTATTATCAGCGCCTATTTATTACATGAGCTCTCACATGGCAGTATTTTTAAATCCTCTAAAACTAACCAACGCTGGGCAAATGTCATGGCCTGGATTAATGGTAGTTGTTACAGTACTTTTAAAGAAATACGGGATAAGCATATCCACCATCATGTAGACCGTGCTGATGTCTTAACATTCAACGTTCAAACTTTAATGAACAGCATGCCAGGCTTAGCTAGAAATCTAATTAAGCTACTGGAATGGGCATATGTGCCTGCCCTAGAAATACTCATGCATTTTTTGGTGATTATTTTGCCGTTCTTGAAGCCAGAATGGCACCAAAAGCGCCTGCGCTTAATCCTGATCATCCTCATTAGAATGCCATTGTTTATTTTGATGGCTTGGGTATCCATGAAGGCATGGATTTTGTATTTGGTGGCTTATGGACTGATGCTTACGGCATTGCGATTTGCTGATGCGTTTCAACATACGTATGACGTGTTTTTAGAGTCAGAACTTGCCAAGAATGACGGTAAATTAAATGATGGAAAATTGCGTAATCGTGCTTATGAGCAGGCGAACACTTTTTCGAATTTAGTTTCGATTAAATATCCTTGGCTCAATCTATTATTTTTAAACTTTTCATATCATAACGCGCATCACGAAGTGCCTTTGGTACCTTGGCATGGCCTACCGGCGCTACATAAAAAAATGTTTGGCAGTTCCACAGAATTGCCAATCGTTCCAATGTCTAAGCTTTTACTCGCCTATCATCGTCATAGAGTTGCTCGCTTACAAAGTGATGATTATGGTGTGATCAGCAACCAAACTGCTGATGCTTTTATCGGCGCTGCGGGTGTTTCATTTTTAACTGCGCTTTGACAGGAAAACTATGACCAGCGTTACCAAAATGTGGCCAATTCTAACGGCTACTCATCAATACGATAAATCTCTATCGACTAGAGATCGAGGCGTTGGTCAAATGATTAAGGCGCCAATATTGGCCTATTTAATTGAGACTAAAAATGGAAGAATTTTGTATGACGTAGGTTGCGATTACAACAAAATTAACGACCCAAGCTTACGCGCTCATTACTACAATCCAGAGGTGTTTGAGTTTGGAGCCCCTGATATGGATCCAGCACAGCGCCTACCGAATCAACTTAAGCGGCTGGGACTGACTTCCACCGATATTGATCTTATATTTTTGAGCCATTTGCATTTTGATCATGCTGGTGGATTGTGTGATTTGTGTGGGTCTGAAGTCCATATTCAAGCAGATGAACTGGCGGCGGCAAACCAGGCTGATGACTTAGCTTATTTTGATAATGAAGTTGCTGCTCAAGAAAGCTGGGTGGTAAAAGAAGGTGAATATGATCTTTCGCTTGGTGTGCGGGCAATTTCAAGTCCTGGGCATACGGCTGGGCACATGTCTCTTTGGATTGAAATGCCGAAAGGCCCGCCGGTGATTTTGGCTGGTGATGCGGCAGATCTAATTGAGAATATTGAGGATGAGATCGCGCCAGGGAATTGTTGGCAGAATCAAACTGAACTTGCAATTGAAAGTATCCGGAAAATAAAAAAAATAGCCCACGATGAGAAGGCTGAGCTATGGCCCAATCATGACATCGTGTTTTGGAAAACTTTAAAACAGTTTCCAGAATTTCATTCATGATCTCTTCTACTATAGGCGTTCGTCTATCAAACCCCGCTTCAAGTTTGCCGGTCATTTCAATATTGATAGGGACTGTATTCTGGGGCTTGCTTTGGTGGCCTTTAAAGTTCTTCGCTCAAGTAGGGCTCACTAGCAATCTGATTGGTGTGACAGCCTACCTGATGGTAGGCCTCGTTGCGATCCCAATCGTTTGGGTACAGCGAAAATTATGGCGTGATGAGTGGTTATTGTTGGTCTTGATAGGCTTCTTTTTTGCGCTAGCCAACATTAGTTTTAACACGGCATTGATGCATGGCGAGGTCGTGCGCGTCATGCTGTTATTTTACTTATTGCCAGCTTGGGGTGCTTTAGGTGGGGTGCTATTCCTTGGTGAAAAATTAAGTAGGCAACGTTGCTTTGCTATTGCAATCTCTATTTTGGGCGTGTTTGTCATTATGGGGATTGATGCCATATCTTGGGAATTTTCATTGGCAGACATAATGGCTTTAGCGGCTGGCATGTGCTTGTCTGCAGCAGGGGTCCTTAATAAAAAGGCACTTAAAATTCCCATGGCTAGCAGATCTTTTGTGCCTTTTATCTTTTGCCCTATTTTGGCTGTTGTGGGAAATTATTTTTCGCCAACACCTATGCCAGAAATGAGCTTAATGATTTGGGCGTTATTGGCGGGCTTTGCTTTTATATGGATACTTGGGGCGACGATTTTTACGACATTAGGGGTGAGTCATATTGAAGCCAGTAGAGCATCTATATTGCAGGTCACAGAATTGTTTATAGCAATTATTTCAGCCATGGTTATTGGTGGAGAGGTTCTTGAAGTGAAGGAGTATGTAGGCGGTACGCTGATTATTCTGGCCACATTATTAGAAGCATTTGATTCAACCCCCGCAAAATAAATCGTAGGGCACAGGCCTGTATTTTGCACCAATATCATGCATGCAATAGGTCTTTTCGGTGTTAGCATTAACTGGCCATAATCTAAGCAACTAATTTTTATCAATTATTTTCACTTTAATTCGGTTGGCATATTCCTTGCTGACTAATTAATACAGGAAGGCGACAAGATGTTTTTGTCGCAATAGTATTCAATGACATCTAGGGTTCCGTTTTCGACAATTGAAAAGTCTGGACCAAGAGTTGTCGGTCATCGATAGATGGCTACACGGAGGGATAAAAGCCCGGGAGACTGCGTTTATTTAAATGCCGCCTTCTTATATTTCTTTCGTTTCATGGGGCTAAGATGCAACAACCTTTCGTATCAAATTTATTCCTAGCAGTTGGTCCTGGCTTCGTCACTCGAATGGGTTGCCTCGCGTGAGTTTGTCAGGCGTACCTCAATCTTACTTGGGCATGTGGCGGCGCACACTGCTTGAGCAAGGGCATACGCTTGATGCCACAACCTTGGTCTTGTGGATACAGACCGAACAGTATCATGTGGATATTAGAATTCCTGCGTCTCGTCCATCGCTCGAGTCGGTCGAACAGTTGGAAGACTACTCATTTGAACAACTTGCTTGTCTTGCATCACAGCAAGGATTTACTGGGGTCACACAAGTTAAACGTAACGTTGCTGAGTGGTTGCGCGACCATGATTATCAGCCATTTAATTCTCGTCGTGATATTGCAGAAATGCGTTTTGAGAATGATGACATTCTTATTGAAAATGGAATTGATGCTGACTATTTTGAGCGATGGGAGAAGGTGCCTAATTCGGACTTAAACCTCAGCATAAGACCATGTGAAGGCCAGGATCGGCATGGGATGAAAGTCCCTGCAAGATTGTTCACCTCTTACAAAACATTTGCATATGCCAGACCTAGAAGTAAGTCCTTACCTTCGTCCGATAGCATTTCAGAAGCGATTTCAACCCATCATCCTAGCAAAGAAGAGCTACTAGATTGGCTGGATTTTGAGATTTCATTTGGTGAGATTAGTGACGAGAACCAAGGAGTGATTACCCACTCAACTTTCCCATTCAGAGAAGGAGATACCCTTAAATTCAATGAGCTATAACAATACGATTTTGGTTGGTAGTTTATTTCTAGTTGGTGTTTTTTAATTTTTTGATTGTATTTATTTTAGGAGATTCAACATGTTATTTAATTCAAAAGGTTCGAGCTTTAAGAAGCTGATCATTGCAGCCTCTATTCCGATGGCTTTCGCATTTAGTAATGTCAGTCATGCGGCAGCACCACTTAAGATTGCGTATAGCGATTGGCCAGGTTTCGTTGCGTGGCAAGTGGCGATTGACAAAGGCTGGTTTAAGGAAGCTGGTGTTGATGTGAAGTTTGACTGGTTTGATTATGGTGCATCGATGGATGCCTTTACTGCGGGTAAAGAAGATGCAGTATTTGTGACTAATGGCGATGCCTTAGTGGTTGGATCTGGCGGCGCAAAAAATACGATGATTTTGATTACCGATTATTCAAATGGTAACGACATGATCATTGGTAAGCCTGGGGTTAAAAGTCTTAAAGATTTAAAAGGTAAAAAAGTAGGCACAGAGCTTGGTATTGTGGACCATTTATTGTTACTCGATGGTCTAGAAAAAGCAGGCATGACAGAGTCGGACGTTAAGCTTGTTAATACTAAAATTAACGACACACCTCAGGCTTTGGCTGCAGGCGATTTAGCCGCAATTGGCGTCTTTGAGCCAAGCGCAAGTCAAGCGCTAAAATTAGTCCCTGGTTCAAAACCGATCTACACATCAGCGCAATCACCTGGTTTGATTTACGACGTGCTCACCGTGAGTCCTGCAAGCTTGTCTAGCCGTAAAGAAGATTGGAAAAAACTAATTGGCGTGTGGGGTAAGGTTGTTGCGTATATCAATGATCCTAAAACACAGGCTGATGCGATCAAAATCATGTCTGCACGCGACGGTTTAACACCAGCTGAATATGGCAGATTCTTAAAAGGCACACGTCTATTATCAGTAGAAGAAGGTAAAGCGGCTTATGTAAAAGGTGATGACCTGAAGTCACTATGGGGCTCTACAAAAAATGCGGATAAGTTCAATGTCAAAAATGCAATTTATAAAACTCCGCAAGACATTGGCAAGTTCATTGATCCGTTGCTTTACAAGTAATCATTAAGAAATCGGGAGTAAAGATGAAAGCAAAATTTTTCATGACTGGCTGGTTTAATGTGCGGCAAGAGCTGTCGAAAGAGCGCCGCAAAATCATTGGCTGGGCTTCTTTTTTACTCCCAATTCTTATTTGGTGCACAGTCAGCTATGTGCCCTTTGTTTGGCACCCTGAAGTGCTGGTAGAAAAAGTTGGTGATGTCGATTATTTCCAAGAAGGGATGCGTATTGATAAGGCGATCTATCTAGAAGAGCTAGCCAATATGAAGCAGCAAGGAAAACAAGCTCCCCAGGGGGAGCCTGCCAATCCGATTTATTTGCCAGCCCCTCATGAAGTAGCTAAAGCATTTTATAACGCATTTACAACCCCACCTGCGCAAAAGGATGGTTTGTGGATGCATCAAAGTTTATGGCAAAGCATCCAAGTGATCTTTTGGGGTTTTGTAATCTCGTCACTTATCGGCGTTCCCTTAGGAATCTTGTGCGGAACGTATAGTCTCTTCGCGCGATTGTTTGAACCCTTTATTGAATTCTTTCGCTATCTGCCAGCTCCAGCTTTTGGAGCGTTGATGGTGGCAATTTTGGGCATTTATGATGGCCCTAAGATTGCAATTATTGTGATTGGAACGTTTTTCCAACAAGTATTAGTGATTAGCAATACGACACGTAAGCTTGATTACTCATTGATTGAAGCAGCCATGACCTTAGGTACTAGTAAGTGGAAGCTTCTCACAAATGTCGTCATCCCTGGAATCTTGCCAAGCCTTTATGTTGATATGCGTATTTTATTGGGCTGGGCATGGACCTATCTAATCGTCGCTGAGTTAATAGGCACGTCATCAGGCATTACTTTATACATTACACAGCAAGCGCGTTATCAGCATTTTGAGAATGTCTATGCTGCAATCTTCATCATTGGTTTTATTGGGTTAGGTACAGATTTAATTTTAGCGTGGCTAGGTAGACGCATGTTCCGCTGGGACAAGCCTGCTAACAAAGAGTAGCGAGGATTAGCAATGACAGACAAAACAAACAAAAATAGCATCCCTAATTATTTAGACCAGTCGGTTGAGGTGAAAGCGCGTTTTGAAAAGCTCAAAAATCGCGATGTTATCTTGGAGGTCAAGAATTTAACCAAGGTATACAAAACCAATAAAGGCGAAACAACCGCCCTCAAGAATGTGAGTTTTAAAACTCACAAACGAGAGTTTGTTTGCATCATTGGGCCATCAGGTTGCGGAAAATCTACGTTGGCAAGAGTTCTTGCTGGTCTAGAGGGTTACTCTGGCGGCGAAGTATTGCTCGATGGTAAGCCAATTGAAGGCCCGGGTCGGGATAGAGGTATGGTCTTTCAAGGGTACACCTTGTTTCCATGGCGCACCGTTAAACAAAACGTCATGTTCGGCCTAGAGATGAACGGCATGGGCGTAAATCAAGCAGGGCCTGAAGCTGAGTTGTGGCTTGAATTGGTTGGTCTAGAGAAGTTTGCTAATGCTTACCCTCATGAACTCTCCGGTGGGATGAAACAACGGGTCGCCATCGCAAGAGCGCTGGTTAATCAACCGCGCATTTTGCTCATGGATGAACCATTCGGCGCGCTGGACGCACAAACACGTTCCAAAATGCAGGCCCATCTGCTTGAGATCTGGCGCAACATTGATATTACGGTTGTATTCATTACCCATGATTTGGATGAAGCGATTTTCTTGGCAGACCGTATTTTGGTATTAAAAGCGCATCCAGGTGAAGTGATGGAGC
>CAIVUE010000108.1 GCA_903909015.1 uncultured Methylophilaceae bacterium
ACAATGAATCAGTCTTTTGACGAACCAATTGTAATTTCCAAAACTGGCGGCAGTCATGGAGGTGGGGCTAAGGTAACTGAGTTAGGTATTAAAATCTTGGGTCTTTACAAAGTAATTGTCACAAAGATGTTAGCATCTGCAAAGAATGAAATTAACTTAATAGATCATCACTTAAAATATTAAAAATTAATTTTAATAAGCGTCAATTGTTTTGACGCTTATTAATTCTTAACCAATAAAAAAACCCGCCGAAGCGGGTTTTTTTAAATTCAAAATAACATTTCGAATTAAGAGATTAGAATTTCATACGAACGCCAAGACCGAAGGCGTCAACATTCTTTTCAGAAGCTGATGAGTAATTAGAACCACCGAAATAGTTATTAGTGTATGCGCCATAAACATCAAATCGCTTGTTTAGTTTATAGTCAGCTACCGCTGTCCAAGTATTTACAGTGCCTACAGCACCACTTGCAACACCATTTGTTACTTTTCTCTCGTTAATTGTATCGTAATAACCAAGAGCCAACGTCAAGCCATCCAGTTGATGAAAGCGTTCACCGAAGTTATACTCCGCTCCAGCAAACAGAATGTTAGTAGCTTGCGATGCACCAGGATCAAGACCTGCAGTCATGCTACTTACGCTGTAACCCCAAAGGCTACCATATGTTAGAGTTGAGTCAGTAGGGGCCTGTCTTTCATACCACTCCCAACCACCCTTAAATTTCCACTCTTTGTTTGGCGTAAACTTTAGTGCAATTAAAGTAGCTTCAGTATTATAAATAGAGGCTTTAATTTGGCCATAATTTGTTGCGCCATTACCAGCAGCAATAGCATCCTCAAACTTGTCGTAAGCTACTTGCACACCAAACATGTCAGTTTCATAACCAGCTTGCAAGCCCAAACCATAACCTTTTGACATATCACCAGATGCATTACCGAATTGGTAAATTGCTGAACCTGTTAATTTTCCACCAGCAACATCAAAGCCATTAGCATATTTGATAGAGTTCTTCATACGCGCATCTTCAGAAACACCACCACCGCCACCGATTGTGCCGCTTTCACCAAATGGTGAGAATGTATCTGCTTTGTTAGTTGGATCATATTCACCGAAAATGTTGTAAAACGGATTGTATTGAAGACCAGCAGTCACTTTACCTAACTTACCTGCATCAATACCACCCCAAGCTTGACGACCAAACAACTCACCGTTGAGTGAAGAATCTGCTGAAGTTGTGTTAGTAGTATGTCCAGATGGGTTTTGTGATAATGTTTTTGCAGCATCGTTCAATGTGCCATTCAATGGGTTAAAACCAGCTTCTAATTGGTAGATGAACTTAATGTTGTTATCTCCAGCTTTGAACAAATCAATGCCACCCTTAAAGCCTAAACGTGAATCTTGTAAACCACCTTGGTTCCAACCTGATTGTGAACCTGCGTGACCATACTTGTTTCCCTGATAGGGATAGAATTGGTTAGGTAATTGGCTGTTTGTTGGAAAGCTGTGATTTGTTGTAACAGCGCCAATGTCAACGATACCGTAAAATTGGAAATCACCTTTGTGATCAAAAAGTGTAAAGTTAGTCTTGAATGGTGCATCATCGTTCATAAAGTCAATTGACTTTGGAGCTGCTTTAACTGCAGCTATATCTTTCTCATGACCACGATTAACTACATCAGCCGCATCTGGAGCCAACATGCCGTTGTCAACTAAACTTTTTACATATTCTGTTGTTGAATCAGCCATTGCATTCGCACCGAAGCCGAATAACAATGCGCCAGTTACTGCAGCATATACGCCACGCATTTTCAAAGATTTCATAAACACTCCCTAGTAAGAAAACAAAAAAACTTTAACCAAAAGTTCTAGTACGGGTGGTATTTTGAAGGCAGATTATTACAGTTAGATGACAGGAATTGATTTTGTTGGCTTTTGTTGTAAAAACACAACATGATTGCAATTTTTAAAGAAGGAGGTTCACTAAAATTTTGATCGGATCGTTTCAAATGAGGGCGCAAGAGAAAACTAATAAAAAAACATAAAAACTTTTAAAAAATCTCTTTGTTGATAGTTTAATGACGCAAATTTATTTTATATCTAAGATTGGTGGAGTTAAGAGTAATTTATAGACTTGGGCGAAGGGGGGGGTAATAATATCTGATACAGAATTAAATTTCTATCTGACTTGCGCTGCAGTAATTTTTTTGTTTTGTACTTTACAATTAATTCTTGAAGCTTAATAAACTGTCAACTTACCAGCTTTTTTGATTGCAGCAGCATTTGCTGCTTTTTCTTCTTTAGCGCCTTTAGTAATCAAAGCACCTTCTTCTTCAGTCAACACGCCTTTAGCAATCAAGGCATTAACAATATCAACAGATGAATCAGCCATTGCATTCGCGCCGAAGCCGAACAACAACGCGCCAGTTACCGCAGCACAGATGCTACGCATTTTCATAGATTTCATAATTACTCCCTAGTTATAAAACAAAAAATTCTTTAACTAAAATTTCTAGTACGGGTGCGATTCTGAAGGGGGATTGTTACAGTTAAATGACAAGAATTGATTTTGTTGAATTTTGTTGTAAAAATACAACAACAGCGATGAGAAGCTTATGCATTATGATTTACAAGAAATATAACCATTTACTTTTACAGCCAAATGACAAAAACACAAATCACACTTAAAGAAGCTTTTATATATTGGCTAAAACTTGGCTTTATTAGCTTTGGTGGGCCTGCTGGCCAGATTGCCATCATGCATCAAGAGCTTGTAATCGAAAAACGCTGGATCTCAGAAGCCCGCTTCTTGCATGCACTTAACTTCTGCATGCTGTTACCTGGCCCAGAAGCGCAGCAACTTGCGATTTACGTTGGATGGCTTATGCATAAAACCTTAGGGGGGTTAATTGCTGGGGTTTTATTTATCCTGCCCTCGTTCTTTATATTGACAGGCTTGGGCTTCATTTACATGACGTATGGTGATAACCCGATCATTCAAGGCATATTCAGCGGGATCAAACCTGCCGTTGTCGCCATTGTTTTATTTGCTGCTTATAGAATTGGGTCACGCACACTAAAACACCCTTTTTTGATTGCAATTGCAGCATTTTCCTTTATTAGCATTGTCTTTTTGAAGCTACCATTTCCATTCATCATATTGTTCGCAGCTATTATTGGCTGGATTGCTAGCCATTGGGTGCCGCAGGCATTTAAGATGACATCACATCAATCAGAAAACAAGCTTGTACATTTGCCTGCTATCATCGATGACGACACCCCGGTTCCAGCACATGCAAAATATCACCTAACCCTACTATTTAAAACACTTGCTTGGGGACTGATCATTGGAGGAGTAAGTTTTGGCTTAATAGTGACTAGGTTTGGGACAGAACATATTTTAAGTCAAACAGCTTTATTCTTTACCAAAGCTGCGTTACTTACTTTTGGTGGCGCTTATGCAGTCCTTCCTTACGTATACCAAGGCGCTGTGGAGCACTTTCATTGGATTTCAGCGCAACAGATGATGGATGCGTTAGCTTTAGGGGAGACCACGCCAGGACCACTGATTATGGTCATTACCTTTATAGGCTTTTTGAGCGGCTGGATGAATCATGCACTACCAAACTCACCGCTTTGGATATCAGGCTTTGCAACTGCAGGAGTCGCAACGTTCTTTACTTTTCTACCAAGCTTTGCAATGATTTTCTTAGGTGGGCCTTTTATAGAAACGACCAGAAGCAAACTTAGGTTTTCAGCGCCGTTAATCGCCATTACAGCAGCTGTAGTTGGCGTCATTTTGAATTTAGCCTGGTTCTTCGCATATCATACGTTATGGAAGAATCAAACGCAGCAACTAGACCTTACTGCACTAGTTATTGCCATCATTGCATTTATTGCACTCGCTAAATTTAAAGCCAATACGCTAGCTATCATTAGCGCAAGCGCACTGTTCGGTCTTGGACTTGGTTATATCACCTAAACTTCTTTACGCATGTGTGGAAACAGAATTACATCACGAATACTTGGGCTATCAGTAAGCAGCATCACCAAGCGATCAATCCCAATCCCACACCCGCCCGTAGGTGGCATGCCATATTCCAAGGCACGTATAAAGTCGGCATCGTAATACATTGCCTCATCATCACCTGCCTCCTTTGCCGCCACTTGCGCATGAAAACGCGCAGCCTGATCTTCCGCATCGTTTAGCTCAGAAAAGCCGTTAGCAATCTCTCGCCCCGTCACAAACAACTCAAAACGTTCTGTAATCTCAGGATTGCTATCGGAAGCGCGGGCCAATGGCGAAACCTCAATGGGATAATCAATGATATAGGTTGGCTCCCACAATTGACTCTCAGCAGTTTCTTCAAAAAGCGCTAATTGCAGAGCGCCTAAGCCTGCATGATCGAATGCCTTCACTCCCAACTTGAGTAATTCTTTTCTTAAGAAGGCAAGATCAGCTAACTGATCAGCGGTGTATTGTGGTACATATTTATTAATCGCCTCCACAATCGTGAGCCGTTGGAATGACTGACTGAAGTCAAGCTCACGACCTTGGTACTGCAAGGTCGCTGTTCCACATACAGCCATGGCAGCAGCACGGATACATTGCTCGGTATAGTCCATCAACCATTTATAATCAGTATAGGTCGCGTAAAACTCCATCATCGTAAATTCTGGGTTGTGACGGACACTCACCCCCTCGTTACGAAAGTTACGATTAACCTCAAACACACGTTCAAAACCACCCACAATCAAACGTTTCAGATAAAGCTCTGGCGCAATCCGTAAGGTCATTTGCATATCAAGCGCGTTATGATGCGTGATGAATGGCTTAGCCGAGGCCCCGCCAGGAATCGGGTGCAACATCGGCGTCTCGACCTCCAGAAATTCGTTCTCAACCATGAAGCTACGAATCGCAGAAACAATCTTGCTACGGGCTTTAAACGTATTACGAGTTTCCTCGGAAACAATCATGTCAACGTAACGCTGGCGATACTTGATCTCCTGGTCAGCCAATCCATGAAATTTCTCAGGCAGAGGGCGCAATGACTTTGTTAACAAACGAAGTTCACTCACCTTAACGGACAACTCACCAGTCTTAGTTTTAAAAACAACGCCTACAGCAGCCACAATATCCCCCAAATCCCAATGCTTAAAGGATTCGTAGATTTCATCGCCAATATTATCTTTAGATATGAAAAGTTGAACGCGACCAGATCGGTCCTGAAGAGTCGCAAAACTTGCCTTCCCCATCACGCGTTTTAACATCATTCGGCCGGCAACTTTAACAGTTACAGATTTAGCCTCTAGCGCTTCATTGTCCAGCTCACCATATCGTTGATGAAGGTCTGCAGCAAAGTGCTCCGGCTTAAAGTCATTAGGGAATGCAACCCCATTGGCACGAATAGCTTTTAGCTTTTCACGGCGTTCGGCTATGACATGATTCTCGTCTTGCAATGGCGGATTTAAATGTTCACTCACTTCAAACTCCCTGCTTTAAACTCTCTGATATAAATGGATCAAGGTCGCCATCCAGCACTCCTTGTGTATTACCAATTTCAACATTGGTACGTAAATCTTTAATACGCGACTGATCTAACACATAGCTACGAATTTGATGCCCCCAACCAATATCTGTTTTAGCATCCTCTAAGGCCTGTTTTTCTTCATTCCGCTTGTTAAGCTCTAGCTGGTATAGTTGTGCCTTCAACATATTCATGGCTTCGGCTTTATTACGATGCTGGGATCTGTCGTTTTGACACTGAACAACAGTGTTGGTTGGAATATGGGTGATCCGCACCGCAGAGTCTGTCTTATTAATATGCTGACCACCAGCTCCACTTGCGCGATAAGTATCAATACGCAAATCGGCAGGATTAATATCCACCTCAATCGAATCATCAATCTCAGGAAATATCTGAACACTGGCGAAGGAAGTATGGCGACGATTACCAGAGTCAAATGGAGATTTACGCACTAAACGATGCACCCCAGATTCGCTTCGCAAATAGCCATAAGCATATTCGCCGGAGACTTTAAGTGATGCGCTTTTGATTCCGGCAATATCGCCTTCAGATTCTTCTAGCACTTCAACCTTAAACCCTTTACGCTCGCAATATCTCAAATACATACGAAGTAACATTGATGCCCAATCTTGCGCTTCAGTACCTCCGCTACCCGACTGAAAATCCATAAAACAATTATTTGGATCCATCGGATTTGCAAACATCCGACGAAACTCGATGCCTTCTAGTTGCTTCTCAAGTGCTAAGCTATCCGCCTCAATACTTATTAGCGTATCTTGATCATCCTCATCTTTAGCCATAGCAAAGAGTTCGGTGGCATCACGAATACCAGCATCGATATCAACTAGAGACTTCACAACCCCCTCAAGCTCACGTCGCTCTTTTCCGAGCTTTTGGGAGCGATCATTATCGTTCCAAATACTAGGGTCTTCTAATAGCTGACTAACTTCATCTAGACGTTGTTGCTTGGTTTCGAAGTCAAAGATACCCCCGAAGCGCAACTTGACGCTCGGCAAGGTCGATCAGACGATTACTAATGAGATTAAGTTGTTCTGCTTCCATGACGCATAAATTGCTATAAACAACGTTAAATTATACATCAAAGAATATAGGCCAAGAATTCGATCAAAATAAATCCTAAATCTTAAGATAATGTTTCGCAAAAAATGTCACAAATATGTAATATAAGTGCACTAACCTAGAGCCTGTTTTATTAGCCTAATAAATCCGGAGAAATTCATGAACTTTAATTTGAAAAAAGCACTATCTGTTGTTTTATTAACAGCTACTGCAACAGCAACGCTAACCGTTTCAGCAGCTGAAATGACTGGCGCTGGCTCATCATTCATTTACCCTGTGCTATCTAAATGGTCTGAAGCTTACAAAGCAAAAACTGGCAACAACTTAAACTACCAATCTATTGGTTCTGGCGGTGGCATTAAACAAATCAACGCTAAAACTGTTGATTTTGGTGCAACGGACGACCCAGTTAAACCAGAAGATCTTCAAGCGAAAGGTCAAGTTCAATTCCCAGCAATCGTTGGTGGTGTAGTGCCAGTAGTTAATTTAGATGGTGTAAAACCAGGCGAATTAAAATTAACTCCAGACGTTTTGGCTAAAATTTTCCAAGGCGTGATCATCTCTTGGAATGACAAACGAATTCTTGCATTGAATCCAGGCGTTAACATTCCACCAAACGTTATCAACGTTGTGACTCGTTCAGATGGCTCTGGTACAACAGCTATTTTCACTAACTACCTTTCAAAAGTGAGCCCTTCATGGAAAGAAGAAGTTGGCTTCGGAAAAACAGTGAACTGGCCAGCAACTTCAACAGTGAGTGGCAAGGGTAATGAAGGTGTTGCTGCAAACGTAACGCGTGTTAAGAATTCTATCGGCTACGTAGAATATGCCTTCGCTAAGAAAAACAACATGACTTACACATCACTGCAAAATGCAGATGGTAAATATGTATTACCTGATGACAAAACATTTGCAGCAGCAGCTTCTGGTACTGACTGGACTAAATTCCCAGGCATGGCAACATTCATCACTAACGCCCCTGGCGCGAATGCATGGCCAATCACCGGTGCAACATTCATTGTGATGTACAAATCACCTTCAGATAAAGCAAAAGCTGCTGAAGTAATGAAGTTTTTCGACTTTGGTTTAAAACAAGGTAAACAACTTGCTACTGACTTGGACTATGTTCCATTGCCAGATGAAACAATTGGCTACATTGAGAAAACAGTTTGGTCACAAGTTATTACTAAGTAACACTCAGAGCAAACAATAAAGAGAAGCCTTATTTTGGGCTTCTCTTTATATTCTAATCAATGAAATTGCAGGAATTATGAACACTATTTCTAACATGCAAAAATCCACGATACGTAATACTAAAACATCAAAAATTCAGCGTATGCAAGATATAGCTTTTCATGTGTTATCTCAATTTTCGGCTTTATTTGTTTTGATCGTACTTCTTGGAATCATTATCTCACTCGTCATTAATGCACTTCCTGCCCTAAAAGAATTTGGGTTTGGTTTCTTTTTTAGTGCTGACTGGGATATTAATAAACAAAAATTTGGTGGCCTTATCTCAATTTATGGCACCTTAGTTTCATCATTTATCGCGCTCATCATTGCCACCCCATTAAGCTTTGGTATTGCATTATTTTTGACTGAAATTTGCCCGATAACTCTACGTCGACCTTTAGGCGTTGCTGTTGAGCTTCTGGCAGCTGTGCCATCTATTATTTATGGGATGTTTGGTCTGTTTATTTTTGCACCTGTTTTTGCCGATCACGTAGAGCCTGCATTAGCAAATTCCTTAGGTAAAATACCTTATATTGGCACACTATTTTCCGGGGCACCCAATGGAATTGGGATGCTCTGCGCAGGGTTAATCCTTGCACTCATGATCCTGCCATTCATTTCGGCTGTGATGCGTGATGTATTTGAAATTGTTCCCCCGATACTTAAAGAGTCCGCATATGGACTTGGTTGTACAACTTGGGAAGTCGCAAGACATATCATTCTTCCGTACACTAAGGCAGGTGTTGTTGGCGGCATCATGTTAGGCCTCGGACGGGCCTTAGGTGAAACCATGGCTGTCACGTTCGTTATTGGTAATGCACAACGCATACTTCCATCCTTATTTGCACCTGGTAGTTCTATCGCCTCTACCCTAGCCAACCAATTTGGAGAAGCAGAGCCAGGATTGCACTTCTCATCATTGTTTGCTTTAGGATTAGCACTATTTGTGATCACAGTAACGATCTTGACCCTAGCAAAACTGATGTTGCTTCAAATGGAAAAGAAACAAGGGTCTAAATCATGAGTGATGTTTTAATCAATAAAAGAGCAATACTGGCAGGAAGAAAAAGAACTAATAACATAGCTCTTGCTTTATGCATGGTTGCTATGAGCATCGGGATGTTTTTTCTGTTATGGATACTCAGTGTCCTTTTTATCAAGGGGTTCTCTTCAGTTAATTGGGCAATGTTTACTGCTAGTACCCCAGCCCCGGGTACAGCTGGCGGTGGATTGCTAAATGCCATTATTGGGAGCTTGTTAATGGTTGGTAGCTGTACCTTAATTAGCACCCCCATTGGTGTCTTAGCTGGTATCTATCTTTCGGAATATGGCGACAAAAGCCGTATTGCATCCATCACCCGATTCGTCACCGACATCATGTTATCTGCCCCATCAATCGTGATTGGCTTATTCGTTTACGCATTAGTCGTAGCTCAAGCACAACACTTTTCTGGATGGGCTGGAAGCATGGCATTAACATTAATTGCCATTCCTGTTGTTGTGCGGACAACAGAAAATATGTTACGCCTTGTTCCTGGCAGCCTAAGAGAAGCAGGATATGCCTTGGGTGCGCCAAAATGGAAAGTATCTTTAATGATTGTACTTAGAGCAGCAAAAAGTGGGGTAATGACAGGCATATTACTAGCACTTGCACGTGTTAGCGGTGAAACTGCACCACTATTATTCACTGCGCTTAGTAATCAGTTCTATTCAATGAACATGAATGCACCATTGGCAAATCTGCCTGTAGTGATCTTCCAATTCGCAATGAGCCCTTATGACAACTGGGTGGGGTTGGCTTGGGGTGGGGCATTATTAATTACGCTCAGCGTTTTAAGCTTAAATATACTAGCGCGGGTATTTTTCCGCGAAAAAAACAGAGGATAAGTGGGTATGGAGATCAAATTAAACGTAAAAGCAGAAAAAGAAAATAGCCATTATGGCAATTCATCGAATTCTAATAAGAATGCATTAGAAATTCGTGATTTGAATTTTTTCTATGGTAGCTATCACGCACTTAAAAATATTAATTTCAATGTAGCAGATAACCAAGTGACTGCTTTCATTGGTCCATCAGGTTGTGGGAAATCAACACTACTTCGTACGCTTAATAGAATGTATGACCTTTACCCCAATCAGGTTGCTAAAGGTGAAATTAATTTTCATGGGGAAAATATCCTCAACGCTAAACAAGACCTCAACCTATTAAGGTCACGCATCGGCATGGTATTTCAAAAACCGACTCCATTTCCAATGTCCATTTACGACAATATTGCTTTCGGTGTTCGCTTATATGAAAACCTATCTAAACCCCAAATGGATGAGCGTGTTGAATGGGCGCTTACAAAAGCTGCGATTTGGACAGAAGTTAAAGACAAACTAAATCAAAGCGGGCTTTCTCTTTCAGGCGGCCAACAACAACGGTTATGTATCGCCCGCGTCATCGCAAATAAACCTGACGTTTTATTACTTGATGAGCCTACGTCAGCACTTGATCCAATTTCTACAGGAAAAGTTGAAGAACTTATTCATGAACTCAAGAAAGAGTACACGATTGCCATAGTGACGCATAACATGCAGCAAGCTGCTCGTTGCTCAGATTTCACTGCATATATGTACCTTGGTGAGCTGATCGAATTTGGGCAAACAGATGAGATTTTTGTTAAACCTCAACGTAAAGAAACTGAAGACTATATTACTGGTCGATTTGGTTGATTTATCCTAAAAATAAAAAAAGCAGGCCTAGGCCTGCTTTTTTATTGCCTATGATTTATTAAATAGAAGTTGTCACATCCTTATAAAAGCTAATCATTCGCTTTGCCTGCGCTCTATCAGTCCAACTTGTTTTTGCATAATGATAAGCCGCTTTTCCCAACGCTTCCCGCGCATCTGAATCACTCAAAAGCGCATGCACCTTATCTGCAAAAATCACTTCATCTAAG
>CAIVUE010000109.1 GCA_903909015.1 uncultured Methylophilaceae bacterium
TCTCGCCAATCAAATCCAGTTTCTTGCTCTGCTATTCCTATCCAGTTTTTTTCGCAGTTCAGAGCGTTGCTAAGGGCATTGATTGCCAATTCAGGTGTATTATTTTTCTCACTTAAATGCGCTGCAACAATATGCATGAGATGACGATTATCGAGTTTGCTTAGAATTTCTGCAGAGGCGTTATTATCAAGATGACCAAGTCTACTGCTCACTCTTTGTTTAAGTGAATAGGGATAGATGCCATTCATTAACATATCTAAATCATGGTTGCACTCTAGCACTAAGCCATGACAGGTATTTAACATCTCTAATATGTGCGGCGTTGCGCATCCCGTATCTGTTAAAACCCCTAATTTTTTGTCGCCATTTGAGAAAGTGAATTGAATGGGTTCTCTTGCGTCGTGAGGCACGGGGAAGGGGCTAACCTCAATTTCATTGATATTAAAAGCCGTGTGGCTGTTAATAATACGGATATCAATAGGGTCTTTTGGAAGCGCGCGCTCTAGCATCTTGAATGTGCCATGCGTTAACCATAAGGGGATATTATATTTCTTAGCTAGCTTAAACGCCCCGCCCGCATGATCTTCATGTTCATGCGTGATCAGTATGCCGGTGATTTGATCTGGGGTTAGGTTGATGCGATTGAGTCGTTTTTCTGTATCACGCAGTCCAAACCCGCAGTCCAGCAAAAGCCTAGTTGAATTTTGTTCTATCACTAGGCCATTGCCGGCGCTACCACTTCCGATCGAGGAAAACCTCATAGGGCTTGAAAGTGGATTATTTTAGTTGATCGTAAAGTAGGTTGATGATCACGTTGGCTGTATTTGATTTGTTGATATTACCTTCTTTATCAACAATCGTGACTTTAGAGCCAGTGTCACCATTTTCTTCAACTTTGACTCGATATTGTTTCGATGGATCTACCGTATTATTTTCAGCAGGTTCCCAGAATTTCAATTTATCAGTCAGTGAGGAACCTTCTTTCTTAGGTTCAGCGACTGGTTCTGGTTTTTTCTCTTCTTTTTTATCGTCGCCCCAGAATTTCAGACTATCAAGCAAGCCTTTTTTCTCTTTTGGTGAGGTGTCAATGTCGACATCCGTGTAGCGAACAAAATAAATTCCGTTTGAACGGTTTTTGTCTTCTACCACAAAACCAACCCGGTCTAAGGCCAAGCCAACACGTCTCCACGCACGATCGAATTCATCATTGACAGCTAATGTTAAAGTGCCGTCAGGCGCTTTAGTGACTGATGCTCTAAGTTGCGTCGCACTATTGGCCATAATGGAATGAGATTTTTGATCTTCAATGCCTAATTTGACCATCAAGCGACGAAGTAACTCAGCATCTAAATCCTCACCATCAGCACGTTCTTGATCTTCTTTGGTTCTGCCTTGATTCTTTTGCGCGTAACCTTGATCAATGTTGCCCAGTCTTGTGCGAACAATAACTTTGCCGTCGTCAGGTGTGTCTGATACTGCACGGTGGCTCATGTAAATTTCAGTCGTGTTTTGGTCATTGCCACGATCAAGACGCGTGCGGAATTTTTGGCGGTTAGCTAGGGTATTTAGTCTATCTAACCATCCTTGGAACTTGTCTAAGTAATTTCCTTTATCGTCTTTAGTTAGGCTGCTTGGGTCGACCCACTCAGTTTCCATGACGCCAGTATCTGTATTCTCAACACGAACTGCGAATCCAAGATCTGCCCAAAATTCACGAATGACTGGCCATATTTTCTCAGGTGGCGCATCAACGACTAACCAACGTTGTGACCCAGCACGTTCTAAATGCACGCTTTCTGGCGTAGGCAGAATTTTTTCTTTCTCAGCAGGGTTGTCTTGGCCTTGGCTAAACTCCGAATATGTCGTCGATCCACCTGGAACGGTATAGGTGTCGTTGGCTGAAATGGAGGTAAGATCCGGAGGAACTTCCAAAGGCCTTGATCGTCCGGCACCCTTATAATCAGGCGTGTTGTTCATGAATGGTATGGAGTCACAACCACTTAAGCCTAGCGTTAATAAGCTAGCTAGAATGATAGGCTTGATTTTATTTGGATGCATGCAGTTTCTCTTAATGTAATTCTTTAGTTAGTTGAGATGTTAGCGCTTTTCATCGCGTTTAACAGCACCTGATAATTCGAGGCAGAAAGGGGAACCAGCGGTAAACGAATGCCAGCTTCAATTAATCCCATTTGATTTAACACCCATTTCACAGGAATAGGGTTCGCTTCAACAAACAGTTTTTGATGAAGCGGGAATAATTTCGCATTGATTGCACAAGCTTCAGCCACTTTTCCAGACATTGCAGCCACACACATTTCATGCATTTGCTTTGGCGCGACGTTTGCGGTCACCGAAATCACCCCTTTGCCTCCCATCAGCATTAACGCCATGCCAGAGGCGTCGTCGCCGCTATAAATTGCAAAATCCTTTGGGGCTCTGATGATTAAATCTGAGCCACGCTCTATGCTGCCGGTTGCATCTTTAATACCTACAATATTAGCAATTTCTGCTAGACGAAGCGTTGTATCGTTACTGAGATCTACCCCAGTGCGACCTGGGACGTTATAAAGAATTTGGGGGATGTCGACAGCTTCTGCAATAGTGCGGTAGTGCTGATAGAGGCCCTCTTGAGTTGGCTTATTGTAATAGGGGGCAACCAGCAAACATGCATCAGCGCCTAGTTCTTTTGCAGCTTGTGTCAGTTCGATGGCTTCACGCGTTGAATTCGCACCCGTGCCAGCAATCACCGAAATTCGACCAGCAACGTAATCTACAGTAGTTTTAATTAGGGCGCGGTGTTCATCATAATCAACAGTGGGGGATTCACCAGTTGTACCGACGATCACGATGCCATCTGTGCCTGCATTGATATGGAAATCAATGAGTTGATGAAGTGATGGAATATCCAGGCTACCGTCCGCATGCATGGGTGTAACGATAGCGACAAAACTGCCTTGCAGCATGATTAAACCTGACAAATTAATTAAATCGCCTTATTTTAACTGAAAGCGTGCGAACTAGAATATGTTTTATTGTGGTTATCGATGGAATTATTATCTTTATCATGAGTCCTTATAAACTTATAAGCAAATACGATTTGGAAGATCGGTTTTTCAATTTATTATGATGGACTTAATTCCTGCGAATATCCCCGCCCACTTTGAACGAGGGGCTATAAACGCTGTATAATTATCCAATTTTCATCCAACGCTTAACTATTAAGTAGAGACCATGGTACAAAACTATATTTTGCTGTTCATTGGCGCTGCGCTAGTGAATAACATTGTGCTAGTCAAGATTTTAGGTTTATGCCCATTTATGGGGGTGTCTAAAAAACTTGAGGCGTCAGTCGCCATGGCGATGGCTACGGCTTTTGTATTAACGATTGGGTCGGGAACCAGTTATTTCATCAGTGAATATTTGCTGGGCACTGATTTGTTCTATTTGCGCACAGTATCATTCATTGTCGTCATTGCGGGTGTGGTTCAGTTTACTGAAATGTGGATGGAAAAAAATTCACCCGTTCTCTATCAGGTGCTTGGTATTTATTTGCCTCTCATTACTACGAATTGTGCGGTGCTCGGTATACCTTTACTAAACGTACAACAAAAACATAATTTATTCGAGTCCCTGGTATTTGGTTTTGGCGGTGCAATGGGCTTTTCATTGGTGCTGATCTTGTTCGCTTCCATGCGTGAGCGTTTAGAAGCCGCTGATGTGCCTTCAATATTTCAAGGCGCAGCGATCGCGATGGTGACTGGCGGTTTGATGAGCTTGGCCTTTATGGGTTTTGCGGGGTTAGTGCGCTAATGTTGACCGCAGTTTATGTGATGATAGGTTTGGCGCTAGTCCTTGGCATATTGCTAGGATACTCGGCCCTTAAATTTAAAGTCGAAGGCGATCCCTTGGTCGCACGTATTGATGCAATTTTGCCCCAAACTCAATGCGGTCAATGTGGATTTCCTGGCTGCAAGCCTTATGCCACCGCAATCGCTGCGGGTGAAGCTGATATTAATCAATGCCCGCCAGGCGGCGACGCTGGAGCGCATGCTTTAGCTGATTTGATGGGGGTTGAATATAAGCCCCTTAATGCTGAGCATGGATTACCTAAACCTAAATCTGTTGCCTTAATTGATGAATCTACATGTATTGGCTGTACGCTGTGTATTCAAGCCTGTCCTGTTGATGCAATTTTAGGTGCAGCAAAGCATATGCATACTGTGATTGCTTCAGAGTGCACGGGGTGTGAGTTGTGTCTTGCGCCGTGCCCTGTTGATTGCATCACGATGGAGCCCATTGCTGAATCGCCCGATAACTGGAAATGGCGTTATCCAGTATTTGAAATTAAACCACTAGGTGCTGCCAATATTGCCCAAACAGGGATGAGGCATTAACGGATGAGTTCATTATTGAATATTGTAAAACAGGGGCTTGGCTTTGGAGATGCCTATGCTGCTGTCAATGGCGGCGTTCATCCCCCAGAGCATAAACAAGAGTCTACCCATCAGCCTATCGGTCAATTGCCACTTCCAAAGCGATTGGTGTTGCCACTTCGCCAGCATGTTGGCACCTTACCTAAGGTCTTGGTTGCTGTTGGCGATCGGGTGCTTAAAGGCCAGTTATTGGCTGAAGCTGAAGGTAATATCTCATCTGCTATTCATGCGCCAACTTCAGGAGTCATTGCAGCGATTGAAGACGCTTTAATTCCTCACCCTTCTGGATTGCCAGATCGATGCTTAGTAATTGACGCTGATGGCAAAGACGAATGGATTGCACATGCACCTTTGGAATGGCGTAATCAAGATAAAGCTCAGTTGCTAGAGGGGCTAAGAAAATCTGGGATTGTTGGTCTTGGTGGTGCTGCTTTTCCAACCCAAGTTAAGTTAAGGACAAGTGCAAAATCCCAGGTAAAAACTTTGGTGATTAATGCTGCTGAGTGCGAACCCTTCATCACTTGCGATGATATGTTGATGCGTGAGCGGGCAGCGCTAATTCTCAAGGGTGTTGAAATTGCTCAATATTTGTTGGGCGCAAAAGAGTGTTTAATAGGGATTGAGGACAATAAGCCTGAAGCAGCAGAAGCAATGCGTTTGGCTTGTGCTGCAAGCCATTTAAGTAAAGAAGTCATCCTTAAAGTGGTGGTCGTGCCGACCCAGTATCCAAGTGGCGATGCACGCCAATTGATTCGTTTGTTGACAGGGATTGAAGTGCCTGCAGATAAACGTTCAACGGACGTGGGTTTGCAATGTTTTAATGTGGCTACTTTATTGGCACTGCATCGTTATTTTGATTTTGGTGAGCCGGCGTTGTCGCGCATCGTGACGATTACCGGTAATGTAAAAAATCCTGCTAATTATGATGTGCTGTTTGGTACACCTGTCTCAGATTTAATCCAAACCGCAGGTGGCGCATTAGCTGGAACGAATGATTACATTATGGGCGGCCCTATGATGGGATTTAGCTTGCCGTCTGTAGAAGTCCCAATTACAAAGGCAGCAAACTGCATTATCGTCAGTTCGCCGAATTTATTTGCACCTGCGCCACCTGCAATGCCATGTATACGTTGTGCGCGGTGTGCCGATGTCTGTCCTGTCAGCCTTCAGCCGCAAGAGCTTTATTGGTTTTCTAAATCCAGCAATTTAGAAAAAGCGCGTGAATATAAATTGTTCGATTGTATCGAATGCGGATGTTGCACTTATGCATGCCCAAGTAATATTCCTTTGGTGCAATATTATCGATTCGCAAAAAGTGAAATCATTGCTCAGGACCGTGCAAAAGAGGCGGCAGACTTAGCCCGTGAGCGTAATGAGTTCAGATTAATGCGAATTGAGCGTGAAAAACAAGAGCGTGCAGAAAAGCATGCACAAAAAGCGGCAGGTGCGAAAGTTGAAGCGGCTAAAACATCAGCGAATGAGACAACTGACGATCCTGCAATGGCGGCTAAAAAGGCAGCTATTGCCGCTGCGATAGAACGTGCAAAAGCCCAAAAAACATCATTAACCCCGCAAAATGTTAGCGATCCGGCACCCTTAGTGCAGGCCGAAATTGCAGAAATCGATGCGAGACGAGAAGCCGCAAAGCAAGTGGTCAATGAACAAGCTAGCTCACAGGATGAAAAATGAGTCGATCTCCCTATTTAAGTAGTGCGCCTAGCGTTAGTGTGATTATGCTGAAGGTAATGCTTGCGCTTGTCCCCGCTATCGTTGCCTATGTATGGGTGTTTGGAGCCGGTATTTTGGTTATGTTGGCATTAGCATCGATTACCGCGTTGTGCGCGGAAGCGTTGATGCTTAAGTTGCGCAATCGTCCAATTAAGCCATTCTTGATGGATGGCAGTGCTTTGCTTACTGCTTGGCTATTAGCACTCTCGCTCCCTCCATTAGCTCCTTGGTGGTTAGTCGTGGTGGGCACTTTATTTGCCATTGTGATTGCTAAACAACTTTATGGTGGTTTGGGCTATAACCCATTTAATCCAGCCATGGTGGGCTATGCGGTTTTATTGATCTCTTTCCCCGTCATCATGACCCATTGGCCAGCACCAATTGAATTGGCACAAGCTAAATTGAGCTTTGCAAACCAACTTCAATATATTTTTGGTGTGACGAGCGGTATGAGTCTGGATGCTGTCAGTATGGCAACTCCGCTCGATTATTTAAAAACGCAGTTGACACTTCATCACACTGTGCAAGAGATTGTTTCAGCAACTCAGTTTGGCCTCTTAGGTGCAAAAGGTACTGAGTTGATTGTCGGTGCTTATTTGTTGGGAGGACTTTATTTGCTCCAACAACGCTTGATTACTTGGCATCTTCCAATTGCTTTTTTAGTCGTTCTTGCGTTAATGGCTGGGGTATTTTTCATGGTGGATCCAACACATTTTGCAAATCCACTATTTCATTTATTTACTGGCGCTTCAATGTTGGGTGCATTCTTTATTATTACCGATCCTGTGAGCGGTCCAACAACGCCAAAGGGTAAATTGGTTTTTGCAGCAGGTATTGCAATCCTGACTTATTTAATTCGCGTTTATGGCGGCTACCCTGATGGCGTTGCATTCTCGGTATTGTTAATGAATATGTGTGTTCCCTTGATTGATGCTTGGACGCAGCCTCGTGTATTTGGGCATCAAAAATGAATAAAATGATTCTAAGTCATGCAATTAAGACCGCATGGATAATGATTGCGTTTACCGTGGTGGGGACATTAAGTCTAGCGATCATTCATCACACGACCAAAGCGCCTATTTCTAAAGCTGAGGCGGCTGTGCGGATGAACTTATTCGGACAAATTTTGCCAGCAAGTTTATATGACAATGATTTGTTACAAGATGCAGTTAAATTCCCAAGCGGTGGCGACTTAGCTAATCGTGATGAAACCATGATTCATCGAGCACGACTCAAAGGAGAGCCCTCAGCGGTGATTTTGGAGGCAACTGCGCCAGATGGTTATAGCGGGGATATTAAATTATTAGTTGCGATAAAATCTTCTGGTGAAATTGTAGGCGTGCGAGTTTTAGACCATAAAGAAACCCCTGGACTTGGGGATTATATTGATATTGCCCACAGTAATTGGATCAAAAATTTTGATGCTCAGTCGCTTGATAAAACAAACGATGATGCTTGGTTTGTGAAGAAAGATGGGGGCCAATTTGATTTTACAACTGGCGCCACTATCACACCGCGTGCGGTCATTAAAGCGGTTCATAAAGTCCTTAAATTTTATCAAGCGCATCAACAAGTCATTTTTGAAACAACATCGGGCCAGGCGTTGACGCAATAGTTCGTCAGATGCATAGAGGAAATGAGATGAATGAAGCTAATCAAGAAATCGCAGAAACTGCTCAGGTAGAGGTTAAGAGTTCACCTAAGGTATTTTATGGTGAAATCGTAGAGAATGGATTGTGGAAACAGAATCCTGGTTTAGTGCAATTGTTGGGCTTATGCCCGACATTGGCCATGACGGTCAGTTTAGTGAATGGATTTAGTCTAGGCGTGATGACCGCCGTTGTGATGGCTGCCAGTAATGCGAGCGTAGCTCCCATACGTCAATGGGTGCCAACCGAAATTCGCATCCCAGTTTTTATTCTCATTATTGCGGCCTTGGTAACCATTATTGACCTGTCTATGCATGCTTATTTGCAAAGTTTGCATGCAGTTTTAGGCATTTTTATCCCGCTCATTGTGACTAATTGTATTGTGCTAGCCCGGGTTGAAGCTTTTGCGGCAAAGAATCCAGTTGTGCCATCTGCCTTGGATGGATTTATGATGGGTTTTGGTCTGGCATTAGTGCTTGCAACGCTTGGGGGTATCAGAGAAATTATAGGAAAAGGCACATTATTTTCAGGGATTGATTTGGTCTTTGGGCCGTCAGCAAAATCAATGATCTTGACGGTCATTCCTGATTATCATGGTTTCTTGCTTGCTATCTTGCCGCCAGGCGCTTTTATTGGCTTAGCCTCATTAATCGCGACACGTAATTGGCTGGCTCAACGTAAA
>CAIVUE010000110.1 GCA_903909015.1 uncultured Methylophilaceae bacterium
AATCTTTAGTAGCCAAACGCTTTTTTCGTTGCTCCACCCAAGCAGCCTTATCAATTTTAGATTGTGGCTCAAATCCATCACCGTAGAAACTTAAATAGGTTGCAATATCCTTATGGGCCCAAGCTTTAGCCCATGAGTCAATCACCGATAAAACTTCCTCACTTGAATGCGATTTTATTGGCGCAGTGACTGAAACTTCACCTGCCATTTGAATGGACACCGGCATGCCAACATTCAATCGGGTAGCATCATCAGCAGAAACTTCCAATTCAACTTCCACATCATCATCACGAAGTACATTAAACAAAGGATCGGAGTTTTGGGCAATAGACATACCGATTTTTGCTTTACGTTCAATCAACATGCCAGAAACCGGAGAGCGAATAGCCGCTTGATTTAAACGCAAATCAGACTCGGCAACCTGTGCGACAGCTAAATTAAAGTCTTCATGAGCAATATCAAGAGTATTTTTAAGCGATTGCACATGAGTCTTAGCTAACTGTTCAGCAGTCACGCGCTGATCCCTTACTTCTTTTGATATCAACCCAGACTCGGCAACTAAGTCACCTCGCTTACGCTCGGTCTGAGCTTGTAATAACTGTGTTTGCGCCTCTTCCAATGCATTTTCTTGTTGTTTTATTGCAATACTAGCGCGTTGCTGATTAGCGAGTTGTTGAGCTTTTTGTATACGTAAATAAGTTGTATCCATAGTGGCTAGAATGGCTCCAGCTTTAATATGGTCGCCTGCTTCAACCAAGACTTTATCAATACGACCTTGCCCTAATTCACTATAAATTGGCACTTCATCCCTGCCAACGATCGGACCTGAGAAAATCATTTGTCTTGCTACCGAGCCGATACGAGATTCAACCGCAGTTACTGAGAGCGGCAACTCCTTCGTTTGGCTTAATGAAGCCTCACGATTACTCATCACTTTTAAAACCACAAACAAAATGAGTGCTAACAGACTGAATATCAATCCAAAGCGCGCCAGTTGATCTTTTTTGAATCCATTCATGTAGCATCTACCTCAAGCAATACCTACTTAATTAATTTTATTACCTAAATCTGTCGGATTTTTTTCAGCGCTTTTGACTTTTTCAATGGTCATATTTGTTTGTGCTTTATTTGCTACAGCAAACGCACTTAGCCACAATGACTGATTATCAGCATGCACCATTTTACGCTCCTGCATTTTTGCAAAAGCCCTAAATGCCTCAAGAGAACTTAAATACCCTGCACGCAAGGCTGTTTGTTGATGTTTAGCAGATTCATTTAGTGTCAGCACCTCTTTTTCAGTCTGAATAAGACGACTGTTGGTAGCATTGAAGTTTGCAATTGCGATTTCTGTTTCAGCAATTGCTTGCAATACTGTGTCTCGGTAACCAAGAATAGCCCTTCGCAACTCAGCCTCACTTGCATTCATTTGCTCTCTTCTCATTCCCCAGTCAACGATTGGCAGACGCAAGCTCGGCGCTAAAAACTTAATCAGTCCCTCAGGGGTATTTGCTCCCTGCTTCTCTATAATTGTTCCCGAATAAAGAACAGCACCTTCCAATCCAATTTTCGGATAAAGCTCAGACTCAGCAACTCCTACCGCACCCGCAGCGCGCATAACATTAGCAATAGCGCCTTGAACATCGGGGCGCTCCATAATTAGATCCACTGGCACAGCAAAAACTGGAACCTCAGCACGTTCAAATCGCCAAGGCAATTCACCAAAATCAAGCCATTGTTCCAAAGGTGCATCCAAACCACATAAAACATCTAAACGCTGTAGCGCAGATTCATGAAAAACCTGCATTTCATAAAGGGCTGATTCTGCTTCAATTAATTTTCCACGGACACCAATCAAATCATCCTCTGAAGCGGCACCCAAACTCACTGATCGCTCGAACATTTCTGCTATACCATGCTGATAGGCGACTATTTTTTTAAGTGATTTTATTTTTTGATCCGTAGCTCTGAGTTCCCCGTAAACTCTAACCACTTCAGACACAATACTTGCTCTAGCTGAAACCATCCCAATAAAGGCAACGTATGCGTCTGCTTTCGCAATAATAAGTTCGCCTTCTTTCTTGGCGGTATAAGGCAACTCCCAATTAAAATCGAAACCAAACAAAAAAGCACTCGAAGAGCGATAATTTGAAAAAGCTACTGAGCTGTTAGGTCCTAGATACAGTCCAACCTTGGGCTTATGTGATGCGATTGTAGCTTTTTCCAAAGCTCTCTCAGCACTCAATCGCTCATATGACTGGGCAACACTTAGATTGTTTTTAATTGCCAAATCGATTGCGTCGTTAAGCACTTGATCATTTAACGATTTCCACCAAGATTCATTTGAAGTGATCGGCAACGTGGAGGGAGAAGCCTTATTTCGCCAAGCGGCAGGAACTGAAACTTTCAAATCAGGATGCGGAACTGAACCGCAAGCTACAAGGGCCAGTGACAATGCGATGTAAAAAACAAAACGCAATAGCTTAAAGCTAATTAAAAAAGCATTTTTATTGTAATTACTCACGTCACTTGTCCATATAGACTACTTTTATTTTTTTATTAAATATTGCTTGTTAAACAGGCACAAAATTTATCTAACAAACATAAACTCTAACTATTCATTTTACACTATTAGATTAACTTAAAAGCTTTGAAATATTAGTTCTGACAGTCAATATCATTTATATCCGTTTTTTGAAGAACACCTGCCCACAAATGCAAAATAAAAACATTCTGTTTCTATATAATAAAAATTAATTTAATACCCAAAAAATAAGAGTAGAAATTTAATGCTTATTAGCCCAAAAAACTGATGATGAACGAAATTCAAAAACGATTAGACGACATACAAAGCTGCTTAGTCAAAGAAGCTATCAATCGTAACAAGCAAAATCTTATCTCTGAAGATGGTACCGTTAACTTGCTCGCAGTGAGCAAAGGACAAAATCATCAAGCAATTCGTACAGCGTTCATGGCAGGCCAAAGAAAGTTTGGTGAGAACTACCTTCAAGAAGCACTGAATAAACAAATTGAACTAAAAGACCTGGCTATTGAATGGCATTTCATAGGGCCCATCCAAAGTAATAAGACTCAGCAAATAGCACAAAATTTTAGCTGGGTTCATGGAGTTGATAGGCTTAAAATTGCAGAACGCTTAAGTGATGCTAGGCCTGAAAACTTACCCCCCTTACAAATCTGTTTGCAAGTAAATATAAGCGGGGAAGCATCAAAAGGTGGAGTTGCTCCAACAGACCTTTTAGTTCTGGCAAAGGCGCTTAGCGGCTTGCCTAGAATATCATTACGAGGGTTAATGACGATACCAGAGCCAAGCCATGACGAATCTCTACAACACTATCAATTCAAACAAATGCGCGAATTGCTTTGTGACCTAAGGCAAGAAGGATTTGTGCTTGATACACTCTCTATGGGCATGTCCAATGATTACAAAATCGCAATTCAAGAAGGCGCAACAATTGTCAGAATAGGCTCAGCGATTTTTGGTGAGCGTCCAGTAAAAAATAAATAAAGCAGCCCCATCCATTTTAAAGAGAAATTGAAAGTTAAATATGTCACAAAACACGATCGGAAAAATCTGTTTCATAGGCGGCGGCAATATGGCTAGAGCACTTATTGGGGGGTTAAAGACAAATGGCTTTCTAATGACTGACATCAATGTAATCGAGCCAGATATAGAGAAAAGGATAAAGCTGAATGCTGACTTTGGCGTTTCAGTGACCGAACAATTACCTAGCGTTGCCCTAGCAGATATTGTCGTTTTAGCCGTAAAACCGCAACAACTGAGAGACTTATCAATTTTCTTAGGTAGCTTATTACAAAAGCAATTACTCATTTCCATTGCCGCTGGCATTCGTGCTAAAGACATTGCACGTTGGCTGGGGGGCTACCAAGCCATTATTCGAGTGATGCCCAACACCCCCGCGCAAATTCAATTAGGTGTTTCCGCGCTCTACGCCATGCCAGAAGTGACTCAAGCACAACATTTGCAAGCTGAAGCTATTTTAAAGGCAGTAGGTGAGACTTTGTGGCTAGATGAAGAATCTAAGATGGATGCAGTGACCGCGATTTCAGGAAGCGGTCCAGCTTATGTGTTTTACTTTATCGAGGCAATGCAACAAGCCGCATTGGAGCTTGGTTTAAATGAAGATCAAGCAAAAATACTCAGCTTACAAACCTTTATTGGCGCAAGCAAACTCGCTGAGCAAAGTCATGAATCAACAGCCACTTTGCGCAGCCAAGTGACTTCAAAAGGCGGCACGACTGAACAAGCCATTCTAACTATGGAAAGTGCAACAGTTAAATCCTCCATTATCAAAGCAGCAAAAGCAGCTGCAGCTCGCTCAGAAGAGCTTGGCGATTTATTAGGTAAGGATTAATCATGCTCACCAATGCATTGGTATTTTTGTTGAATACGCTTCTAGGCTTACTCAGCCTAGCTTTTTTACTAAGATTCTATTTGCAAGCAACAAATGCGCCTTTTCGCAACCCACTTTCACAGGCTGTCGTTACGATTACCGACTTTGCCGTGATCCCAATAAGGCGCGTCGTACCAAGTCTCTTCAAACTCGACACATCAACGCTTCTTCTCGCGTTTGCAACCCAACTGCTTTTGCAGTTTTCATTGCAATATTTAAGCGGCTTTCCATTTTCATTGGCTGGGAATTATATTTGGCTAGGCCTAGCATGTTTATCTGCAATGCATGTTGCAAACTTGAGCATGGATTTATTTTTATACGCAATTGTCGCGCAAGCATTACTTAGCTGGATCAACCCATACACTCCTATTGCCCCAGCATTAGATGCTTTAACAAAACCAATACTTAATCCTATCCGTCAGGCAATTCCATCTCCTAACGGACTTGATTTGTCGCCTTTGGTCGCAATCCTTAGCGCGCAACTCATACAAATGTTGGTTTTTTCGCCGTTGGAAATGGTGATTATGAAGTTATTTTAAAGCCCAATAATCGACTACATTAATACAATATCAAACGCCTCTTGTGAGTATTGATTTTCCACCTGCAATGACACGGGCTTACCAATAAAATCAGACAAATTGGCCAAGCTTTGTGACTCCTCATCCATAAGTAAGCCAATCACTTTTTGTGATGCAAGCACACGAAATTCACGTGCACTAAATTGTCTTGCATGCCGTAACAACTCCCTTAGAATTTCATAACATACTGTTTGCGCGGTTTTCAACTCACCTCGTCCACGGCATGTTGGGCAAGGCTCACAAAGAATATGTGCCAAGCTTTCACGCGTCCTTTTCCGGGTCATCTCAACAAGCCCTAGAGTAGAAAATCCGTTCACACCCACACGCGCACGGTCTTTTTCAACTGCACGATTAAGTTCATCAAGAACTGCAACGCGATGTTCATCTTCATCCATATCAATAAAATCAATAATAATGATCCCGCCTAAATTACGAAGCCTTAGTTGACGTGCAATGCATTGGGATGCTTCAAGATTTGTTTTGAAAATCGTGTCCGACAAGCTCTTACCACTAACAAAACCACCCGTATTCACATCCACTGTGGTGAGCGCTTCAGTTTGGTCAAATATCAGATACCCACCTGATTTCAACTCAACCTTACGTGACATGGCTTTTTCGATCTCCACTTCCACGTTGTACATGTCAAATAAAGGACGCTCGCCATGATAATGTTCCAAGCGCTTTACCGCCCGGGCTGCATAAAGCTCAGAAAACTCACAAAGCTTTTGGAAGGTTTCCCGAGAGTCAACAACAATTCGATCTGTTTTTTCGCTCACGACATCGCGCAATACACGCATGGGCAAATTCAAATCTTGGAACACCAAAGAACGTTCAGAAGCCCCATGACTCGCCGCCTGAATGTTGACCCAGACCTTATCTAAATAGGCAATATCAGCCAAAAGCTCATCATCAGTAGCTGTCTCTGACATGGTGCGAATAATGTACCCACCTTGATGCTGTTCAGGCAAAAGTCCAATTAATCGATCCCTTAATAATTCACGATCTGCTTCGTCCTCAATACGTTGAGATACTCCAATATGGTCCTGCTGAGGCAAATAGACTAAAAAACGTCCTGCAATACTAATTTGTGTAGTCAGTCTTGCGCCTTTGGTCCCGATAGGCTCTTTTACAACCTGCACCATAAGAGGCTGACCTTCGTGCAAAACTTCTTGAATGGTCTTTTCTTGATTAGCACTGGTGCATTCAAGCACATCTGCCACATGCAAAAAAGCAGCGCGTTGCAATCCTATTTCAACAAAAGCTGATTGCATGCCTGGTAAGACCCGACAAACCGAGCCCCGATAAATATTGCCTACCAAACCCAATGAACTGCTGCGTTCGATATGTAACTCTTGAACAATACCCTGCTCAACGATCGCTACCCGCGTTTCCTGCGGCGTAACGTTAATTAAAATTTCTTCACTCATTTTTAACTCACTTTTACAATTTTTAATCTTTTTTGCATTAAAGAATGCGAATTCCAGCATGACAAAGCAATTGAGAGGTCTCATGAATAGGCAATCCCATTACGCCAGAATAACTACCTTCAATACGTTTAATAAGAGTTCCAGCAAGACCTTGTATGCCATAAGCACCAGCTTTATCGCGAGGCTCACCAGTCGCGATATACGCTAAAATTTTTTCATCAGTCAACTGCATCATCTCCACTTTTGTCGAAGAAATAGCCACTGAAACGCCCTCTTTTGTTGAAACAGCGATTCCTGTATGCACTTCGTGCCAACGGCCTGACATCATGGATAACATTTGAAAAGCATCCTCATCATCTTGAGGCTTGCCTAATATTTTTCCATCAATACTTACTGTTGTATCCGCAGCCAACACTGGATAAATTGTCATTTGATGCGCTTCTAGACTTTCATAACAAGATTGAGACTTTTCTGAAGCAAGGCGCAATACATAATCATCAGATTTTTCATTGAAATGCGGCGACTCATCAATATCTGAGGGCAATACAATAAAATCAATCCCTAACTGCTTTAACAACTCAGCACGCCGCGGAGAACGAGAAGCCAAATAAATCTTATTGGGTTGAGGGCTAACTATCATCTGTATTAACTGTTCTTTTTATCTACTTCAATCTACTTTAATTAAGTCAGTATTTTATTGGTCAAAAATATGGGTTCATACTAACTGAAGCCTCAACAACTACCAACTAAGAAAACATCAAAATCCAAAAACCCTGCTGGTTTAGTGCGTCTGCTAGCGGTAAAATGGCAATTTAAGCATTTAAGTTTACCTGAATGATTTGGAAACCAAATACAACTGTTGCCGCCATCATTGAACAAGATGGCCGTTTTTTAATGGTAGAAGAGAACACTACTGAAGGTATACGCATCAATCAACCAGCAGGGCATTTAGACGAAGGCGAGACAATTCTCAATGCGACCACCCGTGAAGTGCTTGAGGAAACAGCGTACGATTTTACACCGACTGGGTTGTTGGGAATTTACCACTGGCAACGCCCAGCAAAAGACATTACCTATTTACGCTTTGCATTCATCGGAAAACTTGGAATGCATCACGCCGAACGAGAATTAGATCGAGGAATTATCCGTGCTCTTTGGATGACGCTTGAAGAATTAGAGGCTACCCAAGCCATTCATCGAAGCCCGCAAGTATTAAAATGCGTTAGAGATTATTTGACCGGACAACATTTTTCTTTAGCCGTACTCACCCATTTATAAAAGTAAATAAACGCCCATGAAAAACAAAAAAGTAGTTGTTGGCCTTTCAGGAGGCGTTGATTCATCAGTCACAGCTTTATTACTTAAGCAACAAGGTTATGACGTGGTTGGTCTTTTCATGAAAAACTGGGAAGACGACGATACAGATGAATACTGCTCATCAAAGCAAGATCTAATTGACGCAGTTTCTGTGGCTGACAAAATTGGGATTGAGATCGAGGCCGTCAATTTTAGTAAGGAATATAAAGAACGTGTATTTCAAAACTTCCTAGATGAATATCAAGCAGGTCGCACACCCAACCCAGATATTTTATGTAATGCCGAAATAAAATTTAAAGCTTTCTTAGATCATGCAATGAGTTTGGGTGCTGATCTTATTGCAACCGGTCATTATGCCCAAGTGCGCGAAAACCCATTTGAAGCTGGGAAATATCAATTACTAAAGGCAGAAGATGGCAGTAAAGATCAAAGCTACTTTTTATATCGCCTTAACCAAGCTCAGCTATCAAAAACGCTGTTTCCACTAGGGCATTTACTTAAAAGAGATGTGCGAGAGATCGCACGAAAAGAAGGTCTTGTCACAAGTGAAAAGAAAGACTCTACAGGCATTTGTTTTATTGGAGAACGCCCATTTCAGGAGTTTCTTAGCCGATATTTACCCCGCGAACCAGGTGACATGAAAACCCCTGATGGCAAAATTGTCGGCAAGCATGATGGCTTGATGTATTACACACTAGGTCAACGTCAAGGATTGAAAATTGGGGGCTCAAAAGAAAGCAATGGTGAGCCATGGTTTGTCGCGCAAAAAGACATGAAAAGTAACGTACTCACCGTTGTCCAAGGGCATGAACATCCGTTACTACTGAATGATGGTCTACAAGCAGGCCAGGTTCACTGGATTAGTGGTGAAGCGCCAAAAACGAACTGGGTTTACGCTGCTAAAACGCGCTATCGCCAACCAGACGCGCCATGCGAGATTGATAAGCTTAGCAATGATTTTGTTGAGATTAAATTCGGGCAAAAACAATGGGCAATCACCCCAGGTCAATCAGCTGTTGTTTATGAAAGCAACGTTTGCCTAGGGGGTGGCATTATCACTGGATCAGTTTAATTAGATCAAACTGAAGGTGGGGAAGTCTCAATAAAGGAATGACGCAAAATTAATGATGCATAGAGTCTTGCCAGATTGGGGTAGTTTTTTTCTAATCCGATTTCAGGAAAACGACGTTGTAAAAACTCCAAGGCACACCCCAAGGCTATATCAGCCAAGCTAAATGTTTCCGCTACACAAAATTGACTTTTACCAAGGTCGTCATTCAAAACCTTTAGGCCACGGCTGACTTTCTCTGTTTGCTTAACAACAAAACTAGGATCTTGCAGGTTTTCAGGACGACGCGATTCATACAGAACTGCAACTCCAGCATCACAAACACCATCAGCTAAAGCTTCCCATCGCTTGACTTGATATTTTAATTTTGTTTCTTGTGGAATTAAATTAGATAGTGGCGAAGACTGATCTAGATAATCAGCAATCACACTAGAATCATACAAGCTCTGTCCATCGTCCATAATTAAAACAGGTATTTTCCCTAAAGGATTATAAAGGTTCACTGGACAATCAGGATTAGCCAATACAACTAATTGCAAATCAATTGGAATACGTTTTTCAATTGCAACAATTCTGACTTTGCGAGCGTAAGGGCTGGTAAGTGAATACAAAAGTTTCATAATTGGTCTATTTTGATTTTCTATAAAAACGCGATCAACACAATCTTAATCATAATGTCATTATAATTGAATTTATGAATCAATTAATCAGCAAACAAGTTTCACTAAAAATCACCGAAGCCATTCAAAAAAATGTGCTCGCAGCAATTAGCGAAGACTTAAATGGCTTAGACAAAACCAAAGACTTTACCGCTCAACTCATTGCTGCCAATCAGTTAGCTGAAGCCACTATTATCTCAAGAGAAGCTGCTGTAATTTGTGGCATCCCCTGGGCTGAAGAATGTTTCAAACAAATTGCACCGAGTGTCAAAGTTATTTGGCAAGTTAAAGAAGGTGAGTCAGTGATCGCCAATCAATCACTTTGCACTCTTTCTGGGTTAGCTAATGAAATGCTGACTGCTGAACGCTGTGCTCTAAACTTTTTGCAAACCCTTTCTGCAACGGCAACATCCACAAAAAAATATGTGGATGAAATTCACGGCACAAATGCTCGAATAATGGATACTCGAAAAACACTACCGGGCTTAAGAGTTGCTCAAAAATATGCTGTTGCAATCGGCGGAGGACTAAATCAAAGACTCGGCTTGTATGATGGAATTTTGATCAAAGAAAACCATATTGCTGCTCTTGGTAGTGTAGACAACGCTTTTTTAGCCGCTACAAAAATAAATAAACAGAATAGTAATGAGTTACCCATTCAAATTGAGGTTGAAAATTTAAATGAACTTGAATCCGCAATAATTGCTGGGGCTAAATTAATTTTGTTGGACAACTTCGATATCTCCACGCTAAAAGCAGCGGTCAAACTGAATGCTAAACGCGCGATCCTTGAGGCTTCAGGGGGCATAGATATCTCAAATGTTAGAGAAGTTGCACTGACTGGGGTAGATAGAATTTCTATTGGTGACCTTACCAAAAACATAAGCGCAATCGATCTATCCATGCGCTTTTCAAACATTTAGAAAAAACTCATTCTAAAAATACAATAAGCCTATGTGTTTTATGGTTTATTTTGTAACTTCTTAGCAAACATTCTGAAGCCACAGCCTTGACCAAAAGGCTGTAAACAGTTACTGTTCAGGGTTAACCGATTATCAGCAAAAACAAGTACGTTTATGGATCAAAGCAATCAGCAAAAAACAGGTCAGATTTCTGGCGCAGAAATCATCATGCGATGTCTGCATGAGGAGAAAGTCAAATTCGTTTTTGGCTATCCAGGCGGAGCTGTACTCCATATTTACGATGCTCTGTTTAAGCAAAAAGACTTCAAACATATTTTAGTTCGCCATGAACAGGCTGCCGTTCACGCTGCAGATGCGTATTCTAGGGCAACTGGCGAGGTTGGCGTAGCGCTAGTAACATCAGGCCCTGGAGCAACTAATGCAGTTACTGGCATTGCAACTGCCTACATGGACTCAGTGCCAATGGTGGTTATTAGCGGGCAAGTCCCAACAGCGGCGATTGGCATGGACGCTTTTCAAGAAGTGGATATGGTCGGGGTCACTCGCCCATGTGTAAAGCACAACTTCTTAATTAAAGACGTTCGCGACATCGCAATCACCCTCAAAAAAGCATTTTACATCGCAGCGAGTGGCCGCCCAGGTCCTGTTGTTGTTGATATCCCAAAAGACATCACAGCTGAATTTGCTGAGTACAGCTATCCTAAGACCGTTGAAATGCGCTCTTATACGCCGGTAATTAAAGGACACTCAGGTCAAATCAAAAAAGCGGTAAAAATCTTACTCGATGCAAAACGACCAATGATTTATTCAGGTGGCGGTCTAGTATTAGGCGATGCATCAAACGAATTAATTAAGCTAGCAAAAGCCCTAGGGTATCCAGTTACAAATACCCTGATGGGCTTAGGCGGATATCCTGCGACAGATAAACAATATGTCGGCATGCTTGGCATGCACGGCACATTCGAAGCTAATAATGCTATGCAAGACTGCGACGTATTGTTAGCTGTTGGAGCACGATTTGATGATCGCGTCATCGGCAATCCAGATCATTTTTTGAGCGTTCCACGCACCATTATTCATATTGACGTAGATCCTTCATCAATCTCAAAACGCGTCAAAGTAGATGTGCCTATTGTTGGCCATGTGCAATCCGTACTCGGGGAAATGAATGATCTTTTAGCCTCAGAGACTAAGAAACCAGATGCTTCAGCGTTGAAATCTTGGTGGGCGAAAATTGATGGCTGGCGCACAAAAAAATCATTGAGCTACGATGGCTCAAGCACCAGCATTATCAAACCACAATATGTGATCGAAAAACTTTGGGAAGTTACCAAAGGCAATGCATACGTGACTTCAGACGTTGGCCAACATCAAATGTGGGCTGCTCAATATTACAAGTTCGACAAGCCACGCCGTTGGATTAATTCAGGCGGGCTAGGAACCATGGGGGTTGGTTTGCCTTATGCGATGGGATGCCAATTGGCAGATCCTAAAGCCCAAGTAGCTTGCGTAACGGGTGAAGGCAGCATCCAAATGAACATTCAAGAACTCTCAACATGCAAACAATTTCATCTGCCCATTAAAGTGATTTTGCTTAACAATCGCTACTTAGGCATGGTGCGCCAATGGCAAGAGTTTTTCTACGAAAACCGTTATTCTGAATCCTACATGGACAGTTTGCCTGACTTCGTAAAGTTAGCTGAATCTTACGGCCATGTCGGTATGGATATTGAAAAACCAGGCGATGTTGAAGGTGCTCTTAAAGATGCATTTGCAATGAAAGACAGATTCGTCTTCATGAACTTCTTAACAGACCAAAAAGAAAATGTCTTCCCAATGGTGCCTAACGGCAAAGGCTTATCTGAAATGATTTTGGGCTCAGATCCGAATAAAGATGACGCTGCAAACGAGATTGAAGGCTAAGATGAAACATATAATTTCATTACTCATGGAAAACGAAGCTGGCGCGCTTTCTCGCGTGGCTGGTTTGTTTTCTGCACGCGGATACAATATTGAATCCCTGACGGTGGCTCCTACTGAAGATGCCACTTTGTCACGTATGACGATCGTCACTTCCGGATCGGATGACGTAATCGAGCAAATCATCAAACAGCTCAACAAGCTGGTCGATGTTGTGAAAGTCCTAGACCTAAATGATGGCCGGCATATTGAACGAGAATTGATGTTGGTCAAGGTTAAAGCAACCGGCGCATTGCGCGATGAAATGAAGCGTATAAGCGACATTTTCCGCGGCCGTATTATTGATGTAGCAGATGGCAGCTACACCATCGAGCTTACTGGTTCTGGATCAAAATTAGATGCATTTTTGGAAGCATTGGATAAAACAGTAATTTTAGAAACCGTACGAACTGGTGCTTCAGGCATTGGTCGCGGAGACAGAATCTTAAAAGTTTAATTATTAATATCACCTAAGTAAAAAGCACCGAAAGGCAAAAAAATGAAAGTTTATTACGATAAAGACGCTGACCTATCGATTATCAAGAATCTTAAAGTAACGATCGTTGGTTATGGTTCACAAGGTCATGCACATGCACAAAACCTAAAAGACTCAGGTGTTAATGTGACTGTTGGTATTCGAAAAGCAGGTAGTTCATGCGCAAAAGCACAAGCTGCTGGCCATAATGTTGCTGAAATCGCCGACGCAGTAAAAGCTGCTGATGTTGTGATGCTTTTATTACCGGATGAAAATATGGCTTCAATCTACGAAGCTGAAGTTGCGCCTAATTTGAAAAAGGGGGCTGCATTAGCTTTCGCTCATGGCTTCAACATTCACTACAATCAAATTGTGCCACGCCAAGACATGGATGTAATCATGATTGCCCCTAAAGGTCCAGGCCACACAGTGCGCTCTGAATATCTTAAAGGCGGCGGCGTGCCTTCGTTGATTGCTGTCTATCAAGATGCATCTGGCAAAGCAAAAGACATCGCATTGTCTTACGCTGCAGCAAATGGTGGCACTAAAGGTGGTGTAATTGAAACTGACTTCCGTGAAGAAACAGAAACAGATTTATTTGGTGAGCAAGCCGTATTGTGTGGTGGCGCAGTTGAACTAGTTAAAGCAGGCTTCGAAACCTTAGTTGAAGCTGGTTATGCTCCGGAGATGGCATATTTTGAGTGCTTGCATGAATTGAAGTTGATTGTGGACTTGATGTATGAAGGCGGTATTGCCAACATGAACTACTCAATTTCAAACAATGCAGAGTACGGCGAATACGTCACTGGTCCTAAAGTGATTAACGATGAATCTCGTTGGGCAATGAAAGAAGCTTTAGAAAATATCCAAAACGGTGAATACGCTAAAAAATTCATTCTGGAGGGTCGTACAAACTACCCAGAAATGACAGCGCGTCGTCGCTTGAACGCTATGCACCCAATTGAAAAAGTGGGCGGACAATTACGTTCTATGATGCCATGGATTGCTAAAAACAAATTAGTTGACCAATCTAAGAACTAATTAAGTATTTATTCGCTTAAAATGGAAGGGCAAGGCGCATAGCGCCCTGCCCTTTTTACTTTTATAGATTCGAGATTTTTGTGATTAATCGATTAAAGGTTTTACCTCAATATCTAATCCCCAAACAAGTTATTACGATATTAGCAGGCAAGGTTGCCTCCGCTAAAGCCGGAAAACTAACAACCGCTATCATCGCTTGGTTTGTAAAGCACTACCAAGTGAATATGTCAGAGGCCGCCGAACCCAATATAGAGGCTTATGATAGCTTTAATGAGTTCTTCACCCGCCCACTAAAAAAAGGTGTGAGGCGTATCAATAAGGCTGATTTTATAAGCCCCGTAGACGGAGCAATCAGCCAACTTGGCTCAATCAAGGCTGACCAAATATTCCAAGCCAAAGGTCATCATTACTCAACATTGGCTCTTCTTGCTGGCAACAAAACACTTGCAGATCATTTTCTAAATGGTAGCTTCGCAACTTTATACTTAAGTCCAAAAGATTATCATCGCATTCACATGCCATGCGACGGAAAATTGAAAAGCATGACTTACGTTCCTGGCGATTTATTTTCGGTTAACCCAACTACGGCTCAAGGCGTTCCTGGCTTATTTGCAAGAAACGAACGACTCGTTTGTGAGTTTCAGTCAACACATGGAACATTTGTACTCATACTAGTTGGCGCAACCATTGTAGGAAGCATGGCAACTGTTTGGCATGGGACGATAAACACACTAAGGTCTGGGAAAATGAAGGTTTGGGACTTTTCTCATGAAAACTTATCACTTAAACAAGGTGAAGAAATGGGAAGATTCTTACTTGGTTCAACCGTAGTGATGCTATTTCCAGAAAATAAACTAACATTCAATAGAACATGGAAGGCGGCTAAGCCAGTTAAATTTGGTGAAAAGATGGCCAATTTAAATCATTCATAAAAAAAGCCGCTTTAAGCGGCTTTTTTTACTCTGTCATCAGTCGCGCAGAGGAATGAGCGCGACTTTTTGTTCGCTCCATACTTCCCAAATGAACTGCTAACTCGTTCAGGGCTAGTCGGTAAACATCACGCTTGAACTCAATCACACTCTCCATAGGCACCCAATATTCACTCCAGCGCCATGCATCAAATTCTGGATGTGGTGTAGCTCGCAATGAAACATCACTGTCGCGACCGACCAATCGCAGCAAGAACCAAATTTGCTTTTGTCCTTTATAACTGCCCCGCCACTCGCGCTTAATCCAACTCGTTGGCACGTCATAACGCAACCAGTCACGAGTCCGTCCTAAAATTTTCACATGCTCAGGACGCAATCCCACCTCTTCCATTAACTCCCGGTACATGGCTTCTTCAGGGCTCTCGCCTTGCTTTATACCACCTTGCGGAAATTGCCAAGAGTGTTCGCGGATGCGTTTTCCCCAAAAAACCTGATTGTTAGCATTACTTAAAATAATACCAACATTCGGGCGATATCCATCGCGATCTATCATCACAAAAAAGCCTAAATAATTTACCGTAATTTTTTCACACTTCCACACATATTGAAAGGTATCGTTTCAATATCATTATTGAAAGGCACGATAATTAAGTTTTAGCTTTGTATGTCAACTGTATTAAAAAAGAAGCGTTAACGTAGTTGAATGCACGTTAAAATAAAATCAATTACAGCTAATAGGGTATTGTTTTGAAGCCATCTGTTCCGAATATTGTTTTGATCACACTGGCCATTTTGATGACAGGCTTAGCAACTTCATGTTGGTCTGGGAATGCGTACATTACGAATCAAGGCGACAATACCGTTTCTGTGATTGATACAAACACCAACAAAGTCATCAATACTGTCAAAGTCGGACTAGCACCAGTTGGGGTGGCTTTGTCAGCAACCAACCATCGGGCCTACATTTCTAATGTTGATGGCCAAAGCATTTCTGTCATCGATACCATCAAAAATGAACTTATTAACACTTACCCAATTAAGGGCACGCCAGTTGGCTTATTACTTTCAACAGACAATAAAACGCTTTATGTAGCGGACTGGACTGACGACGTTATCTATCAGCTAGACGCCATTACGATGGAAATACAAAGCCAATTTCAAAATGGAAAGGCTCCTGCTGGCATGGTAATGAGTCCCGATGGCAAAAAACTATACATTGCTAATCGTGACAGTAATGATGTTTCCATTTTTGATACAGATACCAAACAAATCAGTCAAAGAATATCCGTTGGGAAACACCCTTTTGGCCTATCAATTAATAAAAACGGAAGTGAGCTTTATGTTGTCAATGTGATAAGCAACACAGTTTCAGTTGTAAACACGGGCACCTTAGAAATCCAAACAATACGAGTTGGAGAGCACCCTTATTGCATTACTCCAAGCAAAGATGAGCGGCTCTTATTTGTCACCAACACTCAAGATGATAGCGTTTCGATAATTAATTTAGCCAATAAGCAATCCATTGCCAAAGTTAAAGTTGGCGAAGTGCCTGAAGGAATAAGTTTGGATGACCTGACCGGTAACATTTACATTGCAAATTGGGGCAGCAATCAAGTCACTGTCATTGATAGTCAAAGTCTCAAAATAATAGCTCAAATAAAAACAGGCGACAAAAGTCGCGCTTTTGGGAAATTCGTTTTATAAGCGCGCTTAAATTAAATCATTCTTAATTAAAACATCGTAAAAATCACTAAAATTAGGTAAAGTTATAGGTTAAGTTTTATGCACCAATGAAACAGTTTTATAGCACTTAAAATGCTGTTCATTTTATGTAGGCCCTGTCATTAATTTTGGAGAAATTCGCATGAAGAAAGTAATCGCACTCATTGCTATGGCTATTTTGCCGCTAACAGCATCAGCACACGGCCCTAGTCCACAGAAAGTAGAAAAGGAAATTGTCATTAAAGCTGATCCAGCGAAAGTTTGGGCCTTAGTAAAAGACTTTGGCAATCTTCAAAAATGGCATCCAGCAGTTGCTAGCACTAAGTTAGAAACTAAAAAAGATGAGAATGGCGATGATCAAACCTACCGCACATTAACATTAAAAGGCGGCGGCACTATTTACGAAAAACTTCGTGGTTCTGACGATAAAGATATGCAGTTAAAATATGAAATCGTTTCTGGTGTATTGCCAGTTGCTGATTACAACGCAAAAATGACCGTCAAGGCAGGCCCAGGCGCTGGCGAATCAACTGTGACTTGGATGGCTCGTTTCTACCGTGTTTATAAACTAAATCCACCTATTCCAGCTGGCCAAGATGATGAATCTGCAATTAATGCAGTAACAGGGGTATTTGAGGCAGGTCTACCTGCACTTAAGGCATTAGCCGAAGCTAAGTAATTTTTACTGAAGGTATTCAGTATTTAAAAAGCCCCGATTTATCGGGGCTTTTTTTTCAGATCCAATAAAACTGCACGTGCAAGCACCCTTGTTAAATGTCAAAATGTAAATCTCATACATTCACCCAATTCTTGCCTTTATGCTAGCACTTGAAGCGCTAACCATTGAAACATCCTTACCCATTAAAAACAGTGTAATTTGGCTTCATGGCTTGGGCGCAGATGGCCATGATTTTGCACCCATAGTGCCCGAACTACACATTCCAAATACACGTTTTATTTTCCCACACGCGCCGCACAGACCCATCACGATGAATAATGGGTATGAAATGCGAGCTTGGTATGATTTATTTGGTTTAAAATTACAAAATCAGCAAGATGAAGCCGGCTTGCGTGTGATGCAAAAAAATATAGGAGCCTTTATCGAAAATGAAGTAGATCAAGGGATTGAGGAGAAAAATATCGTTGTTGCTGGGTTCTCCCAAGGAGGTGCAATGGCATTATTTACAGCACTTCGCTACCCTGTAAGACTGGCAGGGGTTCTAGCACTTTCTACATATGTTCCACTTAAGGAAAAGTTAGCGACTGAAGCAAGTCCAGCTAATAAAAATGTACCCATTTTTATGGCTCATGGCACTTTTGATAATGTAATTACAATTGATACATGCAAGATCTCACACCAATTGCTTAAAAATCTCACATACCCCATTGAATGGCATGAATATCCGATGGCACATTCCGTTTGCAAAGAGGAAATTGATGATATTTCCGGTTTTCTAAAGCAGGCTTTTCAAGCCGAATAGGTTAAAATATCGCATGAGTAAAGATCACATACCCGCCAATTCCGAATCGCTTAATATCACCTTTGAGGACGCAGTTAGCGAACTTGAAAGCATTGTTAGCCAAATGGAGTCCAAACAATTACCCTTGCAAGAAACGCTCACAGCTTTTAAACGTGGCACAGTGCTTTTGCAACACTGTCAAAAAACTTTAGCTGAAGTCGAGCAACAGGTCCGCATTTTAAGCTCCGATGGGACAAGTAGGGTCGAAGAATTACAGGCCTACCAAGACAGCGAATAAAATGGATTTAAGTACCAATTTTCAAAACTGGGCCCTAAGCATACAAAAGCGGACCGAACAGGCACTAGATAAAGCCCTTCCAGCAACAAATATTGCTCCTAATAAGCTGCACGAAGCAATGCGCTATGCCACACTTGGTGGCGGTAAGCGTGTAAGGGCATTATTGGCACATGCTGCTGGCGAGTTTTGCGGAGCGGATGCTAATCAAGTTGATCCATCGGCTTCAGCCGTTGAGTTGATTCATGCCTACTCATTGGTTCATGATGATATGCCATGTATGGACGATGACGACTTACGTCGCGGCAAACCTTCTTGTCACAAACAATTTGATGAGGCAACTGCCTTGTTGGTTGGTGACGCACTTCAAAGTTTGGCGTTTCAAGTTATATCATCATCGGATTTATACTCGGAAGCACAACACCAACTCAAAATGATCAATCTATTAGCCCTAGCGAGTGGGTCACGTGGAATGGCTGGCGGACAAGCGATTGACTTGGCGAGTGTTGGAGAAACTTTATCTCAGACAGAACTTGAATTTATGCATATCCAAAAAACTGGAGCACTGATTCGTGTTGCAGCGCTTCTAGGCGGTTACAGTGGAAATAATTTTAATGAGCCACGCATTGCTGCAATAGACCATTACGCACAGGCGATAGGATTAGCTTTTCAAGTTGTTGATGATATTCTCGATGCAGAAGCAGACACCGCAACTTTAGGTAAAACTGCAGGCAAAGATGCAGATAGCAACAAACCAACTTACGTAACCATTCTTGGCTTGGTTCGCGCAAAAAATTTAGCACAAGAGCTTTATGAAACGGCAATTGAACCGCTTAAA
>CAIVUE010000111.1 GCA_903909015.1 uncultured Methylophilaceae bacterium
ATTCATCAAGACGGCGTATTGAAATTCCGTGAAACCTACGAAATTATGCGTGCTGAAGATGTGGGCTGGAATGCCAATAAATTAACCTTGGGTAAATTGTCTGGCCGTAATGCATTTAGATCGCGTTTGGATGAGCTTGGCATTGCTTTGGATGGTGAAGAGGCATTAAATGCGGCATTTGCAAGATTTAAAACCTTAGCTGATAAAAAGTCAGAGATCTTTGATGAAGATATTCAGGCCTTGGTCAGCGATGACTTCGTGAATGATGAAACGGAGTATTTCAAATTGGGTTATTTGAAAGTGTGTTCGCAAACTGGTGAAACGCCACATGCCGTCGTTACTGTTATTGATAGCGGCGTTGAAAAACGTGCTGAAGCAGACGGTGGTGGCCCAGTAGATGCAGCTTTTAAAGCGATTGAGAAAATCGTGAATAGTGGTGCGGAATTACTTTTATACTCAGTTAACAATATTACCAGTGGCACAGACGCTCAAGGCGAGGTGACTGTCAGGTTAGCCAAGGGTGGTCGAATTGTGAATGGGCAAGGCGCTGATACAGACATTGTGATTGCTTCAGCTAAAGCTTATTTGAATGCGTTGAATAAAATTCATGCCAAGTCAGAACGGGCACATCCGCAAGTATAATCGGGACGTTATTTGAGAATAAAGCCCCCGGAAAAGATTTGATGGGGGCTTTTCTTTTATCAAGGAGTTTGCATTGGATTTAGCTATTTTTGATTTGGATAATACGCTCTTGGCGGGTGATAGCGATTATCAATGGGGCGAATTCTTAATTGACATTGGTGTCGTTGAACGTGCAGCGCATGCCAGTATTAATGACCAATTTTATGCTGATTACAAAGTTGGAAAACTCGATATTAATGCTTTTTTAGAGTTCCAACTAAAGCCGCTGAGTCAAAATCCAAGGGCGACATTAGATGCCTGGCATCGTCAATTTATGGCACAAAAAATTCAGCCAATGATGACTGAGAAATCAAAAGCGCTGGTTGAGAAACATCGAGCAAATGGAGATCTATTACTGATCATTACGGCCACCAATAGTTTTGTGACCGGACCTATTGCAACGGCTTTTGGTATTCCTAATTTGATTGGGACAGATCCTGAAGAAGTAAATGGTGAATTTACTGGGAGGGTGATTGGCACCCCAAGTTTTCAGCAAGGAAAAATTACACGTCTCAATGAGTGGCTTTTGGCGCGCGGGCAAACCTTAAGCAATTTCGGTACGACTTGGTTTTATAGTGATTCGCATAATGACTTACCATTAATGAAGCTTGTTGATCAGCCGATCGCTGTGAACCCAGATCCGTTGTTAGAAGCTTATGCGAATGACCACGCTTGGCCGATTATTAGCTTGCGTTAAGGGTTAACGGTTCAGTAAAACTTCGAGCACAAATTTACTGCCGACATACGCTAAAAGTAATACGGCAAATCCAGTCAATGTCCAGCGGATTGCAGTGCGACCTCGCCAACCGTAGCGAACTCTTCCTAAAAGCAAACTTCCAAAAATTAACCACGAAACAATGGTGAAGATATTTTTGTGGTTGAATTTAAGTGCTTGATGAAAAATCTGCTCTGAGAACAGCATTCCGCTAATCAAAGTGAGTGTGAGTAAGAAAAATCCAACCCCAATAATTCTGAACAATAAGGTTTCCATCGCCATAATCGGAGGGAAATCGGTTAGTTTCAAGAACGATGTCTTTTGATGCAGGCTGCGCTCGGCCGCGGCCATGAGCAGGGCATGCAGAGCGGCAAAAGTAAACAAGCTATAGGCTAAAAGCGCGATCGAGATGTGCCAAACAAAAAGTGGGTCGTTTGCAAACGCCACAATGACATTGTTATGAAAGTTGGCTTGTAGCGCTACCGTTAACGCCGCTGGAGGGAGCACTAGGGCTTGTAAACTTTGCAGTTCATGCTTGAAGTCAGCAAGCCAATAGATGAATACGGTCAGCCAGAAAATGAGTGAAAGGGTATTGGCAATATTTAAGTTGAGGTCGCCAATAAAAACATCTTGATATAACAAGCTCGCATGAATCAATAACCCCAGCGCAATGAGCGTTGCATGTTTGCTTGATTTTGGTTGTTTGATTGGTTGAGAGACAGAGCGCCAGAAACGAATCGCGACGACTGAATATAAAAAAATCACGGCCAAATAAGGTAAGTAGGTTGATGCTTGCATAGTGATGATATGAGTTAAAATTATACGGTTCGTGTATGAATACACACTATAACATGAGCTAAAGCACAGTTTAATGTTGCGTGCCCAAGTTTGAAATACTTCGTTGAGTAAAAAGCAATCTAGGATAAACCTAATATGTTAGAAAATTTAAGCGGTCGCTTACAAAGTGTGATGAAAACCCTCAGGGGTCAAGCACGCCTATCAGAAGATAATATTGCGGATGCGATGCGTGAAGTCCGTATGGCACTTCTCGAGGCTGACGTCGCTTTGCCGGTAGTGAAAGATTTCATTGCTGAAGTCAAACTGCGTGCAAATGGCCGTGAGGTGTTAGATAGCCTGACGCCAGGACAAGCGGTCATTCAAGTTGTTCATGAAGAGCTGACAAAGTTGATGGGTGCTCAGAACGCTGGATTAAACCTTGCTGCAGTGCCGCCCGCCATTATTTTAATGGCAGGTTTGCAAGGCTCTGGTAAGACGACGACTTCTGCTAAATTAGCCAAGTTATTAAAAGAACAAAAGAAAAAAGTGCTGCTCGCAAGTGCTGACGTTTATCGTCCAGCGGCGATAGAACAATTAAAGACCCTTGGGAAAAGTTTAGAAGTGGACTGTTTTGATTCCAATGCGAATCAAAAGCCACAGGATATTGCAGAAGCCGCCTTGGCCCACGCTAAAAAGTTTTATTACGATGTGCTGATTTTTGATACGGCAGGTCGATTGGGCATTGATGAAGCCATGATGGCTGAAATTAAGGCGCTGCATACCTTACTAAATCCGGTTGAGACCTTGTTTGTCGTGGATGCCATGCAAGGCCAGGATGCGATCAATACCGCAAAGGCCTTTGGAGAAACGCTGCCACTGACGGGCGTGGTCTTAACTAAGCTTGATGGCGACTCAAGAGGCGGCGCAGCGCTTTCAGTCAGGCATGTCACAGGTAAGCCCATTAAATTTATTGGGGTGAGTGAAAAGGTCGATGGTTTAGAACCTTTCCATCCTGAGCGGATGGCATCGCGCGTTCTTGGAATGGGCGATGTCCTTTCTCTGATTGAGCAGGCTCAAAAAAATGTTGATTTAGACGAAGCTAAGAAATTTGCGGACAAAGTAAAGTCAGGCAAAAGTTTTGACTTGGATGACTTCAAATCGCAAATGGTGCAAATGCGCAAAATGGGCGGCATGAGCGCCCTAATGGATAAGCTCCCAAGTCAAATGGCAGGGATGGCTGGAAAAATGAATGGCGATGATGGGGATAAAGCGATCCGCCGGATAGAGGGCATTATTAATTCAATGACGCCACTTGAGCGCCGTAAGCCAGAGCTGATTAAAGCGACGCGTAAACGCCGAATTGCGATGGGTTCTGGAGTTCAGGTTCAAGAAGTCAATCGATTGCTCAATCAATTTGAAGAGACTCAAAAAATGATGAAGATGCTTGCAAAAGGCGGCATGGCAAAGATGATGCGAGCGATGCAAGGAAAATTTCCGGGTTTACGCTAGACTTTGATTGACGGGGGCACAATTTTTAAGGATAATTGCGCCCTTTCGTTAGTTAGCTTTCGGGCTAGTTAATATGGGTTGTTAGCTCAGCTGGTAGAGCAGCGGACTTTTAATCCGTTTGTCGTGGGTTCGATCCCCGCACAGCCCACCAAGTATTAAAAGGAATCAAAGGGGTTACGTTAAAGCGTAGCCCCTTTTTCTTTCCTAAAATACGCGAGATTTTTTCATACGTTCTTTTGTGTAAATTGGATACAACATGTATACGAAACAAGTACTAGATTATCTAAGAAAACATGGTCAAGAGGTTGATAGAAAGATTGCCAGTGATACTGGGATCTCTTTGATTCAGGTTCACGAGTCAGTTAGAGAATTAGAAAAAGCAAAGAAGATTTTTACTTGTAGCATTACTAATTTTGAACTTGGCGAAGCTGTTGAAGGCTTGATGTGCAGAATTTCAGGATACATTCCACCTGCAGCGCCTGGTCGAAAGTCTGCGGCTAAAGTCTAGTCGGTTTTACGGGGCATTAAAGTTGCCCCAATTCCCTTGGTGATCATTACCTAAGCTGATGGCTTAGGCGGGATAATTGTTTGTCCGTAAACTGCCGCCATCGCGATGAGTTTTTCGCGGTCTGGATTCTCCCAGGTAATGTCATTTGCAAATGCGGTGAACATTTTTGATGCGTTCCCTTTGGATGTCATCGAAATAAACTCGCCGCCTCCTTTCCCAAAACGAAACCAGTGAATCGATCCTCCAGGCACATGGATAAATGTTCCTGGGAGTGCTAAGGTTTCTATGTCGCCAACCCCGCAATGCAATTCGCCTTTGGTAATAATGAAAGACTCGTCCCAAGCATGGAAGTGGGGTCCTGGTCCTTTACCTTCGGTGCCGCTTTGATGGAATACTTCGTAGCCACCAGTCTCATTTTCAGATGCTAAAACAGTGATGAGGAAACCACCCACATTGAGCGGGGCATTTCTTTCTTCTTGATGCGTGATCAACGGTTTTTTCATCTTTTTTGGATCCTAGGAGTGATCATATATTTTGGTGGTTGCGCTTTTATCTATTCGATAACGGCCCATCAGAAAAGGGATTAGACCAATCAATAATCCACCGATACCAATACAAGTGGTGGTTAAATCAAAGGTTGGCAGGCTGTACAGGCCTACAAACACCATGAAGCCAGCGCTCATTAGTGGCCAAATGACATAAGAGCACGCCGCTAGAGGACTTGTCGTGATCTTTTGACGGAAGTGCCAAGCGCAGGCAAATCCAGCGAGGCTCATGTAAAAACAAATTTGCAAACCAATCGCCTGAATGGAGCTCGCTAAAATGGCTTGAATTGAAGGCATGTAAGACGAGCTGAATAATAATACTATCCCCAAGAACCATATCACGACAGTCGCTACCCAAGGGGTTTGCCACTCAGGGTGAATCTTTGAGTATCTTGGATGCATGGCTTCGTCGCGTGCCATGGCAAAGAGACACCGACTAAATTGAATGATTTGGGTCTCAATGGTGCCGACCGTGCTTAAGATCGTAGAAACTACTGCAATGTAATTCCATGGTTTTGGAAATAGCTTATCTGCAATTGCATAAAGGACGTTGGTATTGGCTTGCGCAATTTCACTATCAGTCATGACAATTAAAACGACGACCATCATGATGATGAAAAAAATAATCAAATTCACCATCGCCCAAAATGCGCCGCTATTGGCCGCTTTTGTTTTAGTCTCTTCTCCTAGGTTCATCGTGACATCCCATCCCCAGTAGAAAAAGATGGCAGTCAGTGCGCCTGAGGCGAAGGTGGCTGGAGTGAATGAGAATATTGAGAACCAGGCTAATTCTGGTGGATGCGCAGGGTGGCTACCATATTTCAAGAATGCTGCCACAATCACCGCTAAGAGTATGATTGATTCAATAGCCGTGAGGATTAATTGCGTATAGCTCGCGTGCTTGATCCCTTTAGTGACAATGATCGTGATCACGGTCAGCCATACTGCCGAAATAAAAGTGACCCAGTTAACGTTATCGCTCAAGCTGGGGGATATCAGCACTAAGGTTGATGTTGCCGCAGGAATGGTGGCAGAGACCATGAAGACCACTGATGAAACTAAAAGACCCCAGCCAGCAAAAAATCCCCAGCCCGGTCCAAACACTTTTCCTACCCAAGCGTAAGTGGCCCCCGCATGTGGCCGCATATTACTTAAATGCGTGAAGGCTAGCATGATGCCAAACATAATGAGGCCACAATAAAGGACGCTGCCAACGGATAGGACGCCGACGGTTGCCACGATGGTGGCTGTAGTCACTGCCACACTAAAAGCGGGGGCAGTGCCCGCAATTCCCATCACTAATGACTCAACTTTACCAAGTGCCCCGCCTAATAAATCATGTTTTTGTGACATCGTTATCCTGTTTAATTCTTCGCGTATTCGTATTTGTTGATGATGGGTTCATCATTAGGTAAAGCTTACCAAAAAATAGGGCGGACGTGAAAACGTCAGCCATTTGATTTTAGTCAAAAAGTATCATTGTTTAAAAGATATTCATGCCATAGAACTGTAAAATTGAATTTTACTAATCGTTATCTAAAGGATTACTATGTTTCCAGAGTACCGTGATTTAATTTCAAAGCTAAAACATTCAGATTTACATTTCACAAATTTGTTTGAAAAGCACAATGAAATCGATCAAAAGATTATTAACTTAGAATCTAATATTGAGCATGGCACGCACGAAGCCATTGAAAAGCTGAAGAAAGAAAAGTTACATTTGAAGGATGAGATTCATGGTATTTTGGTCAAGGCAAGCAAAGCTTAGATTCAAGAATCGATAGCACTAACGTATAGATCATTTCTGGATGGTGATTAGATCATGCAACTTTTATTAGTTTTTTTACTGAATATTGCATTAGTTCTAATCACCATTCTGATCCATTATGAGACTTTGTATCATCTTGCAACGCTCTTACCCACCCTTAAAAGAATAGCGCCCCGTTATCGCGTGCTTTTTGGGGTGTGCGTTATTTTTGTCTGTCATGTGTTTGAGATCTGGATTTTTGCCCTAGGCTATTATGGCACCTTGCAATTTAATGAATTGGGCTCGCTTGTTGGGGTCCATTCTGTCAGCGGTCAATTTTTAGACTGTGTCTATCTGTCTTTTGTGACATTCACTACCGTAGGCTATGGAGATCTTGTCGCAGAAGGTTACGCAAGGTATCTCACGGGCGTAGAAGCCCTAACGGGATTGATTTTGATCACTTGGTCAGCCTCTTTCTTGTTTATCGAGATGCAAAAGTACTGGAACACCTCAACCCATCACAACCTATAAGTGTGCTAACGCACTGATTAGTAAAGCCACTTTAATTTACATTTTCATGTAAGTTTTCTTATTTTTAACATTTCAGAAACAATCTTTGCGTATAATTAATTCTAATAGTGCTCATGAGAGCAATTTTTAAGGAGTTGGTATGAAAAAGAACATGAGTTATTTGGCACTTGCCGCGACATTGGCAGTCTCTTTTTCTGCATCTGCAGATGATGAAGCTTATAAAGGCTCTTGGTATGCATTGCCAGGAATCAGTTACAACTGGACAGACAGTGATTTAAAAGCCAAAGATGACGTGGGTGGTTTTCTACGCATTGGTAAAGAAATTAGCCAGAACTGGGATGTTCAATTAGGCGGCTCTTATGCGAGTGTTGATGGCAACACCGATGGCAAATACAAACAAACATTGTTGGGTGTAGATGCACTCTATATGTTTAGTCGTGAAAAACTTCGTCCATTCTTATTGGCGGGGATTGGTTACGCACACAACAAAACTGATTACAGCACATTAAATGCATCGAAAGATTCATTCATGGGTAACCTTGGTGTGGGTGTTCAATATTTGGTGACGGATAATATTGGCCTGCAAGCAGATCTTAGAGAAGTTTGGAGTCAGGCTGAAGTTGGAACAACAGGCGCAACTGACAGCAAGACCGTTGCTAATACTGTGTTGAACCTTGGCGCAATTTTCAGATTCGGTGCACCAGCAGCAGTGCCGGACCCAGAACCAGTTGCAGCGCCAGCACCGGCGCCTGTTGTTGCTGAGCCAGCGCCAGCACCTGCGCCAGAACCAGTTGCAGCGCCAGCACCTGCGCCTGTATG
>CAIVUE010000112.1 GCA_903909015.1 uncultured Methylophilaceae bacterium
ATCCTAGAAATTGACTGGCAAGGGGCGGCAGCAGTGCGCAAGTTGTACCCGAACGCCATCAGTATTTTTATCTTGCCACCATCGATTGCTGAACTGGAATCTCGTTTGCGTGGGCGAGGTCAAGACAGTGAGGAAGTGATCATTAAGCGATTAGCCGCAGCGCGTGATGAGATGAGCCACGTGGCGCAGTTCGACTATGTTACAATCAACGACAAGTTTGAGGAGTCGCTGCAGGATTTAACTTCAATTTTCCGTGCAGAGCGACTCAAGTGCAGGGCCCAGTTAACGCGATATGCTGCGTTGATTAAAGATCTCATATAAGTTTTCTTACTAAATTCAGGAGTATTACCATGGCTAGAATGACAGTAGATGATTGTCTAGAAAAAATCCCAAATCGCTTTCAATTGACTTTAGTGGCTGCTTATCGCGCACGTCAATTAGCGAATGGATCAGAGCCATTAGTATCGACCTTCGGTCAAAAAGACAAACCAACCGTATTGGCATTGCGTGAAATCGCAGCAGGTAAAGTTGGCTTGGAAGTTTTAAACCGCGGTCACGCTTAAATTCACGGTTGTCTTCAGTTGTTGTAGATAACCTGACATGCCTAGTGATAAAAGTCATCATGCAGGAAAACGCGCAGCAGAGTTTTTAGCCCCTGCTGCGCCCCTATTGCCGGCGGATAGCGAAGACTCGCAACTCACGCTAGCCCTCAAGAAGTATCTCAAAACCCCCGACATTGATTTAATCTGGGAAGCCTATCGCTTCAGTGATAAAGCCCATGCTGGGCAGATGCGCAAGACCGGTGAGCCTTATATTAGCCACCCGGTTTCAGTGGCCATGATATTGGCCAAGCTCCACCTTGATACCCCCACCATTATTGCCGCACTCTTACATGATGTCGTTGAAGACACCGGGATCACCAAACAAGAAGTGAGCGATAAATTTGGCGTGCAAGTGGCCGAGCTGGTGGATGGCTTATCTAAGCTCGATAAGATCGAGTTTCAAAGTGCGACGGAAGCCCAAGCTGAGAATTTTCGTAAAATGCTCCTCGCCATGTCGCAAGACGTGCGGGTGATTTTGGTCAAGCTCGCTGATCGTTTGCATAACATGCAGACCCTCGATGTGATGAAGCCCGACAAGCGCCGCCGGATTGCAAAAGAAACCTTAGAAATTTATGCCCCGATTGCTAACCGCCTTGGGCTCAACGAAATCTATCAAGAGCTAGAAGATTTAAGTTTCAAGAACCATTATCCGATGCGCTATGGTGTGCTTTCTAAGGCCATTCTGTCCGCGCGGGGCAATCGTAAGGAAGTGGTTGGTAAGATATTAGATGCGATCAAGGACCGTCTCGCGGAAATGGGAATCGATGCGGACGTGACGGGCCGCGAGAAGCATCTTTATAGTATTTATAAAAAGATGACCGGTAAGACCATCGCCTTCTCGCAAATCTTTGATATTTACGGCTTTCGCGTCATCGTCAAAGACTTGGCTGCGTGCTATGCCACATTAGGGATTTTGCATGGTCTCTATAAGCCCATCCCGGGCAAGTTTAAAGATTACATCGCGATCCCAAAGGCCAATGGCTATCAGTCATTGCATACGACTTTATTTGGCCCATTTGGCACGCCGATCGAAATTCAAATTCGTAGTGAAGACATGCACAACATCGCCGACGCTGGTGTTGCCGCCCATTGGCTCTATAAAACAACGGATGCGCACTTTACTGCGATGCAGCAGCAAACACATCAATGGTTGCAGCGCCTGCTCGATATCCAATCAGAGAGTGCCGACTCCTTAGAGTTCTTAGAGCATCTCAAGGTGGATCTATTCCCCGATGAGGTCTATGTGTTTACCCCTAAGGGTAAGATCCTCGCTTTATCAAAGGGTGCCACTGCTGTCGACTTCGCTTACGCGGTCCATACCGATATCGGCAATCGTTGTGTGGCAGTCAAAATCAATCAAGAACTCGCCCCACTCAGGTCAGAACTTAGAAATGGCGATCACGTAGAAATTATTACCGCAGCGCATGCACACCCGAACCCGGCTTGGCTGAATTATGTGGTGTCCGGCAAGGCGCGTGCCCACATCCGTCATTTCTTAAAGACCATGCAATCTACCGAATCTGCGCACTTGGGCGAACGGATGCTCAACCAAGCACTGCGTGCCATGCACACCGAGGCGAGCAAGATCGAAGAATCGCAATGGCAAAAATTGCTGCGTGATTATGGCGCCACTGATAAAGAAGAGATCCTCACCGACATTGGTCTGGGCAAGCGATTAAATGTGATGGTCGCGCATCAACTCATGGCCATGGGTGAAGAGCACGGTGAGCGACATGCGAAGCATCCTAATAAGCCGCTGGGCACCATTACGATTCGCGGTTCAGAGGGCATGGCGGTGCAGTTCGCGCAATGTTGCCGCCCAATTCCTGGCGACCCAATTCTTGGCTTTATTAACAAAGATAAGGGCCTCGTGATCCACACCCATGATTGTCCATCGGTGCGTAAATTCCGCGTCGATCCAGACAAATGGCTGGATGTGGAATGGGACCCAGAGACCAAGCGACTATTTAAGGTGAACCTTAAAATTGCCGCGGCGAATAAACCGGGCATGTTGGCAACCATCGCATCTGCAATTGCTGAGGCCGATGCCAATATCGATAATATTAGTATGGAAGAATCGGATAACAGTAGTTATACCGACATTCTGTTTACGGTACAGGTGTATGACCGCGTGCATTTAGCGGATGTGATGCGTCGATTACGTAAAATTTCAGATGTGGTTCGAATGAATCGCACTAAAGGGTCTGGCGCTGAACAAAGAGCGCAATAAGTAATGCCGTTGTTCTATCCTATTAATTGTCAGTGAAAGGCATCGTGATGAGTGAATATTTCAACCCAGGTCAGCGCCAACTGCAAGAAGCGTTCGAAACTACCCCTTTGGCAGATCGATTACAGGCGGGCATCATTGCCCCAGAAATTAATCCGCTGGATGCAGAATTTATTGAAGCGCAGAACATGTTTTTCTTGGCGACTGTCGATGACAAAGGACAAGCCAACTGCTCCTATAAAGGTGGTCAAAAAGGGTTGGTGAAGGCGGTTGATCCAACCACCTTAGCCTTTCCTATTTACGACGGTAATGGCATGTTCATGTCTGCAGGCAATGTGCTGGTGAATGGTCAAGTGGGCTTACTGTTTGTCGATTTTAATAAGCAAGCACGTGTGCGCGTGAATGGGGTTGCAAGCATTACCCAAAATGATCCTTTGCTTTCAAATTGGCCTGAGGCTGTGTTGGTTGTGCGGGTAAAGGTCAGGGAGACTTTTCCGAACTGCCCACGTTATATTCATAAAATGGCACTCGTTGAAGAGTCTGCTTTTGTGCCGAAAGCGCAGTGCACAACGCCAGACCCTGCATGGAAAAAGTTGGAAATTGTGGCCGATGTCTTGCCGCCTAAAGATGCGCACTTAGCGAGTAATGAGCAAGATGTGTTGGCGGCGATCAACCGAAATTAGCAATAAAATTTAATCACTAAAGTTTAGGAAAAAGTAATGAGCAAGCAAATTATTCATACAGATGGGGCGCCTCAAGCGATTGGGACTTATTCACAAGCAGTGAAGGTGGGTAATACCGTCTATTTGTCTGGTCAAATTGGGTTGGAGCCAGCATCGATGCAAATGGTCGAGGGCATTGAGGCACAAGTCCATCGTGTGTTTACGAATTTAAAGGCAGTGGCCGAAGCCTCCGGCGGTTCATTGGCGGATGTGGTGAAGTTAAATATTTTCTTAACGGACCTCTCTAATTTTGCTTTAGTGAATACCATCATGGCTGAATATTTCACGCAGCCATATCCAGCACGTGCAGCAGTGGGTGTCGCTTCATTGCCAAGGGGTGCCTTGGTTGAGGCGGATGGCGTGATTGAGCTGAACGCTTAATTAACGCAAGCGATTGACCAAACTTTCCGACATTAAAGGGATGACCAAGCCAGTCCTTTCTGGCTTGAATAAGTTAGGTATTCACGATGTCCAGGGGTTGCTGCTCCATGTGCCACTGCGTTATGTGGACGAAACTCACATTAGCCAAGTGCGCGAACTCCGATTGGGCGAGCAAGCCCAAGTCGAAGGTGAAATCATTCACCTTGAAGTCAGTTATAAGCCTCGTAAGTCTTTAATCGCCCGTTTGTCCGATGGCACGGGGGATCTCTTTTTACGGTTTCTGAATTTCTATCCTAGCCAAATTGCCGCCCTGAAAGAGGGGACGCGGATACGCGCCTTGGGTGAAGTCCGTCATGGCTATTTTGGTTACGAGATGGTGCACCCGCAAACGAAGGCCGTCCGCGAAACCACCGCAGTGAAAGAGACCTTAACCCCAGTCTATCCAACGACCGCGGGCCTAAGTCAGCCCAGCATTCGTAAATGGGTGAATTGGGCTTTAAGCAACGGGGATGTCAGTGAGACTTTGCCCTCAGATACTTACACGAAGCAA
>CAIVUE010000113.1 GCA_903909015.1 uncultured Methylophilaceae bacterium
GCATGATCTATTGCATTTAATTTAAGCATTTTTTAATCATGCGCTATTTTTTATAAAATAGCTGTAAGTGATAGCTTACAAAACCCTTATAAATTAAAGACTTTGTGGCTTTCGGCGACATTTTGGCAACTAAAGAGAAGGGCCGAATTATTTGAACAGATGTTATATCTCCAATATTCGGTATTACTCTAAGCACTTCGCTACATAATCTTAAATGTGCCTTCATTTCCGCAACCTACAGACATAAAAAAGCCCACATTTCTGTGGGCTTAATTTATTAGTCGCAGTAGGGGCGAAATCGAACCGCCGACACGCGGATTTTCAAGCTAAGGATTGACGTGCCCTTGCAATGGCTTGCTTCACCTGAGCTGGCGCAGTCCCACCGATATGATTCCGGCTAGCTAGCGAACCCTCAAGCGTTAATACCTGATATACGTCCTCTGAAATTTGAGCGCTGAACTTTTGCAATTCAACCAGTGGCAGATCAGATAAATCACATCCTTTATCTACCGCATGACGCACGGCTAATGCGACGACTTCGTGAGCATCACGGAATGGCGTGCCTTTTTTAACTAGGTAATCTGCTAAATCTGTGGCCGTTGCAAAGCCTTCGGTGGCAGCGGTTCGCATGGCTTCTTTATTGACCTTAATTCCCCGCAACATGTCAGCGTAGATTTCTAGCGTGACTAATAAAGTATCCGCCGTATCAAATAATGGTTCTTTATCTTCTTGGTTATCTTTGTTGTAGGCCAGTGGCTGACTCTTCATCAAGGTCAGCAGTGCCATCAAGTGGCCTGTCACCCGACCGGTTTTACCACGCACCAATTCTGGCACGTCTGGGTTCTTCTTTTGCGGCATGATCGATGAGCCCGTGCAGAAACGATCTGCAATATCGACAAACGCAAAGCGTGGGCTGGACCACAAAATGAGCTCTTCTGAAAAACGCGAGAGGTGCGTCATCACCAAGGCAGCGGCAGCTGTAAATTCAATCGCGAAATCACGGTCTGAAACCGCGTCCAATGAGTTCTCACAAACGCCATCGAACCCTAATTCCCTAGCGACCATCTCACGATCAATTGGGTAACTCGTTCCAGCCAAAGCGGCGGCGCCTAATGGCAAACGATTAATCCGTTTACGTGCATCAGCAAACCTTGCCGCGTCACGCTGCAACATTTCGAAATAGGCTAAAAGGTGGTGACCGAAGGTCACTGGCTGAGCAACTTGAAGGTGGGTGAACCCTGGCATCGCGGTATCAAAATGCGTTTCTGCCAAATCCACAATCGAAGTTTGTAGCTTACGGATACCGACAATCACATCATCCGCTACCGCACGGAGCCAAAGTCTCACATCTGTAGAAACTTGATCGTTACGACTTCTTCCGGTATGTAAGCGCTTACCTGCGTCGCCAATCTTATCGGTTAAACGCTTTTCAATATTGAGATGCACGTCTTCTAGGTCCAAGCGCCATTCAAATTTTCCGGCTTGGATTTCTTCTAAGATTTCATTCAACCCTGTTGCGATCGCGGCCACATCTGCTTGGCTAATGATGCCCTGAGCCCCTAGCATTTTTGAATGGGCGAGGGATCCTTGAATATCGAATGCGGCGAGGCGCTTATCAAAGTCCACGGAGGCGGTATAACGTTTCACCAGCTCTGAAACTGGCTCGTTAAAACGACCTGACCAAACTTTATCTTGTTGTGATTTATCTTGCATGCTGAAAGGCGCTTATCAATAATGAATTTATTGGGTAAGTATAAAGCAAAACAACGATTTTTCTATCCAATCCAAGCGACAGCGGTATGTTAAAATTAACAAAACGACTATTCATAGACCCAATTGCATGAACACACCACCTAAAAAAATCGTCATCGCCTCCCGCGAAAGCGCGCTTGCCATGTGGCAGGCCAAACACATTCAAAGCCGATTACAGGCACTCTATCCAGAGAGCACAGTTGAGATTTTGGGGATGACGACGACGGGCGACCAGATTTTAGATTCCCCATTGGCGCGCATCGGCGGCAAGGGCTTATTTGTGAAAGAGCTTGAACAGGCCTTAGCGGATGGCCGTGCGGATTTAGCCGTGCACTCTATGAAGGATGTCCCCATGAACCTGCCCGAAGGATTTGCCATGGCAGCCATTGGTGAGCGCGAAGATGCACGTGATGCCTTTGTTTCTAATGATTTCGAAAGCTTGGCGAGCTTAACCGAGGGCAGTGTTGTCGGCACCTCCAGCTTGCGTCGCCAAAGCCAATTGCAGGCACGTTTTCCCCATTTGAAAATCGAATCACTACGTGGCAACTTACAAACCCGCCTTCGTAAATTAGATGAGGGGCAATACGCAGCCATTATCCTGGCAGCGGCTGGTTTAATTCGTTTGGGTTTGGAATCACGTATTCGCCAACTCATTTCTCCAGAAGACAGCATTCCAGCGGTTGGACAAGGCGCACTCGGTATTGAAATTAATGCAAACCGCACCGACATGCTCGCAGTCCTCGCGCCACTTAATCATCCAGAAACGGCTGCTTGCGTTGAGGCTGAACGCGGCATGAGCCGCGCACTTGCGGGTAGCTGCACCGTCCCCCTTGGCGCTTACGCGCAAGTCCAAAACAACAGCATCACCATCACAGGGTTTGTGGCGAGCGTAGACGGCAAGGAAATGGTGAAAGAAAAAGTCACCGGTGACATCGATCACCCAGAAAAATTGGGTCAGCAACTTGCTGAAAAATTGGTCGCCTTAGGGGCAAATCGTATTCTTGCTGCATTGGAAACGCACTAGCATTAAGATGAATTCAACCTCGCTCCTTGGTCGCCATATCGTGATTACGAGACCAGTTGGTCAAGCGGAAAAATTATCGCA
>CAIVUE010000114.1 GCA_903909015.1 uncultured Methylophilaceae bacterium
AGCAGCAGCTGTAGCAGTTGCTGCTGCACCGGCAGCTGGTGGTGGCGCTGCTGCTGCTGCTGAGAAGTCAGAGTTTGACGTTATTTTAACAGCTGCTGGCGAGAGCAAAGTTAACGTCATTAAAGCAGTGCGTGAAATCACTGCTCTTGGCTTGAAAGAAGCAAAAGACCTAGTTGATGGCGCACCAAAGGCTGTTAAAGAAGGTGTTTCAAAGGCTGACGCTGAAGCAACTTTGAAGAAATTGATTGAAGCTGGCGCGACTGGCGAAATCAAGTAATTATTGTTGTAGGTAAGATTTAGGCTGACGGGAAACCGTCAGCCTTAACCATTTTAAGATGGTAGAAGATAAGACACCATGTTTAGTGCCTTGCCTTCTACCTTTTACCCCCCCCTAGGAGACGCTATGAGCTATTCCTTTACCGAAAAGAAACGTATTCGTAAGAGTTTTGCTAAACGTGAAAGTGTGCAAGAAATTCCATACTTGCTCGCAATGCAATTAGAATCTTATGCTGCTTTCTTACAAGCAAATGTTACTGCTGACAAACGTGAAGATGCTGGTTTACAAGCAACATTTAGTTCTATTTTTCCAATCGTTAGCCACTCAGGTAATGCGCGTCTAGATTACGTAAGTTACCATCTGGGTGCTGAGCCTTTTGACGTGAAAGAATGTCAACAACGTGGTTTGACTTACGCAGCTCCTTTGCGTGTCAAGGTTCGTTTGACCATCATGGACAAAGAGGCTTCTAAGCCAACAGTGAAAGAAGTTAAAGAGCAAGAAGTCTACATGGGCGAATTGCCTTTGATGACTGAAAATGGCTCATTTGTGATCAACGGTACAGAGCGTGTTATTGTTTCTCAATTGCACAGAAGTCCTGGTGTTTTCTTTGAGCATGACCGAGGTAAAACACATAGCTCAGGCAAATTGTTATTCTCAGCTCGTATTATTCCATACCGTGGTTCATGGTTGGATTTTGAGTTTGATCCAAAAGATTACCTATATTTCCGTGTTGACCGTCGCCGTAAGATGCCAGTCACTATCTTGCTTAAAGCGCTTGGCTATACACCAGAGCAAATTCTTGAAACATTCTATGACGTGGATACATTTCACCTTTCAGCAAAAGGTGTTCAGTTTGAATTAGTACCAGAGCGTCTACGTGGTGAAGTTGCGAAGTTCGATATTACATCTAAAGACGGTACCGTCATTGTAGCTAAAGATAAGCGCATTACTGTTAAGCATATCCGTGATATGGAAAAAGCTGGGATCAGCAAAATTGCTGTACCAGCTGAATTTGTATTGGGTCGCACTATTGCAAACGCAATTGTGGATAAGGAAACAGGTGAAGTTGTTGCAAATGCAAATGACGAAATCACTGAGAGCTTATTAGAAAAATTGCAAAGTGCTAGCGTTGCAAAAATCAACACTCTATACGCCAATGATTTAGATCATGGTGACTATATCTCGCAAACATTGCGTATTGATGAAATCCCTGATCAATATAGTGCTCGTGTTGCTATTTACCGTATGATGCGTCCTGGTGAGCCGCCAACTGAAGATGCGGTTCAAGCATTGTTTGATGGTTTGTTCTTCAATGCCGATCGCTATGATCTATCAGTTGTTGGGCGTATGAAATTTAATCGCCGTGCATTCCCAGAGAAAGTTGAAGATCGTTCAGCGGCATGGCTTCGTAAATTCTATGAAAAAATGGGGCCACAAGGTGCTGAAGGTTCTTCTACACTTTCGAATGAAGATATATTGGCTGTTGTTGGCGTGTTGCTGGAGTTGCGAAACGGCCGTGGTGAGATAGATGATATTGACCATCTAGGTAACCGCCGCATTCGCTCAGTGGGTGAGTTGGCAGAAAATCAATTCCGTGCAGGTCTAGTGCGTGTTGAACGTGCTGTTAAAGAGCGATTAAGTCAGGCTGAGTCAGATAATTTGATGCCGCACGATTTGATTAATGCAAAACCAGTATCTAGCGCAATTCGTGAGTTCTTTGGTTCAAGCCAACTTAGTCAGTTTATGGATCAAACTAATCCATTGTCTGAAATTACCCACAAACGTCGTGTTTCAGCTTTAGGCCCAGGTGGTTTGACGCGTGAACGTGCAGGCTTTGAGGTGCGTGACGTTCATACAACGCATTACGGTCGTGTTTGTCCGATTGAAACTCCAGAAGGCCCAAACATTGGTCTAATCAACTCATTGGCACTTTATGCTCGTACGAATAAATATGGTTTTCTAGAAACACCATATCGACGTGTTGAGGGTAATAAAGTTTCTGCAAGTATTGATTTCCTCTCTGCGATTGAAGAGAGTCAATACATGATTGCACAAGCAAACAGTGAATTGGATAACAAAGGACATTTCAAAGAAGATTTGATCTCTGCTCGTTATCACAATGAATTTACTATGACACAGCCAGATCGTGTGCAGTATATGGACGTTGCACCAGGCCAGATTGTTTCTGTTGCTGCCTCATTGATTCCATTCCTGGAACACGATGATGCGAACCGTGCATTGATGGGCGCGAATATGCAACGTCAAGCTGTGCCATGTTTAAGGGCTGAAAAAGCCGTAGTGGGTACAGGTATTGAACGTACAGTAGCGATTGACTCGGGTACAACAGTTCAGGCCCGTCGAGGTGGTATTGTCGATTACGTAGACTCAGGCCGTATCGTTATTCGAGTGCATGATGCAGAAGCGCTTGCAGGCGAAGTTGGTGTGGATATCTACAACTTAACTAAGTACACACGCTCGAACCAAAATACTAATATTAACCAACGTCCATTAGTGAATGTTGGTGATGTATTGGCACGTGGTGATGTAATTGCTGACGGCGCATCAACTGACATGGGCGAATTAGCGCTTGGACAAAATATGCTTGTCGCATTTATGCCATGGAATGGTTATAACTACGAAGACTCAATTTTAATCTCAGAACGCGTTGTAGCTGATGACCGTTACACTTCAATCCATATTGAAGAGTTGTCAGTCGTTGCACGTGATACGAAATTAGGTGCTGAAGAAATTACACGTGATATTTCAAACTTATCTGAGCGTATGCTTGGTCGTTTGGATGAATCTGGCATTATCTACATTGGTGCAGAAGTTGAAGCAGGTGACGTACTAGTTGGTAAGGTAACACCTAAGGGTGAAACACAACTGACTCCGGAAGAGAAATTGCTCCGAGCAATTTTCGGTGAAAAAGCTTCTGACGTTAAAGACACAAGCCTGCGAGTGCCATCAGGCATGTCAGGCACTGTGATCGACGTTCAAGTATTTACTCGCGAGGGCATCGACCGTGATTCACGTGCACAACAAATCATTGATGACCAATTAGGACATTACAAACAAGATCTGGCAGACCAAATGCGTATTGTTGAAGATGACGCATTCGGCCGAATTCAGCGCTTGATCGAAGGTAAAGCTGCTACTGGCGGGCCAAACAAGCTAAAAAAAGGCGAAACAGTTACTGCGGAGTACCTACAAGGTATCGGGCGCTATGATTGGTTTGACATTCGTTTGGCTGATGAAGAGGCTGCCCGCCAACTTGAGCAGTTAAAAGACGGCCTATCACAAGCACGTGTTGAGTTCGATAATCGTTTTGAAGAGAAAAAACGTAAATTGACGCAAGGCGATGATTTGCAGGCTGGCGTTCAAAAAATGGTTAAAGTTTACCTGGCTGTTAAACGCCGTATTCAACCTGGCGATAAGATGGCAGGTCGTCACGGTAACAAGGGTGTTATATCTAAAATCGCTCCTGTTGAAGATATGCCACATATGGCAGACGGCACCCCGGTTGATATTGTGTTGAACCCACTTGGTGTTCCATCACGTATGAACATTGGTCAGATTTTAGAGACGCATTTAGGCTGGGCTGCTAAGGGTCTTGGTATGCGTATCGGCGAAATGCTTGCACAACAAGCAAAAGTTGCTGAAGTTCGTAAGTTCCTAGATCAAATCTATAACGACAGCAACGGTAAAGGCGAAGACATTAAATCTTTGTCTGACAAGGAAGTGCTGGAGTTGGCTAAGAATCTAGAACGAGGCGTGCCATTTGCGACGCCTGTATTTGACGGTGCAACTGAGTTGGATATTAAAGCAATGCTTGATTTGGCATTCCCTGATGAAGATCCACGTACAAAACAATTGAAATTCTCAGCGGGTAAAACGCAGGTTCAATTGATTGATGGTCGTTCTGGGGATCCATTTGAGCGTCCAGTGACTGTAGGTTATATGCACGTATTGAAATTGCATCATTTGGTTGATGACAAGATGCATGCTCGATCTACAGGTCCTTACAGTTTGGTTACGCAACAACCATTGGGCGGTAAAGCTCAATTTGGTGGTCAGCGCTTCGGTGAGATGGAAGTTTGGGCATTGGAGGCTTATGGCGCTTCATACACCTTACAAGAAATGCTCACAGTTAAGTCTGATGATGTTTCTGGCCGTACCAAGGTTTATGAAAATATTGTAAAGGGCGAACATAAGATTGACGCTGGCATGCCAGAGTCGTTCAACGTGTTGGTGAAAGAAATTCGCTCACTCGCTATTGATATTGACCTTGATCGTAACTAACAGTATAGGCATTCGCTAAGGCGAAACTAAGGAGATTAAATGAAAGCTCTATTAGACTTATTTAAGCAAGTCACTCAAGAAGAAGAATTTGACGCAATTAAGATCGCGCTCGCTTCTCCTGAGAAAATTCGCTCATGGTCCTATGGTGAAGTTAAAAAGCCAGAAACCATTAACTACCGTACATTCAAGCCTGAACGTGATGGCTTGTTTTGCGCAAAAATCTTTGGCCCTATTAAAGATTACGAATGTTTATGCGGTAAATACAAGCGCTTAAAACATCGTGGTGTGATTTGTGAAAAATGTGGTGTTGAAGTCACATTGTCAAAAGTTCGTCGCGAACGTATGGCACACATTGAATTGGCTAGCCCAGTTGCACATATCTGGTTCCTAAAGAGCTTACCAAGCCGCTTAGGTATGGTGCTTGATATCGCATTGCGTGATATCGAACGTGTGCTTTACTTTGAAGCATATATCGTGATTGAGCCAGGCATGACACCACTTACACGGGGTCAACTGCTCACAGAAGATGACTACCTTGCTAAAGTTGAAGAGTACGGCGATGAGTTCAATGCGGTTATGGGAGCTGAAGCTGTGCGTGAATTACTCCGCACAATGGATGTACACAACGAAATTGAAACATTGCGTCAAGATTTGGGCGCAACAGGCTCTGAAGCAAAAATCAAGAAGATTGCAAAACGTTTGAAAGTGCTTGAAGCATTCCAAAAGTCTGGCATTAAACCAGAATGGATGATTCTTGAAGTATTGCCAGTGTTACCACCAGAGCTACGTCCATTGGTGCCATTGGATGGCGGCCGTTTCGCTACTTCAGATTTGAATGATTTATACCGTCGCGTGATTAACCGTAACAACCGACTAAAACGTTTGTTAGAGTTAAAAGCACCAGAAATTATCGTACGTAACGAAAAGCGTATGTTGCAAGAAGCTGTGGACTCATTATTAGATAATGGTCGTCGCGGTAAAGTGATGACTGGTGCTAACAAGCGTCCATTGAAGTCACTTGCAGACATGATTAAGGGTAAAGGCGGTCGTTTCCGTCAAAACTTGCTTGGTAAGCGTGTGGATTACTCTGGTCGTTCAGTAATTGTGGTTGGTCCACAATTGAAACTGCACCAATGCGGTCTACCTAAGAAAATGGCACTTGAGTTATTCAAACCATTCATTTTCCATAAGCTAGAAGTACTGGGCTTGGCTACAACCATTAAGGCTGCGAAGAAAAAAGTTGAAGAGGAAGGACCAGAGGTATGGGATATCCTGGAAGACGTAATTCGCGAGCATCCAGTATTGTTAAACCGTGCGCCTACATTGCACCGCTTGGGTATTCAAGCATTTGAACCAGTATTGATCGAAGGTAAGGCAATTCAATTGCACCCATTGGTTTGTGCTGCCTTTAACGCCGACTTTGACGGTGACCAAATGGCGGTTCACGTTCCATTGAGCTTAGAAGCTCAAATGGAAGCACGCACATTGATGCTCGCTTCAAACAACGTGCTTTCTCCAGCAAATGGCGAACCAATTATTGTGCCTTCACAAGATATCGTGTTGGGTCTTTACTACATGACGCGCGAAAAAGTTGCGGCACGTGGTGAGGGTATGCGTTTCGCAAACGTTGCTGAAGTTCAACGTGTTTATGATAGCGGTCAAATCGACTTGCACGCGAAAATTACTGTACGTATTAAAGAATACGACCTTGATTTAGACGGTACAAAACACGAAAAAATTAATCGTTATGAAACAACAGTGGGTCGTGCATTGTTATCAGAAATCATGCCAGCTGGCTTGCCATTTAGCTTAATTGACAAGGCGTTGAAGAAAAAAGAAATCTCACGCTTGATTAACTCTGGATTCCGTAAGGTTGGTATTCGTGAAACAGTTATCTTGGCTGATAAGTTGATGGGCATGGGTTACACCTATGCAACACGTGCAGGCATCTCTATCAGTATTAACGACATGTTAGTTCCACCAGAGAAAGGTCAATTGATTGCCTCAGCTGAAGCTGAAGTGAAAGAAATTGAGGACCAATACGTTTCTGGTTTGGTCACACAAGGTGAGCGTTATAACAAAGTTGTGGATATCTGGGGTCGTGCTGGCGATAAAGTCGCTGACGCTATGATGAAACAATTGAAAGAAGAAAACGTTGTTGATGCTGCAGGTAATGTAGCTAAAGACAAAGATGGTAAAGCATTGCGTCAAGAGTCATTTAACGCGATTTACATGATGGCTGACTCTGGCGCCCGTGGCTCTGCGGCTCAAGTCAGACAGCTTGCGGGTATGCGTGGTTTGATGGCGAAGCCAGACGGATCGATTATTGAAACCCCAATTATTGCGAACTTCCGTGATGGTTTAAACGTGTTGCAATACTTTATTTCAACCCATGGCGCTCGTAAGGGTCTAGCCGATACTGCGTTGAAAACAGCTAACTCGGGTTACTTGACACGTCGTTTGGTTGACGTGACACAAGATTTGGTTGTGACTGAGCATGATTGCGGTACTAACGATGGCTTGGTAACAAAAGCCCTTGTTAAGGGCGGTGAAGTTGTTGAGCCATTGCATGACCGTATTCTAGGTCGTACAACTGCGCTTGATATTATCAACCCTGAAAACCAAGAAGTGGTTTACCCAGCTGGCACATTGCTAACAGAAGATGAAGTTGAGCACATCGATGCTTTAGGTGTCGATGAAGTGAAAGTGCGTACGGCGCTTACTTGCGAAACTCGCTACGGTATTTGTGCAAAATGTTACGGTCGTGACTTAGGTCGTGGCAAATTGATTAACATGGGTGAGGCCGTCGGTGTTATTGCAGCACAATCTATTGGTGAGCCAGGTACTCAGTTGACAATGCGAACATTCCACATTGGTGGTGCGGTATCCCGTGCTGCTTCTGTGAGTCAAGTTGAAAGTAAATCAAACGGTATCGTTCGCTTTAGCTCAACGATGCGTTATGTAACTAATGCACGTAATGAGCAAGTGGTGATTTCACGTAACGGTGAAGCGATTATTCAAGATGATAACGGTCGTGAACGTGAGCGTCATAAAGTGCCTTACGGTGCGACACTTGTAATCACTGATGGCAAGCAAATTAAGGCTGGTCAAGCGATTGCAACATGGGATCCGCATACTCGTCCAATCATTACTGAGTATGCAGGCCGCGTGAAGTTTGAAAACGTTGAAGAAGGTATCACTGTTGCTAAACAAATCGATGAAGTAACAGGTTTGTCTTCATTAGTGGTGATTGATCCAAAACAACGTGCTGGTCAAACTAAGGGTCTACGTCCACAAGTTAAATTGTTGGATGCAAATGGTAATGAAGTGAAGATTGCTGGCGGTGACGTCTCAGTGAACATTACATTCCAATTGGGCTGCATTATTACAGTGAAAGATGGCCAAGAAGTTGGCGTGGGTGAAGTGCTTGCACGTATCCCACAAGAATCATCTAAGACTCGTGATATTACAGGGGGCTTGCCACGCGTAGCTGAATTGTTCGAAGCACGTTCACCCAAAGATGCGGGCTTGCTTGCAGAAGTGACGGGTACTGTTTCATTCGGTAAAGATACTAAGGGTAAACAACGTCTAGTCTTCACTGACTTGGATGGTGTAACTCATGAATACTTAATTCCTAAAGATAAACACGTGACCGCGCATGATGGTCAAGTGGTCACTAAGGGTGAAAGCATTGTCGACGGCCCAGCAGATCCTCAAGATATATTGAGATTGCAAGGTCGCGAAGCGCTAGCGCGTTACATCATTGATGAAGTGCAAGACGTTTATCGTTTGCAAGGCGTTAAGATCAATGACAAGCACATTGAAGTAATCGTTCGCCAGATGTTACGTCGCGTCCGCATTTCAGATGCTGGCGATACAACATTCATCATGGGCGAGCAAGTTGAGCGCGCAGATGTGTTGGCTGAAAACGAAAGAGTAGTTGCACTTGATAAACGCCCAGCAGCATACGAATATGTGTTGCTAGGTATTACTAAGGCGTCATTATCTACTGACTCATTCATCTCAGCGGCGTCGTTCCAAGAAACAACACGTGTTCTAACTGAAGCTGCAATTTTGGGCAAACGTGACGAATTACGTGGTTTGAAAGAAAACGTCATTGTAGGTCGTTTGATTCCTGCGGGGACTGGTCTTGCCTATCACGAAACGCGTAAGCGTCAAGCGAGCGGTGTAGATGCTGCACCTGCAGTAGTAGAAGAGGCTGATATTACAGAAGCAACAGTGTCGGAAGTGCCTGAGTCAGAAACAGGAAGCACCGAGATTGCTTGACAATGTATTGAACGCTAAATAGAATGCTAGGTTTTTCGGGATGGCGAATTTCGCCGTCCCGTAATTTTTACAGGATTAAAGGTTATGCCAACCATCAATCAATTAGTGCGCAAACCGCGCCAAAAAGTGGTCACCAAGAGCAAAGTGCCAGCTTTAGAAAGCTGTCCACAAAAGCGTGGTGTCTGTACACGTGTTTACACAACAACACCTAAAAAGCCAAACTCAGCTTTGCGTAAAGTTGCAAAAGTACGTTTGACTAACGGCTATGAAGTAATTAGCTACATCGGCGGTGAAGGCCATAACTTGCAAGAGCATAGCGTGGTTCTACTGCGCGGTGGTCGTGTTAAGGACTTACCTGGTGTGCGTTACCATATGGTGCGCGGTAGCTTGGATACGGCTGGTGTTAAAGACCGTAAGCAATCACGTTCTAAATACGGTGCTAAGCGCCCTAAAGCGGCTTAATCATTGGCTTAGCCGCTTAAACTAAGGAATAGAGAAAAATGCCTAGACGTAGAGAAGTACCCAAACGCAACATCTTGCCTGATCCGAAATTCGGCAGCCAAGAAGTTTCTAAGTTCGTAAACGTATTGATGACTGGTGGTAAAAAATCAGTTGCTGAGCGTATTTTGTACGGTGCATTTGACCAAGTTGCTCAAAAGAGTGGCAAGGATGCATTGGAAGTGTTTACGCTAGCAATTAACAATTTACGCCCAATTGTTGAAGTTAAGAGCCGCCGTGTTGGTGGAGCAAACTATCAAGTGCCAGTTGAAGTTCGTCCAAGTCGCCGTAGCGCTTTGGCAATGCGTTGGTTGCGTGATGCTGCGCGTAAGCGTGGGGAAAAATCAATGGGCTTGCGTTTAGCAGCTGAATTGGTTGAGGCTTCTGAAGGTCGTGGTTCTGCAATGAAGAAGCGTGAAGAAGTTCACCGTATGGCAGAAGCTAATAAAGCATTCTCACATTTCCGATTCTAATTAACAGATATAAAGAAAAAAGGTAATCGCTGTGGCTCGTAAAACCCCTATTGAACGCTACCGTAACATTGGTATTAGTGCGCACATTGACGCTGGTAAAACAACGACAACTGAACGTATTCTTTTTTACACTGGTGTTAACCATAAAATCGGTGAAGTGCATGATGGCGCTGCTACGATGGATTGGATGGAGCAAGAACAAGAGCGTGGTATTACTATTACGTCAGCAGCTACCACCTGTTTCTGGGGCGGGATGGCGAAGCAGTTTGAGCAGCATCGTATTAATATTATTGATACCCCAGGTCACGTTGACTTCACAATTGAAGTTGAGCGTTCAATGCGTGTGCTTGATGGCGCATGTATGGTTTACTGTGCAGTAGGTGGTGTACAGCCGCAATCTGAAACTGTTTGGCGTCAAGCTAATAAATACAAAGTGCCACGTTTGGCATTCGTCAACAAGATGGACCGTGCAGGTGCGGACTTCTTTAAAGTGTTCGAGCAAATGCGTACTCGCCTCAAAGCGAATCCAGTGCCATTGCAAGTGCCAATTGGTGCTTCAGAAACCTTTGAAGGTGTGGTTGACCTTATTAAAATGAAAGCTATTTATTGGGATGAAGCTTCACAAGGTATGAAGTTTGATTACCGCGATATTCCTGACAATCTAAAAGCTGATTGTGCCAAATGGCGTGAAAATATGGTGGAAGCAGCTGCTGAAGCCAATGAAGAATTAATGAACAAATACCTTGAAGAAGGTGATTTGTCAGAAGAAGATATTTTGGCTGGTCTACGTCTTCGTACCATTGCCTTCGAAATCGTTCCAATGATGTGTGGTTCAGCATTCAAAAACAAAGGTGTTCAGGCGATGTTGGATAAGGTGATCGAGCTTATGCCAGCTCCTACCGATATTCCTCCAGTTAAAGCTGAAGATGAAAAAGGCAATGAAGTGCGTTTGCGTGCTGCTGATGATGAGAAATTTTCGGCTCTTGCATTTAAGATCATGACTGACCCATTCGTGGGCCAATTAATTTTCTTCCGGGTTTATTCAGGTGTTGTTAATGCAGGCGATACTGTATACAACCCAATTAAGGGTAAAAAAGAGCGTATCGGCCGTATCGTGCAAATGCACGCAAATAGTCGTGAGCCTATCGAAGAGGTTCGTGCGGGTGATATTGCAGCAGCAGTAGGTCTTAAAGAGGCAACAACAGGTGATACGTTGTGTAGCTTGAATCACGAAGTGATCCTAGAGCGTATGATTTTCCCTGAGCCGGTAATTCACGTTGCTGTTGAGCCAAAAACAAAAGCTGACCAAGAAAAGATGGGTATTGCGCTTAATCGCTTGGCACAAGAAGATCCTTCATTCCGTGTTAAAACAGATGAAGAGACGAATCAGACTATTATTTCTGGTATGGGCGAATTGCATTTGGAAATTTTGGTTGATCGCATGAAGCGTGAGTTTGGCGTAGAAGCCAATGTGGGCGCACCGCAAGTGGCATACCGCGAAGCGATTAAGAAGAAAGTTGAAGTTGAAGGTAAATTCGTTAAGCAGTCTGGTGGTAAAGGTCAATACGGTCATGTATGGCTTATTATGGAACCTAACGAACAAGGTAAAGGTTTTGAATTCATTGATCAAATTAAAGGCGGTACAGTGCCACGTGAATTCATCCCTGCTGTTGAAAAAGGCTTGAGAGAAACTATCCCTAGCGGTATTTTGGCTGGCTTCCCGGTTGTTGATGTTAAAGTCACATTGTTTGATGGTTCATACCATGATGTTGACTCAAACGAAAACGCATTTAAAATGGCCGCATCTATTGGTTTTAAAGATGGTATGCGTAAAGCAGATCCAATCTTGCTTGAGCCAATGATGGCTGTTGAAGTTGAAACACCAGAAGACTACATGGGTGATGTGATGGGCGACCTGTCATCACGTCGCGGTATGATTCAAGGTATGGATGACAGTCCTACAGGTAAGATCATTCGTGCAGAAGTGCCTTTAGCAGAGATGTTTGGGTACTCAACAGTTGTACGTTCATTGTCTCAAGGTCGTGCAAGCTATAGCATGGAATTTAAGCATTACACTGAAGCACCAAGAAACGTTGCTGAAGCAATTATTAACAAGAAATAAGTATTAATTTAATTTAGATAGATTAAAGGAAGAAAAAAATGGCAAAAGGCAAATTTGAACGGACCAAGCCACACGTTAACGTAGGCACAATTGGACACGTTGACCATGGTAAGACAACATTAACAGCGGCGATTACGACTGTATTGACGAAGAAATTTGGCGGCGAAGCAAAAGCTTACGATCAAATTGACGCTGCACCAGAAGAAAAAGCACGTGGTATTACAATTAATACAGCACACGTTGAGTATGAAACTGCGACTCGTCACTATGCGCACGTTGACTGTCCAGGCCATGCTGACTATGTTAAGAACATGATTACTGGCGCTGCTCAAATGGACGGCGCTATTTTGGTATGTTCAGCAGCTGACGGTCCTATGCCACAAACACGTGAGCACATCCTTTTGGCTCGTCAAGTTGGCGTTCCATACATTGTTGTGTTCCTAAACAAAGCAGACATGGTTGATGATGCTGAGTTGTTAGAGCTTGTTGAGATGGAAGTTCGTGATTTGTTATCTAAATACGACTTCCCTGGTGATGACACACCAATCATTCATGGTTCAGCGAAACTAGCACTTGAAGGTGACCAATCAGAAATTGGTGAGCCAGCAATCTTCCGTTTGGCAGAAGCATTAGATACATATATCCCATTACCAGAGCGTGCTATTGATGGCGCGTTCTTAATGCCAGTTGAAGATGTGTTCTCAATCTCAGGTCGCGGTACAGTAGTAACAGGCCGTATTGAGCGTGGCATTGTTAAAGTTGGCGATGAAATTGAAATTGTTGGTATTAAGCCAACATTGAAAACAACATGTACAGGCGTTGAAATGTTCCGTAAATTGCTAGACCAAGGTCAAGCAGGCGACAACGTTGGCGTATTGCTACGTGGTACAAAACGTGAAGAAGTTGAACGTGGTCAAGTGTTGGCAAAAGCTGGCTCAATCAAACCACATACAAAATTCACAGCAGAAATCTACGTGTTGGGTAAAGATGAAGGTGGTCGTCATACACCATTCTTCAATGGTTACCGTCCACAATTCTATTTCCGTACAACAGACGTAACTGGCGCTGTTGAATTGCCAGCTGGTACAGAGATGGTGATGCCTGGTGATAACGTATCAATTACAGTGACATTGATTGCACCGATTGCGATGGAAGATGGTTTACGTTTCGCGATTCGTGAAGGCGGCCGTACTGTTGGTGCGGGTGTTGTTGCTAAGATTATTGAATAGTCTGTAATTTAATTTGTAGTTTAATCAAATGGCGGGACTTGTCCCGCCGTTTCGCTCTTTAGAAAGGCAGTAAAAATGCAAAGTCAAAAAATCCGTATTCGCTTGAAGGCTTTTGATTATCGTTTGATTGATCAATCTGCTCAAGAAATCGTAGAAACAGCAAAGCGAACTGGCGCTGTTGTAAAAGGACCAGTTCCATTGCCAACACGTATTGAGCGTTTTGATATCCTACGTTCACCACATGTGAACAAAACGTCACGCGATCAATTTGAAATCCGCACGCACCAACGTTTAATGGATATTGTTGACCCAACTGATAAAACTGTTGATGCATTGATGAAGTTAGATTTGCCAGCTGGTGTTGATGTTGAGATCAAGCTGTAAAAATAGGTAGTAGATTTAAAGTTGTAATGTAAACGAGAGTTCGGTATAATCCGCGCTCTTTCAGAGAAGTCGGTCAATTGTAATCGGCTTTTTAACTAAATATAAGGAATCGATCATGAGCTTAGGGCTTATTGGTCGCAAGGTTGGTATGACACGCCTGTTTACAGAGGATGGCGCAAGCGTCCCTGTTACAGTGCTAGAGGTTGTGCCTAACCGTGTGACACAGATTAAGACGATTGCTACTGATGGCTATACAGGCCTTCAAGTTGCTTTCGGCGAACGTCGCGCTAGCCGTATCAACAAAGCTTTGACTGGGCATTATGCTAAGTCAGGCTCTGCTGCAGGTGCTGGTATCCACGAATTCTCAGTTACAGATGATGTTTTAGCTGGCTACACAGCAGGCGCAAATATTACTGTTGATATTTTCCAAGAAGGTCAAATGGTCGATGTGACCGGCACTTCTCTTGGTAAAGGATTTGCTGGCGCAATTAAGCGTCACCACTTCTCATCAAACCGTGCATCTCACGGTAACTCAAGATCACATAACGTTCCAGGCTCTATTGGTATGGCGCAAGATCCAGGTCGAGTATTCCCTGGTAAGCGTATGCCTGGTCATTTGGGTGCCGTTCAAGTAACAACACAGAATCTACAAGTCGTGCGTGTTGATGTTGAGCGCAACCTATTGTTGATTAAAGGTGCTATTCCAGGCTCTAAGGGCGGTGATGTAGTTGTACGTCCAGCTGTTAAAGCCAAGTCTTCTAACAAGGCGGCCAAATAATGGAAATTAAATTAATCGACAAAAGCGGTAAAGTCACTAAGTCGGCTCTTGAGCTTTCTGATGTAACTTTTGCTCGCGAATTTAATGAAGCTTTAGTGCATCAAGTTGTTGTGGCCTATCAAGCGAATGCGCGTACAGCAACGCGTGCTCAATTAGGCCGCGGTAACGTTAGTCACACTACACACAAGCCATGGAACCAAAAGGGTACTGGCCGTGCACGTTCAGGTATGAGCTCAAGCCCAATCTGGCGTGGAGGTGGTCGTGCATTCCCTAACAGCCCTGATGAAAATTTCAGCCATAAAGTAAACCGTAAGGCTTACCGTGCAGGCATGTGTGCAATTCTTTCTGAACTTGTACGTCAAACACGCTTGTCAGTGATTGAAGAGTTTAGCGTTGACACACCAAAAACTAAAAATCTTGTAGAAAAGATCAAAGGTTTAGGTTTTGCTGATGGCGTTTTATTGTTGGTGGATGGTTTTGATGAAAATCTATATCTATCAGCACGTAATATTCCTAACGTGTTAGTTGTTGAAGCTCAATACGTTGATCCTGTTAGCTTGGTTCGTTTCCCTAATGTGGTTGCGACTAAAGCTGCAGTGAAGAAGCTTGAGGAGATGCTAGCATGAGCGCGAATCTAAATTTAGTAAAAATCCAAGATCGTTTACTGCAAGTTATTTTGGCTCCGCAAATTACTGAAAAGGCAACTCGCATTGCTGATCAGAATCAGCAAATTGCATTCAAGGTGCGTACAGATGCAACTAAGCCTGAAATCAAGGCAGCAGTTGAGCTTGTATTTAAAGTTGAAGTGCAATCCGTAACGGTAGCTAACGTTAAGGGTAAAGAGAAACGTGCTGGCCGTATCATGGGTCGCCGTAAAGACTGGAAAAAAGCTTATGTAAGCTTGAAGCCAGGCCAAGAAATTAATTTTGCAGCGGGCGAATAGGAGAAATCATGGCACTGATTAAAGTCAAGCCAACTTCACCAGGTCGGCGCGCCGTAGTAAAGGTGGTAACACCTGATCTATATAAGGGCAAGCCTTATGCGCCGCTGCTGGAGAAGCAAAGCAAAAATGCAGGTCGTAATAACAACGGCCACATTACAATCCGTCACCAAGGTGGCGGTCATAAGCAACATTACCGTTTGGTGGATTTCCGTCGCAATAAAGACGGCATTCCAGCAAAGGTTGAGCATATTGAATACGATCCAAATCGTAGCGCGCACATTGCGTTGTTATGTTATGCCGACGGTGAGCGTCGCTATATCATCGCTCCGCGTGGTGTAGCTGCTGGCGCACAATTGATTAGTGGTTCAGATGCGCCTATTAAGGTAGGTAACGCATTGCCATTACGCAATATCCCAGTGGGTAGCACGATTCATTGTATCGAATTGCAACCTGGCAAAGGTGCGCAGTTGGCGCGCTCAGCGGGTACTTCAGTGCAGTTGTTAGCACGCGAAGGCAGCTACGCTCAATTGCGTTTACGTTCAGGCGAAGTTCGTCGTGTTCACGTTGATTGCAAAGCAACGCTTGGTGAAGTGGGTAATGAAGAGCATTCATTGCGCTCTATCGGTAAAGCAGGTGCGATGCGTTGGCGCGGCGTGCGTCCTACAGTTCGCGGTGTTGTAATGAACCCGGTAGATCACCCACACGGTGGTGGTGAGGGTAAAACAGCTGCTGGTATGAATCCAGTGAGCCCATGGGGTACTCCTACCAAGGGTTATCGCACTCGTAGCAACAAACGCACTGACAATATGCGTGTTTCACGCCGTCCTGCGAATAAGAGGTAATCAATATGGCACGTTCAATTAAAAAAGGTCCATTTATCGATGGCCACTTGGCTAAAAAAGTAGAAAAAGCGGCTGAAACGCGCGATCGTAAACCAATTAAAACATGGTCACGTCGCTCTACAATTTTACCTGACTTCATTGGTTTGACCATTGCGGTTCATAACGGCAAGCAACACGTACCTGTGTTGATTTCAGAAAACATGGTTGGCCACAAGCTCGGAGAATTTGCGTTAACTCGTACATTCAAAGGTCATGCAGCCGATAAGAAAGCTAAGAAGTAGGAGATGATGATGCAAGTATCTGCAGTATTAAAAGGTGTACATCTTTCTCCACAGAAAGCTCGCTTGGTAGCTGATTTAGTGCGCGGTAAAAAGGTTGACAATGCACTTAACATCTTGCAATTCTCACCTAAAAAAGGTGCAGAAATTATCAAGAAAGTGCTTGAGTCAGCAATTGCTAACGCTGAACACAATAATGGTGCTGATATAGATGAATTGAAGGTTACTTCAATTTATGTAGATAAAGGTACTGTTCTCAAGCGTATCCGAGCTCGTGCTAAAGGTCGCGCTGGTCGCATTACCAAACCAACTTGTCATATTAATTTGACAGTGGGTAACTAAAGGAATCGTTATGGGTCAGAAAATTCATCCAATTGGTTTCCGTCTGAGCGTCCAAAAAAATTGGACATCACGTTGGTATGCCAACAGCAAAAATTTCCCGGCAATGTTGAATAGTGATATTAAGGTACGTGAGTTCCTTAATAAGAAGCTAGCGCACGCTGCTGTTAGTAAGATCATTATTGAGCGTCCTGCAAAGAACGCAAAAATAACTATCTACAGTGCACGTCCAGGCATCGTGATTGGCAAGAAGGGTGAAGATATTGAAACTTTACGCTCTAGCATTCAAGGCTTGATGGGTGTTCCGGTTCATTTAAATATTGAAGAAGTGCGTAAGCCAGAAATCGACGCCACTTTGATTGCGCAGAGCATTGCTCAGCAATTAGAAAAGCGTGTGATGTTCCGTCGCGCGATGAAGCGTGCGATGCAAAACGCAATGCGTTTAGGCGCTCAAGGTATCAAGATTATGAGCTCAGGCCGTTTAAACGGTATTGAAATTGCTCGTACTGAATGGTACCGCGAAGGCCGTGTGCCACTTCACACTTTACGTGCTGATATTGATTACGGTGTTGCAGAAGCTTTGACAACGTACGGTATTATCGGTATCAAAGTTTGGGTATTTAAAGGCGAAGTGTTTGACAATAAAGGTGAACAACCAGTTGTTGCTCCAGTCGCAGAACCAGAAAAGAAAGTAAGAAAGTCGGGGGCAAAAAATGCTACAGCCAGCTAGACAAAAATTCCGTAAGATGCAAAAAGGCCGAAATAAAGGCATTGCAACTACGGGCAATAAAGTGAGTTTTGGCGAATTCGGTTTGAAAGCGGTTGGTCGTGGTCGTCTTACTGCTCGCCAAATCGAAGCAGCTCGTCGCGTGATGACACGTCATATTAAACGTGGTGGTCGCGTATGGATTCGTATTTTTCCTGATCAGCCAATTTCTAAGAAACCAGCTGAAGTTCGTATGGGTAATGGTAAAGGTAGTACAGAGTACTACGTTGCACAAATTCAGCCTGGAAAAATGCTATATGAAATGGACGGAGTAAGTGAAGAGTTGGCCCGTGAGGCATTCAAACTGGCAGCTGCGAAATTGCCAATTGAAACAACATTTGCTACACGTCATCTCGGGAGTTAATGATGAAAGCAACTGAATTAAGAACAAAATCTGTTGATGAGTTAAATGCTGAGTTGATTGAATTGCGACGTGCACAGTTTTCTATGCGCATGCAATTAGCAACACAACAACTCAACAAGGTTGATCAAATTCGTAAGGTTCGCAGGGATGTAGCACGTGTTCGTACTGTGCTTGCGGAAAAATCAAAGTCAACTGCTAAGGCAGCTTAAACGGAGTCATTATGAGTAACGATTTAGCAACAAATAAAGTCGTCCGTACACTAAGCGGTCGAGTAGTAAGTGACAAAATGGACAAAACAGTCACAGTTTTGGTTGAGCGTAAAGTTAAGCACCCTTTGATCGGAAAAGTTATTCGCCGTTCAAATAAGTTTCACGCGCATGACGAAACAAATGAATGTAAAGAGGGTGATTTGGTTGTGATTGAAGAAACACGCCCACTTTCAAAATCTAAAACTTGGAAAGTTAGCAAAGTAATCGCTAAATCTACAAGCGTGTAATTTATATTGCATCCATGTTGGATGCAATATATAATGTTGGACTTTTCGGCACTCATGGCTCCGGCCTAAGCTAGTGCCCCAATACTGACCGTAGTGCTGTCGGCCGTGGATGACAAGCGGCTGGTGTTGGTTTAACGGATTAAGTTGGAGATTATTCTCATGATTCAAATGCAATCTCGGCTAGATGTTGCCGACAATACTGGTGCACGTTCTGTAATGTGTATCAAAGTGTTGGGCGGATCAAAGCGTCGTTACGCTAGTATTGGCGATGTTATCAAGGTCAGCATTAAAGATGCTGCGCCACGTGGTCGCGTCAAGAAAGGCGAAGTTTATAGTGCTGTTGTCGTTCGTACAGCTAAGGGTGTTCGTCGTGCAGACGGTTCCCTAGTTAAGTTCGATAGCAATGCTGCTGTTTTACTAAATAACAAGCTAGAGCCAATCGGCACTCGTATTTTCGGACCTGTTACACGTGAATTACGTGGTGAGCGGTTCATGAAGATCGTTTCTTTAGCGCCAGAAGTTTTGTAAGGATTTGCTAAATGAATAAAATTCGTAAAGGTGACGAAGTTATCCTGAATACAGGTAAGGATAAAGGTAAGCGTGGCACGGTATTGAGTATTCTTGATGCTGGTCATGTTGTAGTTGAAGGCGCAAACATGGTGAAGAAACATGCTAAGCCAAACCCTATGAAGGGTGTGACTGGCGGTATCATCAATAAAGAGATGCCGATTGATATCTCTAATGTTGCTTTGTTTAATCCTGCCACCCAAAAGGGTGAACGTGTTGGCTTCAAAACGCTAGATGATGGACGCAAAGTTCGCGTTTTCAAATCTAGCGGCGAAGTTGTTGACGCTTAAGCGCGAGAGGCATAAGAAAACAAATGGCTCGTTTAAAAGATTTCTATAAAGACACAGTGGTTAAGTCTATGACCGAACAGTTCGGTTATAAGTCTCCAATGCAAGTTCCACGCATCGAAAAAATCACACTCAATATGGGTGTTGGTGAAGCTGTTGCTGATAAAAAAGTAATGGAAAATGCTGTTGGTGATATGGAGAAAATCGCTGGTCAAAAACCGATTGTGACGAAGGCAAAGAAATCAGTTGCTGCGTTTAAAATTCGTGATGACTATCCTGTTGGTTGTAAGGTGACGTTGCGACGTGAACGTATGTATGAGTTCTTAGATCGCTTGGTAACAGTTGCAATCCCTCGTATTCGAGACTTCCGTGGTATTTCTGCTAAATCATTTGATGGACGTGGTAATTACAACATGGGCGTTAAAGAACAGATCATTTTCCCTGAAATTGAATATGACAAAATTGATGCGTTGCGTGGTATGAACATCACCATCACAACGACAGCAAAAACTGATGAAGAAGCGCGTGCACTTTTAACTGCATTCAGCTTCCCGTTTAGAAACTGAGGATCTCATGGCTAAGACATGTATGATTGAGCGCGAACAAAAGCGTCGCGAAACGGTTGAAAAATACGCTGCTAAGCGTACTGAAATTATGGCGGTGCTTAACGATGTTAATGCAACTCCAGAAGATCGCCGTGCAGCACGCTTGAAGTTGCAAAGTTTGCCACGTAATGCAAGCCCAGTAAGACTGCGTAACCGCTGTGCTTTAACTGGTCGCCCACGTGGTGTGTTTAGTAAATTTGGCATTGCGCGTAGTAAATTGCGCGAGTTAATGATGCGTGGCGAAGTGCCAGGCGTCACTAAAGCTAGCTGGTAACGGAGGAATTTAACGATGAGTATGAGTGATCCGATTGCCGATATGCTAACCCGCATTCGTAATGCGCAAAGCACAAACAAGCCTACAGTTTCAATGCCTTCATCTAAATTGAAGTGCGCTATTGCTAGCGTATTAAAAGATGAGGGTTACATTGATGAGTTTGGCGTGCAAACAGTTGATGGCAAACCAACATTAAACATTGGCCTTAAGTATTATGCTGGACAACCAGTTATCGAGAAGATCGACCGCGTAAGCCGTCCTGGTCTTCGTGTATATCGTGGTAGTCAAGATATTCCTAAGGTAATGAACGGCCTCGGCGTGACCATAGTGTCAACGTCCAAGGGTGTAATGACTGATCGTAAAGCATCAGCTGCCGGTATCGGTGGTGAAGTGCTGTGCGTTGTAGCTTAAGGAGCGAAAATGTCTCGTGTAGCTAAGAACCCGGTCGCTATCCCAGCTAAGGTTGAGGTAGTTTTGAACCCAGATAGTATTAATGTAAGTGGTCCGTTAGGTAAGCTAACTCACCCTCTTACAGGTGCAGTAACGTTAACGCGCGATGGTGAAACAATTACTTTCGCAGCCGCAAACGATAGTCAGCATTCACGTGCAATGTCAGGTACATTGCGTGCGTTAGTTGCAAATATGGTGAAAGGTGTATCTGAAGGGTTCACGCGTAAGTTATCCCTAGTTGGCGTTGGTTATAAAGCGCAAGCACAAGGGACTACGTTGAATTTGGAATTGGGTTACTCACATCCTATCAATCACAAAATGCCAGCTGGTGTTACTGTTGAAACTCCATCTCTTACAGAAGTTATTCTTAAGGGTGTTGATAAACAAGTAGTTGGTCAGGTTGCTGCTCAAATCCGTGGTTACAGAGCGCCAGAGCCTTATAAAGGCAAGGGTGTTCGTTACTCTGATGAAGTAGTGATTATTAAAGAAACCAAGAAGAAGTAAGGTTTAAACCATGAACAATGTAAATTCACGCTTGCGTCGAGCACGTAAAACCCGTGCCAAAATCGCCGAATTGAAAGTAACCCGTCTTTGTGTTCACCGTAGTAATGGTCACATTTACGCACAAATTATTGCTGAAACTGGTGATAAGGTCCTAGCGAGTGCATCTACGCTAGAAGCTGAGGTTCGGAAGAGTTTGGCAAATGGCGGCAATGTTGCTGCGGCAGCAATTATTGGTAAACGTATCGCTGAAAAGGCGAAAAAAGCTGGTGTTACTACAGTTGCGTTTGACCGTTCTGGTTATAAATACCATGGTCGTATTAAAGCGTTGGCAGAAGCCGCTCGCGAAAACGGCTTGTCCTTCTAATAGACGGGGTTGATGATGGCAAAAGAAATGGAACAACAGCAAACCGATGGTTTGCGAGAAAAAATGATCACAGTCAACCGCGTGACCAAAGTGGTCAAGGGCGGTCGTATTATGAGTTTTGCTGCACTTACTGTTGTTGGTGACGGTGATGGCGCAGTTGGTATGGGTAAAGGTAAGGCGCGTGAAGTGCCAGTTGCTGTTCAGAAGGCAATGGATGAAGCACGTCGTGGAATGGTTAAAGTGAGCTTGAACAACGGTACATTGCATCATGCAGTAACTGGCGTTCATGGTGCAGCTAAGGTATTCATTCAACCTGCATCTGAAGGTACCGGAATTATTGCTGGTGGCGCAATGCGTGCTATTTTTGAAGTGATGGGTATTACTAACGTGTTGGCAAAATGCATTGGTTCTACTAATCCTTACAACGTTGTTCGTGCAACGCTTAACGGCTTGCAGTCAATGAATACGCCTGCTGAAATCGCTGCTAAGCGTGGTAAATCTGTAGAAGAAATTAGAGGCTAATATGGCTAAGGCAAATAAAGAAACAGTTGGTACTGTTAAAGTTACATTGGTTAAAAGTACCATCGGAAGAATTGCTTCACACAAAGCTTGTGTTGCTGGTTTAGGTCTTCGTCGTATGCATCACACTGTGGAAGTGTTAGACACTCCTGCAAACCGTGGGATGATTAACGCCGTTCACTATCTGTTAAAGGTAGAAGCATAATGAAATTAAATACTATTAGTCCTGCAGAAGGCAGTAAGCACGCTAAGCGTCGCGTAGGCCGTGGTATCGGTTCTGGCCTTGGTAAAACAGCTGGTCGCGGTCACAAAGGTCAAAAATCACGTACAGGTGGTTTTCATAAAGTTGGTTTCGAAGGTGGTCAGATGCCTTTGCAACGCCGTTTGCCTAAGCGTGGCTTCAGGTCATTGACTAAAAACGACACAGCACGTGTACGTACAAGTGAATTGCTTTTGATTGATGCTCCAGTGATCGATATCCTGACTTTGAAAGCTGCGAATATTGTTCCTGGTTCAGTTAAAGCTGTAAAAGTTTATTTATCAGGTGACTTAAGTCGTGCTGTTTCAGTCCAAGGTTTATTGTTAACTAAAGGTGCTCGCGCTGCTCTTGAAGCTGCTGGCGGCAAGATCGTAGAGTAATAAGTTGGCAAACGATAGTATCTTAAGTGCTGTAAGCAAGACTGGCGAATTAAAAAGCCGTTTGCTTTTTGTATTAGGTGCGCTGGTTGTATATCGTTTAGGTGCTCATATACCAGTGCCTGGCATTAATGCTGATGTGTTGGCGAAGTTGTTTGAGTCGCAAAGTGGCGGAATTTTGGGAATGTTCAACATGTTCTCAGGTGGAGCTCTTTCAAGATTCACGGTGTTTGCGCTAGGTATCATGCCATACATATCTTCATCAATTATTATGCAGCTTTTAACGGTTGTATCTCCTCAAATGGAGCAGCTTAAAAAAGAGGGTGAAGCTGGTAGAAGGCAGATTACAAAATACACAAGATATGGAACTGTCTTATTAGCAACATTCCAGGCGCTTGGCATTGCAATAGCTTTGGAGTCGCAAGCGAATTTAGTATTAGACCCAGGCTTTATGTTTAGATTGACGGCTGTTGTTACTTTAGTCAGCGGCACGATGTTTTTGATGTGGTTGGGTGAGCAAATTACAGAGCGCGGAATAGGTAATGGTATTTCTATCATTATCTTTGCAGGTATCGTTGCTGGTTTGCCTAATGCAATATTCAAGACATTAGAACTTGCGAGTAGCGGTGCTTTCAATCCGGTATTTGTGATTTTCTTGTTTGCTGCGACTATTTTAGTAACGGCATTTGTGGTTTTTGTTGAACGCGGACAAAGAAAAATCACAGTAAATTATGCGAAGAGACAAGTAGGTCGACAAGTTATGGGTGGGCAAACAAGTCATTTGCCACTTAAGCTTAATATGGCGGGTGTGATTCCACCAATTTTTGCTTCGAGTATTATTTTGTTCCCTGCAACTATGGCGGGTTGGTTTGGTAGTAATGAGAATTTCTCATGGTTAAAAGACATAGGTACAAAATTGTCGCCTGGTCAACCGTTGTATATTTTATTTTTTGTTAGTGCAATTATATTTTTCTGCTTCTTCTATACGGCTTTAGTGTTTAACCCGAAAGAGACAGCTGACAACTTGAAGAAGAGTGGAGCTTTTGTGCCAGGAATACGACCTGGTGAGCAAACTGCTAAATATATTGATCGTATTATGGGCCGGTTGACTTTGGTTGGTGCGATTTACATTACATTAGTATGTTTATTGCCAGAGTTTTTGATTTTAAAATTTAATGTGCCATTTTATTTTGGTGGTACATCTCTGTTAATTATTGTTGTGGTTACTATGGACTTTATGACTCAAGTGCAAGCGCATTTGATGTCACACCAATATGAAGGCTTGCTAAAGAAAGCAAACTTCAAAAATGGTGCAGCAGGTTCACGCTAATTTAATCAGAGAGTGAGCTTTTTAGTACATGGCAAAAGAAGACAGAATTGAGATGCAAGGGGAGATCTTAGAAAATCTCCCAAATGCTACTTTTAGAGTTAAGTTAGAAAACGGAAATATCGTTTTGGGTTATATATCGGGGAAAATGCGTATGCACTACATTCGTATTTTGCCTGGCGACAAAGTTACAGTTGAAATGACCCCGTATGATCTTTCGCGGGCACGGATTATTTTCCGCGCTAAATAGTATTAGCCATAATTATTTGGATTTTGTGAGGCAAAAATGAGAGTTCGTGCATCAGTAAAGGCTTTATGCCGTCATTGTAAGGTTGTTCGTCGTCGTGGTGTTGTGCGTGTAATTTGCACAGATCCAAGACATAAACAACGCCAAGGTTAATTGGCGGTTGTAGGGTAGTAAAGAATAATCCTTTGCTAATTGTTATAAGTTGGCTTAGGTGTTAAAATTTAGGGCTTTTTTGGCGAAATAGAAAATTAAACGCCATAATTTTGGAGTAGATACATGGCTCGGATAGCAGGGGTAAACATCCCAAATCATAAGCACACTGAAATCGCATTAACTTCGATTTACGGTGTAGGACGCAATACTGCAAAGCAAATTTGTGCAGCTGCTGGCGTTTTGACGACTGCAAAAGTTAAGGATCTTAACGATGCTGAAGTTGAGAAGTTGCGCGACGAAGTAGCTAAGCTTCAAGTTGAAGGTGACTTGCGTCGTGAAGTTTCAATGAATATCAAGCGATTAATGGACTTAGGTTGCTATCGTGGTGTACGTCATCGCCGTGGTTTGCCAGTTCGTGGTCAGCGCACAAAAACAAATGCGCGAACACGTAAGGGTCCAGTGAAGCCTATTAAGCAATCCAAGTAAGGAATAAGTAGACATGGCTAAAGCTAACGTACGTGTACGCAAAAAAGTTAAAAAGAACATTGCCGAGGGCATCGCCCACGTTCATGCATCATTTAACAATACAATTATTACGATTACAGATCGCCAAGGTAATGCGCTTTCATGGGCAACTTCTGGTGGTGCTGGTTTCAAAGGCTCTCGTAAGAGTACTCCATTTGCTGCGCAGGTTGCAGCGGAAGCAGCTGGTAAAGCTGCCCAAGAATGTGGTGTTAAAAACCTTGAAGTTCGTATTAAAGGACCTGGTCCAGGTCGCGAATCAGCAGTTCGTGCATTGAACGCTGTTGGTTTTAAAATTACTAGCATTTCAGATGTGACGCCAGTTCCTCACAATGGTTGCCGTCCACCTAAAAAGCGTCGTATTTAATACGCCGCATTTAAGCAGCAAGATTTAATAGGAGAAATACCTTGGCTAGAAATCTCGATCCTAAGTGCCGTCAGTGTCGCCGTGAAGGCGAAAAACTTTTCCTTAAAGGCGAAAAGTGTTTCACAGACAAATGCGCTATCGAAAAACGTAATTTCCCACCAGGTCAGCATGGTCAACGTCGTAATCAACGTTTATCTGACTACGGTGTTCAATTGCGTGAAAAACAAAAATTACGTCGTATTTATGGCGTTCTAGAAAAGCAATTCCGCAGCTACTACGCAGAAGCAGATCGCCAAAAAGGAATTACTGGCGAAAACTTGTTGCAGCTTTTGGAGTGCCGTCTAGATAACGTTGCTTATCGTATGGGTTTGGGTGCTTCGCGCACTGAGGCGCGTCAAATTGTTCGCCACAATAGTATCTTGGTTAATGGTAAACGTGTAAATATACCTTCATACCAAGTTAAACCTGGTGACACAGTTCAAGTTGCTCCGGCATCTGTGAATCAATTGCGTATTAAAGGCGCATTGGCAGCAGCTGAACAACGTGGCTTTCCAGAGTGGATTGAAGTTGATGTTAAGGCGCTTAAGGGCACATTTAAAGCTAAGCCACAACGTGATGAATTACCAGCAACAATTAATGAATCACTCGTTGTTGAGCTTTACTCTAAGTAATTTAATTTAGGACCGTAAGGAAAGTTTATGCAAAACAGTCCGACTGAATATTTGAAGCCACGTGTTGTGGATGTTGAAGTGATTTCACCATTACGTGCACGTGTTACTTTAGAACCAATGGAACGTGGATTTGGCTATACGCTTGGTAACGCATTGCGCCGTGTATTGTTATCTTCAATACCTGGCTTTGCAATTACAGAAGTTAAAATTGATGGCGTTGTTCATGAGTATTCAACTATTGATGGCGTTCAAGAAGACGTTGTTGATATTTTGTTGAATCTTAAGGGTGTGGCTTTAAAACTCAATAACAAGAGTGAAACAATCCTAACATTGAACAAATCAACTGAGGGCGTAGTAACTGCCGCTGATTTTGAAACAGGTCATGATGCAGAAATCTTCAATCCAAATCATGTAATTGCTCACCTTACTAAAGGTGGTAAGTTGAATTTGGAAGTGAAGGTTGAGATGGGTCGTGGCTATCAACCTGTTCCAGTTCGTCAAAAAACAGATGAAGATCGTATTTTGGGCTTTATTATGGTTGATGCTTCATTTAGCCCAATTAATAAAGTTAGTTACCACGTTGAGAGCGCACGTGTAGAACAAAGAACTGATTTGGACAAGCTTGTAATGGACGTTGAAACGAATGGTGTTATGGAGCCTGAACAAGCCATTCGTGATGCTGCGCGTATTCTGATTGGTCAATTATCAGTATTTGCGGATCTTGAAGGTGCCCCAACAGAAGTTGAGGTTAAACAAGTTCCTCAAGTCGATCCAATTTTATTGCGTCCAGTAGATGATTTGGAATTAACAGTTCGCTCTGCGAATTGCTTAAAAGCAGAAAATATTTACTACATTGGTGATTTGATTCAACGTAGTGAGAATGAGTTATTGAAGGCGCCTAATTTGGGCCGTAAATCACTTAATGAGATTAAAGATGTTTTAGCGTCTAAAGGTCTTACTTTAGGTATGAAATTAGAGAACTGGCCGCCAGTTGGCCTGGAAAAAGTATAATAGCAAAGGTGTGAGGATATCACTATGCGTCATCGCAACAGTAATCGTAAACTAAATCGTACCAGCAGCCATCGTCAGGCAATGTTGCGTAATATGGCAACTTCATTGCTCCGTCATGAAGTTATAAAAACAACTTTGCCAAAAGCAAAAGAGCTGCGTCGTGTTGCAGAGCCTTTGATTACTTTAGGTAAAGATGCAACCTTGGCGAATCGTCGCTTAGCGTTTAGCCGTTTACGCGATAGAGATATCGTTGGTAAACTTTTCAACGAACTTGGTCCACGTTATTCAACACGTCCAGGTGGATATTTACGTATTCTTAAATGCGGCTTCCGAAACGGTGATAATGCACCTATGGCGTTGGTTGAATTGGTTGATCGTCCAGATACAACCTCTGAAGTAGTTATTGCTGATTAAATACAGTGACTTAAATAAAAAAGCCGGTTAATAACCGGCTTTTTTATTGGCTGTTAATGAATGTATTAAGCATTTCTTCATTAAAAGGCCAATTCAGTTCAGCTTTTGTGGTTATGCATTTAAACACGGGAATTGATAATGCGTATTGTTGAAGTAAAGCGTCATCTTCTAGTATGTCTTCTTTAGTAAAGGTGA
>CAIVUE010000115.1 GCA_903909015.1 uncultured Methylophilaceae bacterium
AGATTAAAAAATCATTCGAGGACATTAATGGCATTTACGGCAGCCATCGTGTTCACCGTGATTTGCGTGAGGCTGGATTGAGTTGTGGTGAAAATCGTGTGGCTAGGCTCATGCGTGAGGCCAAACTCAAGTCAGTGCGTGGCTATCGAAAACCACGCTTTAAGTCAGGAAAGCCTGCGGTTGCTTCACCTAATAGACTGCAGCAACAGTTTGACGTTACCCAAGCAGATCTAGCTTGGGTAACGGATATTACTTATATTCGGACTTATGAGGGCTGGCTTTACCTCGCCATCGTGATTGACCTCTATTCTAGAGCTGTTGTTGGTTGGTCTATGAAGCCGAACATGTCCACTGACATTGTGTTGGATGCATTGATGATGGCGGTGTGGCGCCGCCAACCTAAATCACCAGTCATCATTCATTCAGACCAAGGCAGTCAGTTTGGGAGTGATGACTTTATGCGTTGGTGTAAAGATAACAGGCTCGTGCCCAGCATGAGTCGTCGTGGAAATTGCTACGACAATGCTGTTGCAGAATCATTCTTTAGCAGTTTAAAGAAAGAGCGAATTAGGCGGAGCATTTACCCAACAAGGGAGGAAGCTAAATCAGAGATATTTGATTACATCGAGGTGTTTTATAATCGAAAACGTCGTCACAGTTATCTGAATCAGATGAGCCCGATGGCGTTTGAAAAGCTACAAATTGGAAGTTAAGAAACGTCTACTAAAGTCGGGGAAGTCCAGCTGGCCGTGAAGGTCCATCAGTTCAAATTGGTGCAAGCGTAATGCATTCTTTTATATCGTTGCTACCTAAAAACTCAACGATACATCATAAGCACCTAATTCTTGCAGGCGCTGCTGCGGGTATATCGGCTGCATTTAACACCCCACTTGCAGGAGTAATGTTTGCTATTGAAGAACTTGGCCGTGGCTTGAATGATAAGAACAACAGTATTGTAATTACAGCAATTGTGATTGCTGGCCTCGTGTCTATTGGATTGGTTGGCAACTACAATTACTTTGGCAGCATTTATGTTAGTGAGGTGAGCCGAAGTCTTATATTTCCTGACATTTTGTGCGCCTAATACTGTGGATAACTAGGCGGACTATTAACAAAAACACTTAAACATTTCTCAAAAGACAAAACTGGTCTAAAATCAAGAGTAAAGAAAGCAAATCCAGTATATTGGGCTGGATTTTGTGGTTTGATGGTTGCTATTCTAGGAGTTCTTAGTGAAGGAAAAGCACATGGTTCCGGTTACTTTTACACTAGACAAATGCTTGATGGGCTAATTAGCCCCTCTTGGGATTATGCGCCGATAAAATTCCTAGCTACGATCTTCACATACCTTAGTGGTATTCCTGGGGGTATATTTGCCCCTTCATTATCCATTGGTGCGGGCATTGGAAATGATTTAATTCCTTTAGTAGGTCAATATGCCTCAGTGACTACAATTATAGTGATGTGCATGGCAGGTTTCCTTGCCGCCGCAACACAAGCTCCAATCACAACATTTGTCATTGTTATAGAAATGACTGATGGGCATGATCTCGTAATTAGTCTAATGGCCGTGTCATTGTTAGCGTCTTTAGTCTCTAAAATTTTTACCAAGCCATTTTATTCATCTTTAGCAGCAAATTTTACTAGTCAATAAATAACATAGAAACTATGACCCCAACCAAACAATTTATTTTTGCTTTAACGACGCTAATATTTTCTATATTTCCATCTTTTGATGTTTTTGCAGAGATGACGCTAGAGATCGCTGGAGGTGGAGCACAACAAATCCCTATTGCTTTAGTACCCTTTGAATCTGGGACTAAAGCCTCTTCTGAACACGACACTTTGACAGACATCATAGGAGCGGATCTCACAAGAAGCGGCCTATTTAAAAATCTAGAAACTAGAGGTGTAGCTATACAGCCTCATGAGTTAAATGAAGTGAAGTATAGCGATTGGACAGCTATAAACGCACAGGCTTTAGTTATTGGAACTATTCAGAGTCTTCCTAGCGATCAATTACACATCACCTTTCGATTGTTGGATGTGCTCAAGCAAAATGAGTTACTAGCGATGGAATTTAAAATTACTAGTTCTCAAAGACGAATGGCAGCTCATCGAATAGCAGATTTGATCTATCAAAAACTAACTGGGGATCAACCAGCTTTTGCCTCTCGCATTGCTTATGTCAATAAAACCAATAAGAGTTACACGTTAAATGTGGCTGATTCAGATGGTTATAATCCTCAGGAAATCGTCTCTTCTAAAGAACCGATCATTTCTCCCGCGTGGTCTTCAGATGGTACTCAACTAGCTTATGTATCCTTTGAGATGAAAAAGCCCGTGATATTTGTTCAATCGTTACAGTCAGGGAAGCGATATGTACTTGCTAACTTTAAAGGTAATAATAGTGCCCCAGCTTGGTCACCTGACGGTAAAAAGTTAGCGATTGTCCTGACGTATAGTGACAACTCGCAAATACATATTATTAATTCTGACGGCACTGGTCTAAGACAATTAACATCAAGCAATGCTATTGATACAGAACCTGTTTGGTCTCCTGATGGAAACTTAATCTATTTCACATCTAATCGTGGTGGTGGCCCACAGATTTACTCAACATCTCTCAATGGTGGGGAAGTAAAACGTCTCACCTTTGAACGTAATTACAATGTGAGTCCTAAAATAAGTTATAACGGCAAACTATTAACGTTTATTACTCAAGACCCATCTGGATTTAAAGTTTGTGCTGAAAACCTAGCTGATGGTCAAATTAGTATACTTAGCAAAACGAATGAGGACGAATCACCAAGCTTTTCACCAAATGGAAGAATGGTGCTTTATGCCTCTAGTATCGATGGTAGAGGTGTATTAAAGACAATATCGATAGATGGATCAGCAACACAGAATTTAATGAATTCATCCGGAGATCTGCGAGATCCTGCTTGGGGGCCAATGATTAAATAGCTATTAATAAAAAATTAAATCTAAGTATTGCTCTGCAAGTATCCAAAACTGAACTACTCATAGCAAATTTGAGTCTTATTGATTAATTCTATCTTAGGAAGACGTTGGCATGAAAAAGCTTTTCACAATTTTTATTTTAGGCCTGATGTTTATATCCAGTCTATGTTTCGCAGCAGAGTTTGGCGACCATTGCACTTACAGTCTGTCAGAGGGTCGGTTGTTCAAAACTCAATGTTTAATTTCCACAGTATATGAAGGTAAAACATATTGCTTTGGCACTGAAGCAGGTAAGGATGAGTTTTTAGAGAATCCAAAAGCAATGATTGCTAAAGCTAAAGCCTTCTATGAAAAACAGCCTATTGCTTCAGGCAATGTCGACATTGATGGACGTACTAAAATTTCTCAGGCTGATGCACTAGCCCAAATCAAAAGCAAAAATTGTGATTTATCCAATAGGGATGCAGGTTACTTAGAATTCGATGGGATGGATTTGCGTCACTGTAAGATGGTCAACACTAGTTTCTTTGGTGCTTATCTTAGAGGGGCCACTTTAGAGGGTGCAAACCTTGAAGGTGCTTACTTAAACCTTGCTCGACTTGAAGGTGCAAACCTCAGCCATACCAATCTTAAAAACGCTACCATCTTTCAAGCCATCTTTGATAAGACTAACTTCAAAGGCGCAAACCTAACCAATGCTCGTATGATTGGTACACTAGGTGCTGTAGACATGAGCGACGCAACCATTGTTAAAGGTCGCTATGGCTTAGATATTGGCAATCAACCGATGGGTGCAATGCGCTTTGATGCGGTTGGGGGTAACTTCTCCAACAGCAACTTTGAAGGTGCAGACATTAATCGCTGCAATCTGCAGTTCGCTAATCTTAGAAATGCCAACTTAAGAAATACGGACTTGTTTAGAGCTGACTTAAGTCAGGCTGACTTAACGGGTGCTGACATTACTGGCACTAACCTTAATGAATCAACCTTAGACGGTACCATCATGACTGATGTCAAAGGAATTGAATTTATTAAAGGATATAAGGTGGAAAAGGGGCTTTGCATAGGTTGTAAGCAGTAAACTTCAATAATAAATAAAGGATAAAAAAATGTTCTATTTTAATAAAAAAGTCTTTACAGTACTAGATC
>CAIVUE010000116.1 GCA_903909015.1 uncultured Methylophilaceae bacterium
ACTGAGTGGGAATAAGCCTTGAGCCGCGGATTTGTTAAAGAAGATGACTTAGAGCTCGCCGGCACAGATCTGCCAGAACGTCCGGTTAGTGAACTCCCGAACTACGTTACGCCGAATGGTTTAAAGCAGTTAAAAGAGACAGAAAATACACTCTTAGATGAGCGTGAGTTATTAGCAGTGAAGAAAGAAGATCCAACCGCCGTGCAGCGTTTGGCGATGGTGGATAGAGATTTACGTTATGTGCAGGCAAGATTAGAGCAAGCAATTTTGGTTGAGATCCCTCAGGATCAAACGCCATCGGTTGCCGTCTTTGGCACCACCGTAATCGTGGAAGATGATGAGGGTATGCGGCATCACTTTGAAATCGTGGGGGAAGATGAAGCGGACATTTCATTGGGGACGGTGAGCTTCGCTTCCCCCTTAGCAAAGGCGCTCATCGGACACAAAGTGGCTGACAGCGTGCGCTGGAAGCGCCCTGCTGGCGACTTAAATTTAGAAATTATTCAGATTACTTACTAAAGAAAAGAACCAAGATGAACGTTATTGATGCTATCCAAGCCCGCCGCTCTATTAAGGCTTACGATCCAGCTCACAAGATGAGTGAAACGGAAGTGAAGAAACTAATTTCACTCGCGATGCTCGCACCGACTGCGTTCAATATCCAACACTGGCGTTTTGTTGCAGTAGAGGACGCTAACTTACGCGCAGAGATCCAAGCCGTGAGCTGGAATCAAGCCCAGGTAACGGAAGCCTCACTGCTGCTAGTGTTGGTGGCTGATGTGCAGGCATGGCAAAAAGACCCAAGCCGCTACTGGAAAGATGCGCCGCAAGCGGTGGCAGATTTTTTAGTCCCTGCAATCAAACAATATTACACAGGTCATGAACAAGCCCAGCGTGATGAAGCAATGCGCTCATGCGGGATGGCTGCCATGAACATCATGCTCGCTGCAAAAGAGATGGGATATGACACTTGCCCAATGGATGGGTTTGATTTTGATGCAGTTGCAAAATTACTTAACTTGCCAGCCGATCACATTCCAACAATGTTTGTGACTGTCGGAAAAGGGATTAAAGAAGCCTGGCCACGTGGCGGGCAACTAAGCATTAATGAAGTGCTAATAAAAAATAAATTTTAATTAAAATCATAGTATTAAATATTAATACCAATAAAATACATTAGGAAATAAACCGTGCTCATCAGCAATAACATCACCATGCAGTTTGGCGCCAAGCCACTTTTTGAAAACGTCTCAGTGAAGTTTGGCGACGGTAATCGCTATGGACTTATTGGCGCAAACGGCTGTGGAAAATCCACATTCATGAAAATCCTAGCAGGCGTGCTTGAACCGACCGCAGGTAACATTGCTTTAGATAGCAACGAACGGATGGCATGGCTACGCCAAGACCAGTTTGGTTACGAAGATCAACGTGTGCTTGATGTTGTGATGATGGGGCATGAGCAAATGTGGCAGGCCAATGTAGAAAAAAATGCAATCTACATGAACCCAGAAGCAACTGAAGAAGATTATATGAAGGCAGCTGAATTAGAGGCTGTATTCGCCGAGTACGATGGCTACACAGCTGAAGCACGTGCAGGAGAGCTACTTCTAGGTGTTGGCATCCCAATTGACCAACACAGCGGCCTTATGAGCGCCGTTGCACCAGGCTGGAAGCTTCGTGTATTGCTCGCCCAAGCTCTTTTTGCTAACCCAGATATTCTCCTACTTGATGAACCAACGAATAACCTAGACATCAACACGATTCGCTGGTTAGAAGATATCTTAAATAATCGCAACTGCACCATGATCATCATTTCTCATGATCGTCACTTCTTAAACCAAGTGTGTACACATACTGCAGACATGGACTATGCCAAGTTAACCGTTTATCCGGGCAACTACGATGACTTCATGGAAGCATCAACCATGGCCCGTGCTCAACAAGCGAAAGATAATGCAAAAGCAAAACAACAGATTGCCGACCTGCAAGACTTTGTAAGACGATTCTCTGCAAACGCCTCCAAAGCGAAACAAGCGACCAGTCGCGCAAAACAAATCGACAAAATTAAAGTCGAAGACATTAAGCCTTCTAGCCGCCAATATCCATTTATTCGCTTTGAATATGATGATCGTGAAAAGCTACACCGCAATGCGGTAGAGGTACAGAAACTCAGTCATGGCTTTGACCGTGTGCTATTTAATGACTTTAACTTATTAGTTGAAGCTGGCGAGAAGATCGCGATCATCGGTGAGAACGGGATTGGTAAAACCACCCTACTTCGCTGCTTAGCTGGAGATATAAAGCCAAACCACGGGATCGTCAAATGGGCTGAAAAAGCCAATATCGGTTATTTTGCACAAGACCATGCTGCTGATTTTGAAGAAGGCCTAAACCTATTCGACTGGATGAAACAATTCACACAAGCTGGTGATGATGATCAAGTCGTGCGCAGCATGCTAGGTCGATTATTGTTTTCTGGTGAAGACTTTAAAAAATCGGTTAAGGTGCTATCAGGTGGTGAAAAAGGCCGCATGATGTTTGGCAAACTGATGCTTGCTAAAACAAACGTACTTCTCATGGATGAGCCGACCAATCATATGGACATGGAGTCGATCGAGTCGTTAAACACAGCACTCGATAAATATAACGGCACCCTATTCTTCGTCAGCCATGACCGTGAATTTGTGAGCTCGTTAGCAACGCGTATTTTAGACGTACGCGCTGATGGGATTATCGACTACTCAGGCAATTATGAAGAGTATTTAGCGAGCCAAGAAATCGAGTAATAAAAGCTCGCATTTTTATACTAGACAAGTGAGCAGAAGTTGATGAAACTGCAGTTCATGAGATTCACGCGCAAGCCTTACGTCTATGCATGGATTGCCAGCCTATTATTACTTACGCTGGCGTCCCTCTATTATTTTTCTCACCAACGTGCGCCCAACGTCCGAATTTCTAAAGAGCTCGTCGTTATTACACATAATGCAGCTGGCACATACTACGTAGATGGCAAGGGTGAGTATGCAGGTCTAGAATACGACCTTGTTAACCTCTTCCTCAAAGATCTTGGGGATGATTATCGCGTTAGGTTCATCGTTGCCGACAAGGTATCAGATATCGTCCCCAGACTGCAAAAGGGGGAAGCGCATCTAGCTGCTGCAAACTTAAGCATCACCCCAGAACGTTCCAAAAAAATCCGGTTTGGAGCACCTTATCTAGATGTTCAACA
>CAIVUE010000117.1 GCA_903909015.1 uncultured Methylophilaceae bacterium
AAGAATACTTTGCCATCACCGTAACCTAGACCACGTGAAACGTTGTCACAGCACAATACAGCTTGTACTGATGGGTCTTGTTTAGGGAAGTATGACCAAACGATTTTTTGATTGTCGTTCAAATCAAGTGCGTATACGTTGTTAGGGAATGCTGTATGTACAAACATCATGCTACCAACAACAACAGGTGAACCTTCATGACCACGGTTCACACCAGTTGCAAATGTCCAAGCAGCTTTAACGTTTTTAACGTTGCCCTTGTTGATTTGTGCTAATGCTGAATAACCTTGGTTATTGTATTGGCCACGTGGATGTGCCCAGTTGTTTGCATCTTTCATTGCAGCTTCTTGGTCAGCAGCAGCAGAAGCAACCATTGGCATAGCCAATGATGCACCGATTACTAAACCTAGAGCTAACTTGATTTTGCTCATCTCCATTTTTTAAATCTCCATAGTTGTTACTACTAAGGGTTTAACTACAAAGTAAAACAATGAATCAGAGGCCTCACGTTTATATTTACGCGATAACCTGTTCAACATCATTTAACTTTCGCCACACATTATGTGGGCGCAATGAGATATTAGAACAGTCAAAAATGATTTGCAATAGTCTATTAACAATTTATTTACATTTATATAAACTTTTTTTTGTCCTGTTTTCTAGAGTGTTATCATATTTAAATAAAATCTGATAAATCAATATGAAAGCCCCCACACGGCATGATAGCGGCTACCTTTTCTTTATTTCCTGAGATAGATCCATTCCATTCTGAGCATCTAAATGTCTCTGAAAAACATGCGATTTATTATGAAGAGTGCGGCAATCCTGATGGCTACCCGGTTGTTTTTTTGCATGGCGGACCTGGGAGTGGCTGCAACCCAAACCAACGGCGCTTCTTCGACCCAGCCTTCTACCGCATCATTCTTCTGGATCAGCGTGGCTGTGGTCGCAGTACGCCACTAGGTTGCACCGACGACAATAATACAGACGCCCTAGTGAAGGACATTGAAACACTTAAAGATCATCTCAACATAAAGAGCTGGTTAGTGTTTGGTGGCTCATGGGGAAGCACACTTGCGCTTACTTATGCTATTAAGTATCCAGCCTCTACGTCCGGCTTGATTCTGCGTGGGATATTTCTAAGCAGGGAAAGTGAACTCAATTGGTTTTTAGGAGAAGTCCGCCATTTCTTTCCTGAATGCTGGGAAAAACTCCTATCGTTCATTCCGGCAACGGAACAGTCCAATCCTCTAAGCGCCTATGCATCGCGTGTATTTTCTGACGACATCAATATTGCTGGGGCTGCCGCTGTTCAATGGAATGCTTTTGAGAGCAACATCATGAGCTTACTGCCCCGGCCAATCACAGCGAACCAAACCAACACTCCGATTGCTATCGAGATTGCACGAGCCAAAGTACAAATCCATTATATTTTGAATGAATGCTTTGTGGGTCAGCGCGACCTAATTGAAGAAGCGAAAAAGTTATCCGAAATTCCAACCACGATCATCCAAGGGCGTTACGATATGGTTTGTCCGCCAATAAGTGCTTGGGAATTAAAAAATGTGCTTCCTCAGGCGAAATTTGAAATCATTCCAGATGCTGGACATTCCGCGATGGAAGTTGGCGTGACTTCAGCACTCATAGAAGCAACCGAGGCTTTTAAGAAAAGTCATCATTAGCACATACATATAGAGTATCCATTTTGACGATTCATTTTAAAACGCCCAATCACTTTAGCGATCATCCGGCCATAGCCAAACCTAAAGCGCGGATTGCAAAACATCATTACGCCACCCCACTATTTGTATTACGTGAAACATTTAGTGCTTTCAAACTACATAATGGCTGGGGCATTTCAGCGTCCCTTTCCTTCTACGCAATGTTTGCCATGATCCCTATGGCCTTGTTAATGTTTTTCTTTTTATCGCATTTAGTTTTTTCTTCTAACACCGCCGTGATTAATCTAGCCAGCATCACTAGCAGCCTTGAACCAAAGCTAAGCAGAAGAATCATGCTTGAAATTCATAAAGTGGCTGACCACAAAACGGCGTGGAGCACACTGAGCACCATTGCACTCTTTTGGTTTGCGATCCCCCTCGCGGGCACCTTAAGATCAGCCTTCCAAACCATCTTCGCGATCACTGAGCATCCGTCATTCATCCGCAAATCCATTCAAGACATTTTGTCCGTGATCGGAATTTTGCTCATGTTTTTCATGTTCACTTTTTTTGACTTAATGCTTGAGAAAGTCTCGCAAGTTTTAAACTTATCTATTACACACTCCAGCATTTTTGACACATCGGGCTCATTAGTCACAATCACTGTATTACTAACCTTATTTTATCGTGCGTTCTTACCCACTAACGCCCCATTAAAAATGATCCTTACAGGTTCAGTTGTCACCACAATATTATGGATGGCAATGCACCCATTATTCAGTGAAGTGCTTTCCCTTAATCACACCTATGGCGCGATCTTCGGGGGGATGAAAAATGTCTTCATTTCGTTGGCTTGGCTTTATTACACATTTGCTATTTTCTTACT
>CAIVUE010000118.1 GCA_903909015.1 uncultured Methylophilaceae bacterium
ATTCGGCGTATCGAAATTCTTTCCGATATTGATGCCCAAAATACCACGATATTTAGCTGCTTGAACATTTTCAATCAGGGTATCAACACCTAAATTATTAAAGCCAAAGCGGTTAATAATGCCTTCAACTTCTTTAACTCTAAAAAGTCTTGGCTTAGGGTTGCCAGGTTGAGCGCGTGGAGTAGTAGTTCCAACCTCAATAAAACCAAACCCCAAGGCCGCCATACCATCTACAAATGCTCCATTTTTATCCAAGCCAGCTGCAAGACCTACAGGATTAGGAAAAGTAAGCCCCATAACCTCTTTAGGCACACATTGAGCTGGCTTAGAAAGCAAATTTAGCAAATTTGTTTTTGCAGCAATTTTTAAACTTTTTAAAGTTAAATCATGTGCATGTTCAGCGTCTAACTGAAATAAAAGTGGCTTTAGTAACTTATATAGATTCATCTGCGCCAAGTTGTACCCTGAGGGCTATCTTCCAAGAAGATTCCTTCCGCCAATAATTCTTGACGAATACGATCAGACTCAGCAAAGTTTTTAGTTTTTTTAGCTTCAGCGCGCGCTGCAATTTTTGCTTCAATCGCAGAGGCATCTAACCCATCTGCTAAGCCACCTTGCATAAAGTCTTCTGGACTACGTTCAAGCAGGCCAAGAATATTTGCAAGGCCTTTAAGTTGAGAGGCGAGAGTAAGATCACCGGATTTGTTGAATGAATTTGCTAAATCAAACAAGACGGCAACGGCTTCTGGTGTATTAAAATCATCATCCATCGCTGCTTTAAACACTTGATAAGAATCCGAACTTTCATCCACTCTAGCCACAACCTCGGCACCACGCAATGCGGTGTAAAGCCTCGCCAAAGCTTGCTTAGCATCATCCAAATGCTTATCAGAATAATTAAGCGGACTTCGGTAATGTGCACGCAAAATAAAGAAGCGCACGACTTCAGCATCGTACTTTTTAAGCACATCACGAATAGTGAAAAAGTTACCTAATGACTTAGACATTTTCTCATCATCCACACGCACAAACCCGTTATGCATCCAATAATTGACGAAGGTACAATTGTTGGCCGCTTCAGACTGGGCAATTTCATTTTCATGATGCGGAAATTGCAAATCTTGACCCCCGCCATGAATATCAAAATGCTTTCCTAGATGACAAGCGCCCATCACTGAGCATTCAATATGCCAGCCCGGGCGACCTTTTCCCCAAGGAGAGTCCCAGCTCGGTTCATTTGGCTTTACAGATTTCCAAAGCACAAAATCCATAGGATCACGCTTAAATGTATCCACTTCAACACGCTCACCTGCGCGCAAATCTTCTAAAGATTTACCTGAAAGCTTGCCATAATGATCAAAACTATTTACCGAGTAGAACACATCGCCATTTTTTGCATGATAAGCATACCCTTTAGCAATTAAAGTAGAGATCATATCTATCATGCTATCCACATGGGCTGTAGCGCGCGGCTCAATATCAGGACGCAAGACACCAAGAAGGGCGGAGTCTTCATCCATAGCATCAATGAAGCGTTGAGTTAGCACACTAATATCTTCACCATTCTCATTTGCACGCTTAATAATCTTATCGTCGATATCAGTAATATTGCGAACATAACGCACATCCAAACCCGATGCTCTTAGCCAACGACTAACCATATCAAATACCACCATCACCCGCGCATGTCCAAGATGACAAAAATCGTAAACAGTCATACCACAAACGTACATGCTGACCTTACCGGTTTCCAATGGAACAAAGGTTTGTTTTTCACGTGCTAGAGTATTGTAGATTTTGAGCATCTGATTCTGACTAAGACATAAGACTTTATTAATGAGGCTTTAAGGTATAACGCTTAATTTAGTAAATAAATAGGTTTATTATGCTGCGTTAGTAGAGCTAAGACGGGGTTTTTGATAGAATCAACAACCTCATCAAACTGCGAAAAGTATATCACAATGGTCATATCGCGCGCTTCATCTATTCTATTAGTATTAATGCTATTAGTTAGCTTCTCATTGCCAGCAAATGCTGACGACCTAAAAGACATCGCTCAACAAGCAAGTCAAGGTCAGCAGAGCGCAGCAATGGAAAGAATTAACAATCACATCAATGCCAACCCAAATGACGTGCAAGCCCTTTTCATGCGTGGCGTCATGCTTGCAGAGCAAGGTAAAAAAGATGATGCAATAAAAGCTTTTGCTGATATAACTCAACGTTTTCCTGCTTTGCCAGAGCCATATAATAATTTGGCCGTTCTCTACGCTGATCAAGGCCAATTCGACAAAGCAAAGCAAGCGCTAGAAAATGCAATCAAAACACACCCAAGTTACGCTACTGCACATGAAAACCTTGGGGACATCTATGCAAAAATGGCTTCCGAGTCATACAACAAGGCGCTTCAGCTAGACACTGGCAACGCTCGTGCGCAAAATAAGCTTCTCTTAATTAAAGACTTATTTAGCGCAATTGGTAAAACTGGCTTAGCTGCTAGCGCAAAACCTGGCCACATCAATACAACAACATTGCCAGCCACGCCTGAAGCCTCTGCAACTAATAAAGCTCCTGAAATAGCGAAAGAAAGCATCAAGCAAGAGACAAATGATAGTGCAACTAGTGACTCTCAAAGCGTAGTAAATGCGGTTAACAAATGGGCAACAGCTTGGTCAAATAAAAACATCGAAGCTTACTTAGATGCTTATGCTGATTCGTTCAAAACACCCGAGGGTCAAAGCCGAAAAGCATGGGAATCAACCCGCCGCGAACGAATTAACAAACCGGGGAAAATTGAAGTTTCGATCACAAATATCGACGTACATATTGATGACAGCTCACATGCGAAGGCCAGCTTCAAACAAAACTACCATTCCGGCAATCTTGCGCAAAAAACCTCAAAAACTTTGATATTAGTTCTATCAAATGGCAAATGGCTAATTGAGCAAGAGAGAGCCAACCATTAACTCTAAGGATTTCAATACAAACGTGAATTTTCTTAGTCGGCATCCAAAGTTGAAATTCAAACTATACACCCTGATCACATTGATTCTTGTTGTAGTATGCCCTTGGAATGCAACAGCATTAAATCGCCCATCAGTAAACCTATTGGCGCGAAATAGCATTATTGAGTCTACCAAAACAGAGGATCTTCTGGTTCAAAGCTTAATGGCAATTTCATCAGGAGAAATTGATTCCGCATTAAGCACTCTAGATAAGGTAATTGCGACCACCCCTAATTTTAAACTAGCACATCTGGTGAAAGGTGATTTGTTGCTTGCGCAAGGACAACAATTTCAAGCGTTTGGCAGTCCTAATCCAAGCTCGGAAGATGTTGCTGGATATCGTGATGAGGCTCGTAAAAGGATTGAGCGCTATTTAGATAAAAAAACTGACACACTCATCCCGGAAGTGATTTGGCAGTTCGATTCTGACCAACCTTACATATTTGTTGTTGATGCTGAGAAGTCCCGCTTATTTGTTTATAAGAACGAAAATGGGGCTGCACATTACGTAGCTGATTTTTACGTCACGATTGGTAAAAATGGTGGGGAGAAGAAATATGCCGGAGACAAAAGAACTCCTCTTGGAGTTTATTTTACTGCACCAAAGCTCCAACAAAAACTAGCAGAGATGTATGGAGATGGGGCTTACCCTTTAAGCTATCCAAATGAATGGGATAAGCGTCAAGGTAAAACTGGAAATGGGATATGGTTACATGGAACCCCGCATGACACATACAGCCGGGCCCCTCAATCAAGCGACGGTTGCGTTGTTGTTTCAAACCAAGATCTTGAAACGCTCACTCCCATATTACAACAGGGAAGTATCCCTGTAATTATCGGGAAAGGCATCGAATGGCTTGATCAAAATCAAACACCCGAAAACAAACAAGCGCTTCTAGATACAATTGAAACTTGGCGCAAAGACTGGCAGTCCCAAGAGTCGGAAATTTATTTGAGTCATTATGCGCATGAGTTCTCAAGTGGTAGCTTAGATCTTGCTCACTGGTCTGAAGAAAAGCGTCGTATTCAGGCTAGTAAACCTTCCGTAGATATTAAATTATCAAACCTGAGTGTATTGAGATACCCTAATAGCCCTCAAACAATGGCAGTAGTTACATTCGACCAATCTTTTAGAAGCAATATGCTGAACAGTCAAATGCGTAAACGTCAATATTGGATTCTAGAAAACCAGCAATGGAAAATCATTTATGAAGGTGCCGCCTAAAGCGCGCTTCTTAAAATTTTTATTTAAATTTATAAGGAAATAACGTGGTTAAATTACATACAAATTTTGGTGAATTTACAATTGAATTAGATGCAGAAAAAGCACCTATCACCGTAGCTAACTTTCTGTCATATGTCGAAAATGGCTTTTATAGCAATACCATCTTTCATCGTGTGATTGATGGTTTCATGATTCAAGGTGGAGGGTTCACTCCTGAAATGTCACAAAAAAATACAAATCCAACAATTAAAAACGAAGCTAACAACGGCTTGAAAAACAAAACATATACCATTGCTATGGCAAGAACACCCGCTCCTGATTCAGCCAGTAGCCAATTCTTTATCAATATTGCTGACAATGATTTCTTGAACTTCACGTCGCCAACCTCACAAGGCTGGGGCTACTGTGTATTTGGTAAAGTGGTCGCAGGAACAGATGTAATTGATAAAATCGCTAAAGTAAAAACAGGCAGCCGTAGCGGTCATCAAGACGTTCCAACTGATAGCGTAATTATTGAACGTGCTGAAGTTTGCTAAATTAACATTTAGACTTCAATAAAGGTTTGAAATGATTAATATCGGAAATGCATTAAGCCACAGCTTATTCATTTCCGATTTGCATTTATGCGCTTCACGGCCCGAAATCACCAAAACATTCATCAACTTTTTAAAATCCACAGCCAGCAAAGCCGAATGTTTATACATTCTTGGCGACTTATTTGAGTACTGGGCAGGTGATGACGACCTAGGTGAAGCTAACCATACCGAAGTCATGCAAGCCTTAAAGCAACTTAGCGATTCAGGTACCAAGCTATTTTTCGTTCATGGCAACCGTGATTTCCTTCTTAGCGAACAATTTTCAATTGCAGCCAATATCAAGCTGCTTCCAGATCCAAGTGAAATTAACCTATATGGGAAACGCATATTAATTAGTCATGGCGATGAGCTCTGCACTGACGATATAGACTACCAAGCCTTTCGAAAAAAAGTTCGCATGCCCGCATGGCAATCAGAGTTTCTATCCTATCCACTAAGCGCTAGAAAATCACAAATTGAATCATTAAGGCTTCAAAGCGAACAAGAAAAGTCTACTAAGTCGCTCAAAATTATGGACGTAAATAACGATGCTGTAATTGCACTATTGCGCCAATATCAATATCCACCTTTGTTCATTCATGG
>CAIVUE010000119.1 GCA_903909015.1 uncultured Methylophilaceae bacterium
ACGCTTGAGCGCTGGAAAACGTGCACCATCTCTAGCGGTCATCTTAGTTGGCGGCGATCCTGCATCAAGTATTTATGTTCGTAACAAACGCTTGGCTTGCGAGAAAGTTGGGATCAACTCAATTGCTTATGATCTAGCAAGTGATATTACGGAGGGCGAATTATTTGCACTGATCCAGAAACTCAATGACGATGAGACCATTGATGGCATTCTCGTTCAATCGCCATTGCCCCCGCAAATCAACGAAAAGCTGATTATTGAGCACATCAGCGCAAGCAAGGATGTTGATGGCTTCCATCCCTACAACATTGGCCGCCTAGCAGTTAGGCAGCCGACTTTACGCTCTTGCACTCCATTTGGGGTTATCAAGATGCTGAGTAGCGTCAATATTGATTTGATGGGCTTGGATGCTGTTGTCGTTGGGGTATCTAATCATGTAGGCCGCCCAATGGCCTTAGAATTATTATTGGCTGGTTGCACCGTGACCTGCTGTCACCGTCACACCAAGGACCTTCAAGGTAAGATTGCCCGTGCTGACCTAGTCGTCGCTGCCGCAGGTAAGGCCGGTCTGATTAAGGGCGAATGGATTAAGCCGGGCGCCATTGTGGTGGATATCGGAATCAATCGCTTAGATACCGGTAAAATTTGCGGTGATGTCGACTTTGAGGCGGCAAAAGAACGGGCTGGTTGGATCACCCCCGTCCCAGGTGGTGTTGGTCCGATGACGGTCGCAACATTGATGGAAAATACATTATTAGCCATGGAGTTACGTGGCGTTTAAATAAAAATTGGGATTGATTTAACTACTTTGCATACATTTAACAATAAGTGTACACTTTGCACCGCCTTAATTTTAAGTTAATGGCAATTAAGTCAACCGTCATTTAAATCTTCAAGGTACACATGGCTGAAATTACAAAACAATTTGTTCCTTATGCAGCAACAGCTGATGAGGAGTATATGAATGACAAGCAACTTGCTCATTTCACTTCTATCTTAAACGAATGGAAGAATGAGTTAAGTCAAGATATCGATCGCACAGTGCACACGATGCAAGATGAGGTCACGATGTTTGCTGATCCTAATGACCGCGCCAGCCAAGAGTCTGACATGGCCTTGGAGCTTCGCAACCGTGATCGCGAACGTAAGCTCATCAAGAAAATTGAAAGCACCTTGAGAAAGATTCAAGAGCACGAATATGGTTATTGCAATGGCTGTGGTATCGAGATCGGGCTAAAACGCCTTGAAGCTCGCCCAACAGCTTCGCTATGCATTGATTGTAAAACTTTAGATGAAATGCGCGAAAAACAAGTCGCTAAGTAACTAACAGTAAGCGAGATTAAATAAATCTCCGATGCAAAAAAAAGGCCCGAGTAATCGGGCCTTTTTTTATTTAGTGCTTTATAGCTTATTCCGCTGCTGGAGCTTCTGAAGCGGCTGGTGCATCAATCAAAGCCTTCATGCTTAAACGCACGCGACCTTTCTCATCACATTCCACGACTTTCACTTTCACAACTTGACCTTCTTTTAGGAAGTCGCCCACTGCATTGACGCGTTCATGCGCAATTTGTGAAATATGCAACAAGCCATCTTTACCTGGTAGCAGTGAAACAATCGCGCCAAAATCTAATAATTTAAGCACGGTACCCTCATAAATTTGGCCGATTTCAACTTCAGCAGTAATAGCTTCAATGCGTTTTTTCGCTTCTTCGCCTGCTTCAGCACTCACACAACCAATTTTAATGGTGCCGTCATCTTCGATGTCGATCGTAGCACCCGTTTCTTCTGTTAAGGCACGAATTACAGCGCCGCCCTTACCAATCACATCACGAATCTTCTCTGGGTTGATCTTCATGGTGATGATACGTGGAGCAAATGCTGATAACTCAGTACGTGAAGTGTCCATAGACGCCTTCATGATGCCCAAGATGTGCAAACGGCCTTCTTTAGCTTGTGACAATGCCACTTGCATAATTTCAGCGGTAATACCCGTGATCTTGATGTCCATTTGAAGGGCAGTAATACCATCTTCAGTACCTGCTACCTTAAAGTCCATGTCACCCAAGTGATCTTCATCACCTAGAATGTCAGTCAAGACAGCAACGCGGTTGCCTTCTTTAATCAAGCCCATTGCAATACCGGCAACGTGTGATTTCACTGGCACGCCAGCATCCATCAACGCTAAACAACCGCCACATACTGAAGCCATTGAGCTAGAACCATTAGATTCTGTAATTTCAGAAACGATACGGATGGTGTAACCAAACTCTTCTTGTGAAGGCAACGCAGCAATCAATGCACGTTTAGCTAAACGGCCATGGCCAATTTCACGACGCTTAGGTGTCCCAACGCGGCCAGTTTCGCCAGTTGCGTATGGAGGCATGTTGTAATGCAACATGAAACGGTCGTTATAAGCACCTTCAAGTGCGTCAATAGTTTGCTCATCACGACCTGTGCCCAATGTTGCCACAACCAACGCCTGAGTCTCACCACGCGTAAACAATGCTGAACCATGGGTACGTGGCAATACACCAGTACGAACAGTAATAGGACGCACTGTGCGTGTGTCACGACCATCGATACGTGGCTCACCGTTCAAGATTTGGCTACGAACAACTTTTGCTTCTAAATCAAAGAATGCTGATTTGATTTCGTTCGCTTCTTGCGTTGAAGTCTCTTCAGTCACCAACTCAGCGATCACGCGATTTTTAATCTCATCTAACTTAGTAGAACGTGCACCTTTTGATTTGATTTGATAAGCCGCATTCACATCATCAGCAGCCATTGCTTTTACTTTTTCAATCACAACTGTATTTGGCTCTGGAGGTGTCCAGTCCCAAGCTTCTTTACCTACTTCAGCGACTAATTCGTTAATCATGTTGATGACTGCTTGCATTTGCTCATGGCCAAATACAACCGCGCCCAACATCACATCTTCAGGCAATTCTTTCGCTTCTGATTCGACCATCATCACAGCAGTTGCAGTCGCTGCAACCACTAGATCCAACTCTGTTTCTTTCATTTGTGTTGCTGATGGATTGATGATGTATTCGCCATCAATATAACCAACACGCGCCGCACCAAGTGGCCCATAGAAAGGAATACCTGAGATCGCCATCGCTGCTGAAGCACCAATGATTGCAGGAATATCTGGATCGATTTCACTGTCAGATGACATCACTGTCGCTACTACTTGAACTTCGTTGTAGAACGCTTCTGGGAATAATGGACGTAATGGACGGTCAATTAAACGTGATGTGAGTGTTTCTTTTTCTGAAGGACGGCCTTCACGCTTGAAGAAGCCACCTGGGATTTTACCTGCAGCGTATGTACGCTCTTGGTAATCAACCGTTAGCGGGAAGAAGTCTTGACCTGCTTTAACTTCAGTCTTACCAACAACCGTTACCAACACTGCTGTGTCACCATAAGTGACCATCACAGCACCGTCAGCTTGACGGGCAATTTCACCTGTTTCTAGGGTGAGCTCATGCGCACCATATTGAATACTCTTTTTTACTTTATTAAACATTTGTCTTCCTTTTTCACATTAATGTTTATTATTTACAACCCTAATAATAAACAACGATAGATGGCCTTAAGCCAATTTGGTACAACAAAAAAGCCGAGAGCACCACGCGTTTGCGCAATGCTTCCGGCTTTTTATTTAACTGCAAAAATCGTGAATCGCTTTTTGCAAAAAAATTACTTACGAATACCTAAGCGTTCAATCAACACTTGATAACGGCTTAGATCTTTGCCTTTTAAATAGTCTAACAAACGACGACGTTGGCTAACCAATGCTAGCAAACCACGACGTGAGTGATTGTCTTTTTTGTTAGATTTGAAATGTTCTGTTAGATACGTAATACGTGCAGTTAACAATGCCACTTGCACTTCTGGACTACCTGTATCTTTTGGAGCGCGTTGATAGTCTGCAACAATCTTCGCGGTGTCTTGTGTAGTAATTGCCATCTTTATTTCCTCTTAGTTAGCGTCAATGCAAAAGCAGGGAATCCGCGAATGCATTCATTTACGACTAGGACGCGCATTTTATCTGTAAGCTTGTGATTTATCAAGCAGAATTAAGAAAAATCTCGTATTAATCGCTTCGGTGCAATTCTTCCATCATCCTGCAAAAAACCTAATCCAAGAAAACGCGCATGCTCATCAAACAAGCGCATTTCTCCACTGGGAATCTTGCCAGAAACCCACACGGCTTGGCCCTGCATGAAATAATGGGCGGCGTCACCATTCAATTGAACCGCTGGCAAATAAGCAATCGCAGAGTCGACAGGCAACAGCAATGAAGGATGTGCTTCTATTGGCGTCTCTTTGATCTTTTGTTCTAGCTGCTCCAAGGTAATAGCATCAGCCAATTGATAACCGGCTGTCTCGATGCGCCTTAGCCCAATTAAATGGGCACCGGAACCCAACGAGTGGGCGATGTCTTCAGCCAGGGTTCGAATATAGGTCCCTTTACTGCAGCCCACGGTGATTTGCGCGACGTCGTCTTTATAGCTGTCAATTTGAATATTGGTAATGTGAACAATACGGGCTTGACGCTCAATTTCTACGCCTTCTCTGGCGTAGGTATACAAAGACTTACCTTCAAACTTTAGCGCTGAATACATTGGGGGCACTTGGCTAATCTCCCCAATGAAGGCCATGCATGCAGCCTCGAGTTGTTCACGTGAGATATCTACCGCATGGGTTGCAATCACTTCCCCTTCAGCATCCCCAGTGGTGGTGGTGGTGCCAAACTTGATCGTGGCCAGATAGGTTTTATCGGCGTCGGTGACATGCTGGGCAAACTTTGTGGCCTCCCCTAGGCAAATCGGTAAAAGGCCGGTTGCTAAAGGATCAAGCGTGCCGGTATGGCCGGCCTTAGCCGCTTGAAATAACCATTTCACTTTTTGTAGGGCTTGATTAGAGGAAAAACCGAGGGGTTTGTCTAGCAACAACACACCATTGATATTGCGTTTAACTCTTCTGAATTGCGCCATCTGGCAGACTTAATTTCTAAACAGAATTATTCTTTAGGACTGTCTGCTAACGCTTCATTGATGAGACGCGTTAACTTCATCCCATTATCAATCGAAGCATCATAAACAAAATGCAGTTGTGGCACTGTGCGCAATAACATGCGCTTAGAAAGTTGACTACGTAGGAAGCCCGCGGTTTTTTCTAAGCCCTTTTGCAACTCAGCTGCAGATTTTGCATCTTGTTCGGCCGTGCTGTAATAGATCTTCGCGTGGGCCATGTCGCCCGTCACCTCAACTTCAGTGACGGTCACCATACCAACACGCGGATCTTTGACTTCGAACTGAAGCAAATCCGCCAATTCACGGCGCATTTGCTCAGCGACACGGTCACTTCTTGCAAAGTCTTTTGCCATTAAAGCGTTCTAGCTATTTCAACCACTTCGTAGACTTCCAACAGGTCGCCCACTTCAATGTCGTTATAGTTCTTCAATGATAGGCCGCACTCGAAGTTAGATTTAACTTCTTTAACGTCATCTTTAAAGCGTTTGAGTGAGTCTAGTTCACCTGTGAAGATAATCACATCACCGCGGAGTACACGGATCTTAGAGTTACGTTTAATGACACCGTCTTGAACATAACAACCAGCCACTGCACCCACTTTAGAAATTCGATAAACTTCGCGCACTTCAACCAAGCCAATCGCACTTTCTTTCTTCTCTGGCGCCAACATGCCGCCAAGTGCTGCTTTGATTTCATCAACCGCTTCGTAAATGATGTTGTAATAACGCACATCTACACCAGAGCTCTCAATGAGCTTACGTGCACCCGCATCAGCGCGGACGTTAAAGCCGATCAATACGGCTTTAGATGCGACGCTCAAGTTCACGTCTGATTCAGTCACAGCACCAACGCCTGTGTGAATAATGTTGACCTTCACTTCATCCGTTGAAAGTTTTTGCAATGATGTTGCAAGCGCTTCGTATGAACCTTGAACGTCTGATTTAATGATCAAGGCTAAAGTTTTCACTTCGCCTTCAGCCATTTGATCAAACATATTTTCAAGCTTAGCGGCTTGCTGTCTTGCTAATTTCACGTCACGGAACTTACCTTGACGGAACAATGCAATTTCACGCGCCTTACGTTCATCATTCAATACGATGACTTCTTCACCTGAGTTTGGCACATCTGAAAGACCCAAAATTTCTACAGGAATCGATGGGCCCGCCTCTTTAATGTCATTGCCTGCTTCATCCAACATGGCGCGAACGCGGCCAAATGAACTACCTGCAAGAATCATATCGCCACGCTTTAAGGTGCCGGATTGAACGAGGATCGTTGAAACTGGGCCGCGGCCTTTATCCAAACGACCTTCAATGACCAAGCCTTTAGCTGGCGTATTCTTAGCAGCTTTAAGTTCAAGCACTTCCGCCTGAAGCAATACCGCTTCTAATAATGCATCAATCCCTTTACCTGTTTTTGCTGATACTTCAACAAACATGGTATCGCCACCCCAGTCTTCTGGGACCACTTCTTGCGCAACAAGCTCTTGCTTCACGCGCTCTGAATTAGCTTCAGGTTTATCAATTTTATTGACCGCCACCACCAAAGGCACACCCGCTGCCTTAGCATGGTGAACCGCTTCAATGGTTTGTGGCATCACGCCATCGTCCGCAGCGACCACCAAAATCACGATGTCGGTGGCTTTTGCACCACGTGCACGCATTGCCGTAAATGCCTCATGGCCTGGGGTATCTAAAAAGGTCACCATGCCACGTTCGGTTTCAACGTGATAGGCACCGATATGTTGTGTGATCCCACCCGCTTCGCCAGAAGCAACCCGGCTGCGACGAATGTAATCAAGCAATGAAGTTTTACCATGATCGACGTGACCCATCACGGTCACGACTGGCGGACGTGATTCAAGGATCGCTTCAGCGTGCTCAGTGTCATCCAAGAATGTTTCAGGATCATTCGCTGCAGCAGCTTTAGCCGTGTGGCCCATTTCTTCAACAATAATAATGGCTGTTTCTTGATCAAGCACTTGGTTGATCGTCACCATCATGCCCATTTTCATGAGCGCTTTAATGACTTCACCGGCTTTCACGGCCATCTTGTGTGCTAAATCAGCAACCGTAATGGTTTCTGGCACTAATACTTCATGGATGATAGGCTCAGTTGGCGCATTGAATGCATGCTCAGCAGCATCTTCTTTATGAGATTTTGACTTAGATTTCTGTGCGCGCCACCCTTGGTTAAGGCCAACGTCACCGCGGGTTTTAATGCCGCGTTTTTTATTCTCTGCATCAGCCCATTCTTTGTTCTTATTCCCTTTTTTGGCTGCTTTATCTTCTGTTTTTGCACCTTCTTTTGGTGCAGGTTTGTGCAATGTCCCTTCAGACAATTTAGCAGCAGCGGCAGCGGCGTCAGTAACACGCTTCGCTTCTTCATCTAAACGCTTTTGAACAAGCTCTTGCTTCTTACGCAAGTCATCCATTTGCATTTCAATGAGGGTGGCATGGCGTTTAGCTTCGTTCGCACGCTGCGCAATTTGTTCAGCTGACAACAAACTTGGCTTGACTGACTTTTTAGGCGCAGCTTCAACGGCTTCAACCACTGGGGCCGCTTCAATCACTTCTGGCGCTGCAATCACCTCTGGCGCTGCAATCACCTCTTCAACGGCTGGAGCGACGTCAATGATTTCTGGCTCAACAATCACTGGTTCAATGATCACAGGCGCTTCAATCACTTCTGGGACTGGCGCAGCCACTTCTTCATTGCGGACCAATACCCGTTTTTTACGCACTTCCACCTGAATCGTTCTGGCCTTGCCTGAACTATCGGTTTTTTTAATTTCAGTATTTTGTTTACGCGTTAAGGTAATTTTATTTTTAGGGGCTTGGCCGCCATGCTCTTTACGCAAGTATTCAAGCAATAATGTTTTATCGCTTTCGGTCAACTGGTCACTTGATGCAACTTTACTGACGCCAGCACTTTTCAACTGCTCAAGCAGTAGTTCGGCTGGCAAGCCTAACTCACTCGCAAATTGTAATACGCTTGTCTGTCCCATCTGTTACTCCAGTCTATTCTTTACGCAACCACTTAAAATACTCATTACTTCAGCGATAATTTTTTAGGCAAACCAAGGTGCACGTGCTGTCATAATTAATTGCTTAGCACGCTCTGCATCCATTTTTGTTAACTCAACTAAGTCATCCACAGCCAAGTCAGCCAAGTCTTCCATGGTTGACACACCTTGAGAGGCTAATAGGTTAGCCGTCTCTTCATCCATACCTTCCATGGTGAGAAGATCTTCAGCGGCAACCTCACCCTTTTCTTCTTTGGCAATCGCATCCGTCAGCAACGCTGCACGTGCACGTTTACGTAATTCATTAATGGTGTCTTCATCGAATGCTTCGATTTGAGACATTTCTTCAAGTGGGACATAAGCGATTTCTTCAAGTGTGCCAAAACCTTCTTGCACCAAGATATCTGCCACTTCTTCGTCCACATCCAATTTTTCAATGAACAATTGAAGGGTCACGGTGTAATCCGCTTCACTCTTCTTAGCCGCTTCATCAATCGTTAAGATGTTTAAAGTCCAACCAGTGAGTTCTGATGCTAGGCGAACGTTTTGACCGTTACGGCCAATCGCTTGTGCTAATTGTTCTTCATCTACAACCACGTCCATGCTGTGTGCATCTTCATCCACAACGATGCTTGATACTTCAGCTGGCGCCATGGCATTAATCACAAACTGTGCTGGCTCCATTGACCAGAGCACAATATCCACGCGCTCACCTGCAAGCTCGCCTGTCACTGCTTGAACACGCGAACCACGCATCCCCACGCAGGTACCTACTGGATCTAGACGTTGGTCATTAGCTTTAACAGCGATCTTAGAACGCAAACCAGGATCACGGGCTGCGCCTCTGATTTCTAGTAAGCCGTCTTCAATTTCTGGCACTTCTAATTCAAATAAGCGCGTAATAAATTCTGGGGCAATACGTGAAAGGATCAATTGAGGACCACGGCCTGTGCGCTCTACGCGTGACACATAGGCACGTACACGATCACCAACCCGCAAGTTTTCTTTCGGGATCATTTGATCTCTTGGCAACATAGACTCAATACGACCCACTTCAATCATCGCATTGCCTTTTTCCATGCGCTTGATCACGCCTGAGACTAAATGCTCATCACGCGCCAAGAATTCTTCAAGAATTTGCTCACGTTCAGCTTCACGGACTTTTTGTAAAATCACTTGCTTAGCGGCTTGTGCGCCAATACGGCCAAATTCAACAGACTCGAGTGGGTCTTCAAAAACATCACCCTCTAATACTGTTTTTCCTTCAGCACGTTCATCATCCGCATACATTTGTGCAGCTGGATTTTCGAGTGCTTGGTCATCGGTCAATAAAGTCCAACGTCTAAATGAATCATATTCACCAGTTTCGCGATCAATTTCTACGCGAACATCTGCATCTTCAGCAAAACGCTTTTTGGTGGCAGAGGCTAATGCAAATTCAAGCGCACTAAAAATCACTTCTTTAGCGACGTTCTTTTCATGTGCTAGCGCATCTACTAGTAATAATATTTCGCGACTCATCTTAATCTCCGCTTAAAAATTCGATCAAACAATAACAAAACAAATTATTTAAATTCTGGTGCCAAACGGGCTTTATCGATATTGGTCAGTGCAATCTTAAAGATCACGCCTTCAACATCAATGGACAAATCGCCTTCTTCAACACCCTTTAGTAAACCAATAAAATTCTTTCTTCCCTCGATCGGCATTCTGACTTTGACCGATGCACGTGCATCGATAAATCGAATGAAATCGGACTCTCTCTTGAGAACGCGATCTAGGCCAGGAGATGAAACCTCTAACCGGTCATAATCGATATCGTTCTCTACAGCCAAGACATTTCCGAGCTGATTACTGACTAATACACAATCATCGATGGTGATGCCCTCAGGCTTATCAATAAATAGGCGCAACAATTTACCACGGTTGGAGACTTCCAAATCCGTCATCTCGTAACCGAGCTGCGTTACTGTTTTATCAATGAGTCCGTATAAATCTGCCACTTTATTTCTATCCTGTTGTAAACATTCACTTATCTGTTACAAACAAAAAATGGGCTCAAAGCCCATTTCTCTATTATATCAACCATTTAGCGAAATGGTGATGCAAATCTTACAAACAAAAAAGCCCACGATTGTGGGCTTTTCAGTAATGCTGTTATGAACATAACAACACTTCGTATAAAGAGTCTGGCGGTGACCTACTTTCGCATGCGAAGAGCATACTATCATTGGCGCAGAATCGTTTCACGGCCCTGTTCGAGATGGGAAGGGGTGGGTCCAATTCGCTATGGCCGCCAGACATAACCGTGATCACCTGACTGTGCAGGCAACCGTTAAGCTGTCGTGAGCTTTTCAGCTCAGCGAGTAAAACAGCGTTGGCATGTTTTCACATGCTCAACTTGTCTTAAACAAATTGGAAGAAGTAAAGATTTTCTGGGATGTTGCAATTGATTACAGCTTTAGAATCAACCTTAAATGTCTCTAAAAGAGATCAAGATTTAAGGTTATAGGATCAAGCCTCACGAGCAATTAGTATCGGTCAGCTTAACGCATTACTGCGCTTCCACATCCGACCTATCAACGTCCTGGTCTCGAACGACTCTTTAGTGTGCTTAAAGCACAGGGAAGTCTCATCTTGAGGCAAGTTTCACGCTTAGATGCTTTCAGCGTTTATCTCTTCCGGATTTAGCTACCCGGCTATGCCATTGGCATGACAACCGGTCCACCAGAGATCCGTCCACTCCGGTCCTCTCGTACTAGGAGCAGCCCCCCTCAAACTTCCAACGCCCACGGCAGATAGGGACCAAACTGTCTCACGACGTTTTAAACCCAGCTCACGTACCACTTTAAATGGCGAACAGCCATACCCTTGGGACCGGCTACAGCCCCAGGATGTGATGAGCCGACATCGAGGTGCCAAACACCGCCGTCGATATGAACTCTTGGGCGGTATCAGCCTGTTATCCCCAGAGTACCTTTTATCCGTTGAGCGATG
>CAIVUE010000120.1 GCA_903909015.1 uncultured Methylophilaceae bacterium
CTTTTCCAAAGCACTTGTATCTGCATATGTAGCTTTTACATCCCCCGCCTGCATAGGCAAAAATTCTTTTTTGGCAACACGCCCAAAAGCATTTTCTAAGATCCCTCTAAAGTCCATTAGCTTCTCGGGTTGATTATTCCCAATATTAAATACACGATAAGGCGCTTTACTATTACTTTCTGGAGTTGCTGGCTTATCGGCAACAAGAACGACACCTTCGACGATATCGTCGATATAAGTAAAATCACGCATCATATCGCCATGATTAAACACTTTGATAGGCCTCTTGTTAAGAATGGCATCTGCAAACAAGAAAGGTGACATATCAGGACGACCCCAAGGACCATACACCGTAAAGAAACGTAATCCAGTGGTCGGAATTCCATATAAATGGCTGTAGGTATAGGCCATCAATTCATTGGCTTTTTTAGTCGCCGCATACAAACTCACAGGGTGATCAACCGCATCTTGTTCGCTAAATGGCAACTTGGTATTACCACCATATACACTAGAAGAGCTCGCGTAGACCAAATGCTCTACTTTGTTGTGACGACAGCCTTCTAATACATTAGCAAATGCAACCAAATTACTTTGAACATAAACATGTGGATTTTGGATGGAATACCGAACTCCTGCTTGAGCAGCAAGATGAATCACGCGCTCAGGCTGCTCAGCTTTAAATAAAGCTTCAGTGGCTTGGGCATCCGCCAAATCTAATTTTATAAATTTAAAATTATTAGCTTGCGTATGCTTTGCAATATCTTGCAATCGGGCTTCTTTTAAACTGACATCATAATAATCATTTAGATTATCGACCCCAACCACCTTATGCCCACGCGCCAACAATTTCAGTGTTGTTTGGTAGCCAATAAAACCTGCGGCGCCTGTAACAAGAATCTTCACAAAACATCCTTTTGCAATGCCCGCTGTGATTTCTCATGTCGTTTAATCAAAACCAAATTTCTGGCATAAACAAAAGTACCTGGCAATTGTCCCAAAATAATGACGGGCTCGAGCTTGTGAATTCCATAAAGCAAAACTGTTAAGCCCCCAATCAAGCTGAAGTACCAAAAACTAATTGGGATGATACTTTTCTGATGGCGTTCACTATGGAGCCATTGAACAATAAACCGCATCATGAACAAAATCTGGCCAAGCAATCCAACGCAAAGCCAAATCAAATCACTTTGAGATGTGGTGGTTAAGAAATGCTGTGACGACTCAACAATATGCTGAAAAAAAGAACTAAGGCCGTATTCCATAAGGTTTTCCTATTCACCTATTTGTCATCGTCAATAACAACGATAGGTAATTTAGCGCGTCGCTGTAACCAAGCCACCCCGAAAAGATCAACAATGCCGACCATGAGTCTATCCAACGTGCCGTAATTAGATTTACCAAACTCACGGTTACGATGACTGACATGCACAGAGCGAATTTGTCCGCCAGCCCGCTTAATTAAAGCAGGTAAAAAACGATGCATATGATCGAAGTATGGTAAGTCCAAAAATGATGATTTATTGAATAACTTTAACCCGCATCCAGTGTCTGGCGTATCGTCTCTTAACATTTTAGAACGTACCGTATTAGCAATCACAGATGAAATACGTTTAATCCATGTATCGCGCCGACTTTGCCGGCGATTGCCCCCTACCAACAAGACTCCTTCTTCAAGCGCCGCTAATAACTTTGGAATATCTGCCGGATCATTTTGTCCGTCACCATCCAAAGTTGCGACCCAGTCGTATTTAGCGGATTTAACGCCTGTACGGACCGCAGTGCTTTGGCCACAACTATGTGCATGACTTATAACACGCAGTTGAGGATACTGCGTTTGCAATTGCTTTAAACGCAAATGAGTTTGATCAGTTGAACCATCATTGACATAAACAATCTCGTGCGTAAATTTCTTGAGTGCAATATCAATTTCCGCGATCAAAGAAGCAACATTATCTTGTTCATTTCGAACAGGCACGACCACTGAGAGTTTTTTTGGTGGAGTAAATTTCGTCATGAAATTAAGTTAACCTTTTCAAATCAAATCACCTAGGTGATTAAGAACTGCTATCTGATGATCGGCGCAATATTCTTGCCAATCTTCAACATCTGTCCATGCACTTAAGAATACAAAATCTAAACCAGCTTTTGTCGATGCTTGATGATCATATCTACTGTCCCCTATAAATATTGCGGGCTTAAGAATATGCCCCAAGCAAACCTCGCGGGCCAAAATCGCATCTTTGTTATCTGGGCTACCAAAAATACCAGCCTCAAATAAACTATCGATTCGACGTTGTTTAAATATTTCGCGAAGCTCAGCTTGGTCACCACCCGAAATAATCATCCATTTCGCATTAGCACTTGCTTCGCGAATACGCATTAAATCCGGGGCTATTTCGCAGTCTGTCAGCAGTCTTTTTACTTCCGCAGTAAAACCATCAAGCAAGGTTTGCATTGCTTGCTCCGTGACTGGATGTTGCATAATCTCACGCAAAAAATACTCAAACTTTGGGTAGCGCGAAATACCACCCAACTTCACATGATGCTTCACCAATGCTTGAGCTTGCGCCTCATTCGCCCCAAACTTAATTGCCACATCGTAATACGCTTGTATCTTAAGCTGATTGGAGTTGAGCACAACCCCATCACAATCAAACACTAGCGTCTTATATTCAGCCAATGGCCGCATTAATTATGCGCCTTACAAAAACTCAAAAACCTATATCCAGCAATTTAGCTGAATATAGGTTCAAATTTAAAGTCAAAAAATTCAAACTTAAGCAGGCTTAATCGCGCTAGCTTCTTTTGCTAATTTCGTAATATGTGCCCAATCACCGCGAGCAACCGCATCCGCCGGTGTTAGCCATGTACCGCCACATACCACAACGTTAGGTAATGATAGGAATTGCGGAGCTGATTCAACAGTTACGCCTCCAGTTGGACAGAATTTCACATCACCAAATGGACCCGCAAAACCCTTAAGCAAATTGATACCACCTACTGCAACTGCTGGGAATAATTTCAAAAAATAATAATCATCAGCATTTGCCATCATGATTTCAGAGCCTGTTGAAACGCCTGGCAACAATGGCAAACCAATTTGGCGTGCAAATTGACCTAACTCGCTTGTGTAACCAGGACTCACTGCAAATCGACAGCCCGCATCCTTTGAAGCTTGAGCATCTTTATTATTACGCACAGTACCGGAGCCCAAAATTGCTTCTGGCACTGCCTTAGCAATGGCCTCCATGCCAGCCAAAGCACAAGAAGTTCGCAATGTCACCTCAAGCACTTTAATGCCGCCCTCAAGCAAAGCTTCTGCCATCGGAACAGCATCCTCAACACGGTTAATCACAATCACTGGAATGACGGGGCCTTCTTTTGCTAAATCTAATGTATTCATGGTTTATCTACTTTTTACTTTTTTAAATTAATAATCTTGATGCGATCACTTAAAGCCAAGTCACTGCACCCTCTTCAGCAGTTAGCACGTTGCTTCGCATACCACCGAATAGTTCACGACCCATGCCATGCGCATTTGCAAAGCGTTTTGAATCAGGCAACTCTTCAATTTGACGGGCCTTCCATGTGTCTTCATCAACCAAGGCATTTAGGGTGCCTGCAATAACATTCAAACGAATAATGTCACCTGTGCGGATTTTACCAATTGCACCGCCAGCAGAAGCCTCTGGGGATAAATGAATTGCCGCTGGCACTTTTCCTGAGGCCCCGCTCATACGACCATCTGTCACGATCGCCACTTTAAAGCCTTTACCTTGAAGCACGGACAATGGAGGGGTTAATTTGTGAAGCTCTGGCATACCATTCGCTTTAGGACCTTGATAGCGCACAACTGCCACAAAATCCTTTTCTAACTCACCACGCTCAAAAGCTTCTAACAATTCTTCTTGCGCATCAAACACTACTGCTGGCGCTTCAATAATGTGACGATCTTCAGGCACCGCTGAACTCTTAATCACTGAACGACCAAGGTTGCCTTGCAACAACAGCAAGCCCCCGGATGCGCTAAATGGTTTAGATGCTGTACGTAAAATTGTTTCATCAGGACTTTCCGCTGGCAATTCAACCCAGCTCAAGCTCTTACCATCGGTCTGCGGTTTTTTACAGTAATCGCGCAAGCCGCCAATAACGACTGATTGAACATCCTCATGCATGTAACCGCCTTCAACTAGCTCGCGAATTACAAATGACGGACCGCCCGCTTCTTGAAATTGATTTACATCAGCTTTACCGTTTGGATAAACACGGGCAAGCAATGGCGTATTCTTAGAAAGCTTATTAAAGTCTGCCCAGTCGATAATAATGCCCGCAGCACGCGCAACAGCAACCCAATGAATACAATGATTCGTGCTGCCGCCTGTTGCCAACAAAGCCACAATAGCGTTCACAATCACACGCTCATCAACCATTTTGCCGATAGGCATATAGCGGTTATTTTGAGTATTCTCAAGCACAACGCGCACTGATTCCCGAGTCAAGCAAGCACGTAATGGGTCGTGCGGATGAACAAAAGCCGCACCCGGAACATGCAACCCCATTGCCTCGAGCAACATCTGATTACTATTAGCAGTGCCGTAGAAAGTACATGTCCCAGCACCATGATAAGCCGCTGATTCAGAAGCCAATAACTCAGGGCGGCCAACCAAACCTTCAGCGAACTTTTCACGCACTTTAGATTTTTCAGTGTTATCCAAGCCAGTGCTCATTGGGCCAGAAGGCACGAACACGCATGGCAAATGACCGAATTGCAAGGCACCAATCAATAAACCAGGAACAATCTTATCGCACACACCAAGTAGCAAAGCAGCGTCAAATACATCATGTGAAAGTGCTACTGCAGTACTCATTGCAATAACATCTCGCGAGAACAAACTTAGCTCCATGCCTGGCTCGCCCTGCGTGATCCCATCACACATTGCAGGCACGCCACCAGCTACTTGTACTGTTGCACCGTACTTATGAGCTTCAGCACGAATCACTTCAGGAAAATTCACATAAGGCTGATGAGCAGATAGCATTTCATTGTAGGCGGTAACAATACCGATATTAGGCGCTTTTTCAGCAACTACTTTTAATTTGTCATTGGCTGGCATGGCAGCAAATGCATGCGCAACATTGGCGCAACCCATTCGATCAGGGCCTCGAGTTCGCGATGCCATTTTTTCAATACGTTGCAAATAAGCGTATCTAGTAGGTGCACTGCGTTCACGGATACGTTCGGTGACTTCATTTAGGATTTGTTTCATGGTGTCGCTATAGTTGATTAACTTAGGATTTGATTATCCCCAATGCGAGGCTTATCGTCAAACCAAGAAATTGGTTGCTCTAGGAAAAAAACATGTCCAAAACCAACAAAAATGAGAATTGCATTTAGTGATTTTAGTTAATTTGGTATACTCAAATGATTAATTTAACCCCTAAATTTATCAAGCAAATAAGTCCCTCATAAATGAATTTAAATACATCAAAAAACAAAGGGCCGTCGGTAGTAGTTTGTATTACCACCTTCAATCGCGTTGATTGCGCTCGCATCAACATGGAGCTTATTAAGCTTAACTATAAAAATCCATGGCCAATTGTGCATGCCTGTTCAGATCAGAATTACACCCAATATATTGAAGACGTGCTGGTTAAATGCGAACCAAAAGCCTTACAAAGAGGAGCTTTTGAACTCCTAAAACAAGCAATAATTGTTGCAAATGAAAAATATCAACCGAATTTTATTGTTCATGTAGAAGCGGACACATGGATGATGAACCAAGGTTTCATTGAAAAATATATTGCCGCACTCGATAGCGATTCAGAGTCTCTAATAGCTGCATCAAGCTGGAGCTTTGATAAAACATACAAATGGAAAGACTCTATAAAATTTTCTAAACAACTCGCCTACCAAATTACACGTTTTACGAAAAAAATAGGTTTGAAGTGGCATATAGGCTGGAAAAATACGATTTCAACACAATTTTTTGTTCTTAAAAACACCGACGACTTCAGAACATTACTTAATGAAATTCCTGAACCCGATCCAAAAGGATATTTAGAGAAATACCTCTTTAAAAAAATTAAAAGCCACTTTGGTAGAAAATCTATTTTATGGATTAAAGAGAGAGAACCTGTGCATCCTCACAATAGAGATACATGCAAAAAAATGGAACTCTACTCCCAACACTTCCCCTCATCAAAAGAGCCCGGATTAAAGCATAATAATTTATTATTAGATGGGAAAAAGGAAACGCTTCAGAAATATGCCAATCTCAATCGTGGACAATTTATGCAAAAGCTCTTGGAAAGTAAGAGCTTAGATTATTACAATAAAGGTGCAAAACGATATTAATAATGGTGACAAAAAAATGAAAGTTAGCGGCTTCACGTTCATAAGAAACGGCACCTTGCTTGGTTATCCGTTTGTAGAAAGCATCCTTTCAGCATTGCCAATTTGTGATGAATTTATTGTAGCCGTTGGGGATTGTGAAGATGACACACTATCTAGAATTCAAGCCATAGATTCTGACAAAATTAAAATCATTCCAACGCAATGGAATGAAAAAATGCAAGACAGGGGATTTGTCTACGCACAACAGAAAATGATTGCGCAATACAACTGCAGCGGAGATTGGGCGTTTTATCTCGAAGGTGATGAAATACTTCATGAGAATGATTTAACCAAAATTCGCGCTTGTATGGAAAAGCACCTCAACAACCCTGAAGTAGAGGCACTTGTTTTTGATTACCACCATTTTTTTGGCAGCCCAGATTGGGTCGCCATAAGTCCAGCTTGGTATAGGCAAGAATGTCGTATCATTCGAAATACCATCAGAAGTTGGGCCCCTGATGGCCTTTATTTTGTAGTGATGGATAAAAATAAAAAAGGACGTTACCCAAGAGCCGTATTAGTTAATGCCCCTATCTATCATTACGGTCATGTAAGAAGTGTTGAAGCAATGCGTCAGAAGAATGAACGCGTGGGAAAATACTGGAAACAGGATCACCCACTCTTTAATGGTTATCAAATTGATCCCGACGCCCTGGCTCCATTCAATAAAAGCCATCCCAAGATCTTAACAAACTGGCTAGACACTGAAGCAGAGAAAAGTTTTAGTCCTGACATGCATCACGTGTTAACAAGGCGTGAAAAAAGACACCGTTTAGTAATGATGATTGAGAAAAACCTTGGATTCAAATTTAATAAAAAGCATTTTTCTTTAATCTAATAATTCAGAAACTAAAAATATGTTGTCTGTCATTATTATTACAAAAAATGAAGCGCATTCAATTGATGACTGTTTAAAGTCGGTTGCATGGGCAGATGAAATCATAGTCGTTGACTCGGGCAGCACCGATGAGACGATTAAGCTATGTGAAAAACATGGGGCAAAAGTATTAAAAAATGACTGGCCGGGGTTTGGAAAACAAAAAAATTATGCTTTGTCTCAAGCTAAAGGTACTTGGGTTTTATCTATTGATGCAGACGAACGGGTGACTCTAAAGCTCAAAGATGCCATCAATCAAGCAATCAAACATCCTAAAATCGTAGGATGGGAGATGCCCAGAATGTCGAGCCTTTGTGGAAAATATATTAAACACTGTGGTTGGTGGCCAGACCACGTAACTAGACTATTTAAAAATGGCCATGCAAAATTTTCTGATGATATCGTTCATGAGAAATTAATCGTAAATGGCCCTATTGGCACACTAAAAACACCCTTAATGCACGAAAGTATAGAGAGCCTAGATGAACTTTTATCTAAGATGAATGAATACACCTCCGCTGGGGCATTAATGCTGCACAAGCAAAATAAAAGTACCTCATTAACAAAAGCTATATTGAAAGGTCTCTGGGCTTTTTTCCGATGCTATATTTTGCGTGCAGGATTTCTAGATGGCCGAGAAGGCTTTATTCTCTCGATCTCAATGGCAGAGAGCAGTTACTACAGACAAATTAAGTTATTGATGTTAAATAAAAAATGAAAAAACGGATTATATTTATAGAATTTGGTGCTCAAGAAAAGTTTGTCAACCAAATTAAGTATTCCGTGATGACCTTAAAGGCATTTAATGATCTAGACGCATCAGAAATCGTTGTTTATTCAGAAGAACCATCAAACTATAAGAATATGGACGTTTCCGTCGTATCAATTAAAGACAAAATTTCCGAATACTCTTTAAACGGGCAATATCACTTTAGAATAAAACCTTGTGTTTTATTAGATGCCCTTACTGAACACAATTGTCCTATTTTGTTTCTTGATACAGATACCTTTTGTAGAAAAAATCTTAGCAAAAGAATCATCTCAATCTCAAAAGAAAATGTATTAATGAATGTTTTTGAATTGACTAATCCTTATCCAGATTTCTCGATGATGAATATTAATACGCCCTCAGGCATTAACTACTCATACGATCCCAAAAAAACAAAAATGTATAACAGCGGCATCATAGGCGTTAAGCCAGAGCATAAAATTGCAATACAAGATGCAATTTATCTAATTGATGCAATGAAAAAGCATGGATTAAAAAATCATACTGCAGAACAAACTGCTCTTTCAGAAGCATTTAGAATCCACAACATAAACATCAGTGAATTAAAGGATGAAATAACACACTACACAAGAGGGACCGGCAAGGACTACATGAATGATATGATCAAAAATGCACTCCAAGACTTGCCAAGCTACAGTCCTTATCCAGAAGAAAAATTCATAAAATTCAATTGGTTTCTTCCTCGCCTTCACAAACATTTACGCAATTTTAAAAAACAATGTCTGAAATAATTCACATTGTAGAACCCACCTTAAATAATGAAGCTGGGCATTGTTTTAGCTTAATCAGCAACCTAATAAAAGCTGAGGGAGATGCTCGGTTTTCAATTTGGGCAAGCGCTAAAGCAATCATCAATTTTGATGGTTACTCAAGGGTCTCACTAAAAAAATACTTTTACAGAAGAATACGTAAAATTCAGTGTCTCTTTCTTTATAACAAGCTTTTAAGAACTAAAAATAAAATTTTCATTTCAACAGCCGGAATCATTGACCTGGCTCTGTTTGCAATCATATGCAATCAGACTTTGCCTCCAAACCAAGTTTATTTTTATTTTCATTGGATAAATAACGAAGAAGCAAAACTTAAAAGACTAAAAAAAATTGCTGCGAAACAACCTAACTTAATGATTTTAGCACCCACAAAATCAGTCATTGATGTATTTAAAAGGGCTGGGTTTTTACATGCAAAATTGGCTCCCTATCCAATTTCACATATAGCAAAAAATTCTTTTTCAAATCCAGTAAACTTCTCAAAAGTTTTAGTTGCTGGTGCCGCAAGACAAGATAAGGGTTTTACTAACGTTGTTGATTTGGTCGAGCACCTCGCGACCATTAAAGCAGAAATTCCTTTTTACATTCAAAGCTCATCTGAACATCTAAACAAGTCCGAATTGAAAACTCAGCAAGATATTGCCCGCTTAAAACAGGTTAAATATCCAACATTAACGATCTGTGAAAAAACACTAAGTGAATCTGATTATTTAAATCTTTTTCCTGGTTCTATTTGTCTTCAACCGTACGATGCTATAGATTTTTCTGATCGAGTAAGCGGGGTAACACTTGACTCTTTGATGGCAGGAAGTCCAATCATCACGACCGCCAACACTTGGATTGCAAGGTGTGTGGAAAGGTTTGAGGCTGGCATCGTATTAGATTCAAAGACACCAAATGAAATGGCATCGGCCTTAAATAAAATCATTAGAAATTATGATTTTTATGCAACGAATGCAAAAAAGGCTTCAGTCATATTGCAGTCAGAAAATGATGCTTCTCAACTCTTATCAAGTTTACTTAACTAAATGAGCGAACGCACTCTATCCACAAGTCTCAACAAAAATGCTTTTCTTTTTTTAAGTCTTTGACCTGCAAAATGAAATCCTCGAATAGAAAAATTAATATCAATTTCGTGTTTTTTAAATAACGGCTCGACAACCTCACGCACCCATCTTCCAGCGACCACGCCTGTAGGTGTATAAGGAAATATTTCATTATCAAAACTAGTGTTATTTACGCTATTCACACAACAAATTTTATCTTTTAGCCATCGAGTCCGGATTGAGCCATAGGATTCCAATTGCCAAGGGGTTTCATGCTTTCTAACAAGTGATGCAAGTACTGATTTTTTCCACAACCCTGCCTGAAGAGAAAGACGCCATTTAGCACTTTTGTCCACTTCTAAAATCAAAGAAGATTTAGTGGGATGAAATGGCCCAATACCATTACTGCCTGAAAATCTTATTGCTCCAGCAACACCAGCTCGAAGTTCATTTAACAAATCTAGAATACGATCTTCCTTAACTGGCGATTCCAGAAAATAATCTTCTTGCAAATAGAGTATGTAAGGTGTTTGGATTTTATCTAAAGCGCGCAATAGACATTCGCTCCATCCAATTCTAGTAGCATCCCCAGCGGAAACTTTAGAACAAGTGATATCAAGCGACTTATACTGATAATCTTTAGTTTCAGTATTTAATACAATTGGGAATGGACAATCTGGCCAATACAAATTAAAAAGCTTAAAAAAAGGCCCCCAACAATCATCAAAATTATCTGAAGTGTTCACAAAAATCGTTAGATCATTTGCAAAAGCGGAAGTCTGTTGAGTCATAAAGTATCCAAAAAGCTTCTAAAACAAACCATTGCGGAATGTTTACGATATAGCATAATAGTGCCATTGTAGAGTCCACTAACAAAAAATGACATCCTCATTATTTAATTCAAAAACAAAATGTCAGAAAATTCTCGTCATCCAATTTAAATATCTCGGGGATGCAGTTTTTATTACACCAGCGATTCAAGCAATTAAGCTCCAACATCCAGAAGCAGAAATACATCTACTAGTCGCGGAAGAAGTTGCGCCTATCTTTGCAAATATCGATTTTATTAAAAGAGTATGGGCTTTACCACGCACCCGCGGCAAAGCGAAAATTCTGCAATCACTCCCTTTTATTCGTCAATTACGTAAAGAATGCTTTGACACATCCATTGATTTTGTTGGAAATGATAGAGGGGGGATTTTAAGCTTACTTATTGCCGCTAAATCTAGACTGGCTGCCATAGAAGGCAAACCCTCTTTGCTACAAAAGCTTGCTTACACAAAAACCGTTGAAACATCGCTGCTTCCTGCTTCATGGGTTAAGCGCCATTTGAGCATGCTAGTTCATCTATTTGGGACTTCTGAAAGTTCTATCCCCGACATGAAGATCTTTGCAGACCCTTCCTTAGCATTAAACGCTAAGGAAGCATTGGACGGACATGAAATCATTTGCCATCTAGGCACATCCCAGCCAAAAAAAGAATGGCCTATTCATCGTTGGATTGAGTTTTATAACTTAGCAACGCAAGCAGGATATAAATTAGCATTTACATCAGGGACGAATTCCCGCGAACAAGACTTAATGATTGAATTAAGAAAGTATCTACCAAGTGCTTTTGCGTTAGCTCCATCTAATAATCTAGGAATCTATTTGGCCATATTAGCTCAAGCTAAACTTGTGATTTCTGGAGATACGGGCCCACTTCATTTTGCAGCGGGGCTAGGGGTGAAGGTGATTGGATTGTTTGGAACAGCGGATTCTGTTCGTCACGCAGCACCCATTTATAAAACACATGAGTTAGTCATGAGTAGACCATGCACTTGCATCGGTGAGCTAGCAGAATATGCCTCTTGCCAAAGCACATCTTCCTGCATGGACTCAATCTCAGCTGAACAGGTTTTTGAATCGCTTCAAGATCGTTACCCGCTTAATGAAACATAAGCGTTAAAATGACAATATTAATTGAGTAAATTTTATTAGGTAAATTTCACTTGCGTATTCTGATAGTCAAAACTTCATCAATGGGTGATGTGATTCATAACCTCCCCATCATCGCAGATATTCATGCAGCATTTCCTGAGGCTGAAATTGACTGGGTCATTGAAGAAGGCTTCGCAGATATGCTGAAGCTAAACCCACAAATCAATAAGATTATTCCGCTGGCTATTCGTCGTTGGCGTAAGCATTTATTCAACAAATCAACCTGGCAAGAAATTGGAGATTTTAAAAACCAATTACAAGCGCATCATTACGACTATATTATTGATACGCAAACACTCCTAAAAAGTGCCTTTATTGCTTGTATCGCCAAGGGGAAACGCTATGGCCAAGGTCCAAGTACTTCTAGAGAGTGGCTTGCAGGCTTTTTCTACAATAAGCGTTTCTCCGTTTCACGAGAGCAGCACGCGGTTGATCAAAATCGACAATTGACTGCTTTAGCCATGAATTATCGGGCGCCAACGAATGCGCCCAATTATGGATTACCAAGAACGGACCTCATCAAGAAAATTGGAATCCCATTACCAGAAAAATACGTCATGGTTTTTCATGCGACAAGCCGTGATTCAAAACTTTGGCCTATGGGGCATTGGGTTTCTTTGGGTCTACTCTTGGCTAAAAAGGGGGTAACGCTTTGCTTACCTTGGTCAACGGATACGGAAAAAAGTCGTGCAAATATCATCGCAACCCATGTTCCACAGGCTGTTGTTCTTCCAAAATCGAGCCTCATAGACTTAGCGCATATTACGGCTGGTGCCCAAGCAGCCATAGGCGTCGATACCGGGCTGATTCATTTGGCGGTTGCGATGGACGTCCCGTCAATTGCGATCTACACAGACACCCATCCTGATTTAAATGGGGCATATGGCGGGCCCAACGCACTTGCTATCAATTTAGGTGGCAAAGGTCGCTTACCAGAACCAAGCGAAGTGTTTAGCGCGTTTGACCGACTTGGAACATTTTAATGTTTAAGCAAGCGCTGGTGATTTTCCTCATAAAACTGATCGCAAAATTGCCATTACGTGTCGTGCATGTTCTTGGCGAGATATTAGGTTGGGTCACTTATCTGAGTTACAAGAAATACGCGCGTCTCATCAATCAAAATTTGAAGCTCAGTCAGTTAGTAAAAGATGATATTCATTTTAAAAAGACCTTACATCGTAATATTGCCGAGACCGGTAAAGCTTTTTTAGAAACTTTTTCCATCTGGTTTAGCGATTACTCTAAATTGGGGAAATGGTACCAAGGGTGCAGTGGTTGGGAGCACGTTGATGCTGCCCTGAAAAAAGGAAAGGGGATTATTTTCTTAACCCCCCATCTTGGATGCTTTGAAATTACTTCCCTTTATTACGCCCAATTTCAACCCATTACAGTGTTATTCCGCCCACCGAGACAAGATTGGCTGATGCCGCTCATTCATCAAGGTCGTGAGCGAGGAAAGGTCCGGTTAGCGCCTGCAAATGCACACGGGGTTAGGTTGTTATTACAAGCATTAAAACGCGGTGAAGCAATTGGCATATTGCCAGACCAAGCACCGCTGGTTGGCGAGGGAGAATGGGTGCCATTTTTTGGACGCCCTGCTTATACGATGACGTTGGCCTCTAAGTTAGCAGAAAAGTCTGGTGCACAAGTGCTAATGGCATTTGGTGAAAGGCTAGCAAATGGACGTGGTTACCACATCCACATCACCCCTGTTTCTGAAGGTGCCATCAACCAACCCGAATTACTTAATCAAGAAATTGAGAAAGCGATTTCACAATGCCCGTCGCAATATATGTGGGTTTATGATCGCTACAAAGTACGACATTAAGCGCCAAGCCTAAGGATTGGCCCTTGATAGCTTCCAGCACTTTGATTGGCGAAGTTTCAGGTTGATAAAGTGCATCGGGAGGCAAGTGGAAAGTCTGCTCCATCATATATTGTCCGGACATTGCTGCATGTAAGACTTGGTCAGAATAAACGATCCAAGTGGTGCCTGGCATCAGATCAACGCTTTGTTGCGGCGCATTGCGCTGATAATCCATATCTGCTTTGACCAAATCGTGTAACTTCAGCATCAATTGATCATAAGGGGTACGCTCACGTTTCGTGATCCCTAATTTGTGCATCAACCACGCCTGACACGGAAACATATTTTTGGCTTTTGGAAGATACTTCGCCACCATCTGTTGAAATGGCTCCCCTACGCGCCAGACTCTAGGTTTGCCATTAGGATTCACGTTATTAAACACGCGCAACAAACGGGTGCCTTGTGTTGGATTAGATGGGAATGCATCCGTATGCAAGCGCTTATCATCTTTTCGATAGGAACTCACCCGACCTTCCACCTCAAAGGGACGAAGACTAGTATTGGCAGTCACTAAATTAGGGACGTAATCGGGGAATAAAGCGCCGACCAACTGCGTAGCTTGATCAGCGTAGCGTTGAATCATCGCGCGCAGGGCGATCAAATCGGAGTCTGAACCAGTCGCCCCTTTTAAGCCACCTTGTGGACGTAATGAAATATTCTTAGATTTTTGATCTGACCATGTTTCTGAAAGAAAGCGCTTTTCATTTTCACTCAGCTCAAACGGCAAGTGGGGCAAACAAATCACAAAGCCTCCCTCTAGGGCAGCAATGGCTTGCTGACTAGTTGCCTGATCAATCTTAGGGTTCCAATCGGTAAAATCAAACTCACGAATCAAATTCATATTGGGTTTTCTATCTAATTTTTAGTGATTATGGCAAACAAGCTAGAAGATAGCCATTGCGCTTAATCAAAGCAAAGTTAAAAAATCTTTAAAAAATTAGTTTTTTGCTCTTGTAATCATCATCATCGTCCCCATTTAGCAAATTATCGTAAAAACAAATCACTAAAAACAAGGGATTTTTATGCAGCAAGAAGACCAAAACCAAGCGCCTGAATCTGAAAACCAAGCCGTAGAAACGGAGCAAACCCCAGAAGCGCGCATCGCAGAACTAGAAGCGCAACTCATTGAGCAACAAGCAGCAGTGCTTTATGCAAAAGCTGAGGGCGAGAATATTCGCAGACGCGCCACTGACGATATTGATAAGGCTCGCAAATACGCACTAGAAAAGTTTTCAGGTGAATTGTTAGCGGTAAAAGACAGCTTGGATGCTGCACTTGCGGTCGCCAATGCAACGGTAGAAAGCTACAAAGATGGTGTCGAACTCACATCAAAACAGCTTTTGAATGTCTTTGAAAAATTTAATATCGCAGAGGTTAACCCCATAGGTGAGAAGTTTGATCCTAATAAACATCAAGCGATTAGTGCGATAGAAGCAGAAGGCGAACCTAACACCGTCCATAGTGTTTTACAAAAGGGTTATACCCTGAATGAACGAGTTCTTCGTCCAGCTTTAGTCATGGTCATTAAAGCAAAAGAATAAAACTAAATTGAGTGGGGTCTTGAAACAATCAAACTTACCCCCATTAACAATACATAGAATTTTTGAATTAACTAATTATTAAAAGAGGAAATCATCTCATGGGTAAAATTATCGGTATTGACTTAGGCACGACCAACTCTTGCGTAGCGGTCATGGAAGGCGGAAAACCTCGCGTGATTGAAAACGCTGAAGGTGGTCGCACTACCCCATCTATCATTGCTTACCAAGATGATGGAGAAATTTTAACTGGCGCGCCTGCTAAGCGCCAAGCTGTGACCAACCCTAAAAATACACTCTATGCGGTTAAGCGTTTAATTGGTCGTCGTTTTGACGAAAAAGAAGTTCAAAAAGACATTAACTTGATGCCTTACACCATTGCAAAAGCGGATAACGGCGATGCATGGGTAGAAGTGCGCGGCAACAAAATGGCGCCTCCACAAATCTCTGCTGAAGTATTACGCAAGATGAAGAAGACTGCTGAAGACTATCTTGGTGAAGAAGTCACCGAAGCGGTGATTACTGTGCCTGCTTACTTCAACGACAGCCAACGTCAAGCCACTAAAGACGCTGGCCGTATCGCTGGTCTAGAAGTGAAACGTATCATCAACGAACCAACTGCCGCTGCATTGGCTTTCGGTTTAGATAAACAAGAAGGCGATCGTAAGATTGCAGTTTACGACTTGGGCGGCGGTACTTTTGACGTTTCTATCATCGAGATTTCAAGCATTGATGGTGAACACCAATTTGAAGTGCTTTCAACCAACGGTGACACATTCTTGGGCGGTGAAGACTTTGATAATCGAATGATCGATTTCCTAGCGGATGAGTTCAAGAAAGAAAATGGTCTTGATTTGCGTAACGACTTGCTTGCGAAGCAACGTTTAAAAGAAGCCGCTGAAAAAGCGAAGATTGAATTATCTTCAGCACAACAAACTGAAGTGAACTTACCTTACATCACTGCTGATGCATCAGGTCCTAAGCACTTGGTTGTGAAGATCACCCGTACTAAATTTGAATCATTGGTTGAAGACTTGATTGAACGTACGATTGCACCTTGCCGCACAGCATTGAAAGATGCTGGCGTAAGCATCGATGAAATCGGCGATGTCATTTTGGTTGGCGGTCAAAGCCGTATGCCAAAAGTGCAAGAAAAAGTGAAAGAAATTTTTGGTAAAGAACCACGTAAAGACGTTAACCCAGATGAAGCTGTCGCTGTAGGCGCTGCGATTCAAGGTGGCGTATTACAAGGTGATGTGAAAGACGTGTTGTTACTCGATGTCACTCCACTATCACTTGGTATCGAAACCATGGGCGGCGTGATGACTAAACTCATCAAGAAGAATACGACGATTCCTACCAAGGCATCACAAGTATTCTCAACTGCTGAAGACAACCAAAATGCTGTGACGATTCAAGTGTTGCA
>CAIVUE010000121.1 GCA_903909015.1 uncultured Methylophilaceae bacterium
CAGCAGCAGCAGCAGCGCCACCACCAGCTGCCGGTGCAGCAGCAACTGCTACAGCTGCTGCTGCAGCTGAAACACCAAATTTTTCTTCCATATCTTTAATCAATTCTGAAAGTTCAAGAACTGATAAAGCTGCTACTGCATCTAAAATTTCTGATTTAGAAATTGCCATTTGTAATACTCCTGATAAATAAAATGTAGTTTAAGTTTGCGATAAAGTTACGCGGCTTTTTGATCACGCACTGCAGCAAGACCACGTACAAATTTTGTAGGCACTTCATTAAGCGTACGTACAAATTTCGCAACAGGTGCCTGCATAGTGCCAAGCAATTTAGCCAACAATTCTTCACGACTTGGCAATGAAGCCAGAGCTTGAACGGCTTGAACGTTCATAACCTGGTTTGGCATTGCGCCAGCTTTAATGATGAATTTGTCGTTAGCTTTAGCAAAGTCGCTAAGTACTTTAGCGGCTGACACTGGATCGGAAGATATACCGAACACTAATGGTCCAACCATTTCGTTCGCCAAACCAGAAAACGGTGTGCCTTCAACAGCACGACGTACTAATGTGTTTTTTAATACACGTAGGTAAACGCCTGATTTTCTAGCTTGTGCGCGCAATTCGGTCATTTCGCCCACTTGTAAGCCACGATACTCAGCAACGATGATTGCTTGAGCCGTCGAGACTTGCTCGCTGACTTCAACAACTACTGCCTTTTTCTGTTCAAGATTAAGACTCAAGGTCTTCTCCTTCCGTTAATTAAACCTTCGTGGCAAAACACCACAAAAGCCATCCCACGGCGACCTTTCGTCAGGAGTATTTCTCAATACTGTCCTGTTTTCAGGGGACGCCATCTGCGTAGGTATTCATTAATCAGCAACAGAGGATTGAATATCTATCTCTTCATCACCCATTACTAACCACTACCATTAAACCCACCAATTAACTTCAATTGGTTCTGGTGCCTACGGTCTTTGATAACCTTGATGTCGCTTATATTTCAAAACAACATCAAGCCCAAAGCCCTTTATTGAGCTAAATTTAATCAGCCCAAAAATACATCAAACTAGCAATTAAGCTAAGTTTGCTTGATCTACACGTACACCAACACCCATGGTGCTAGATACAGATAGTTTCTTCAAATACTGACCTTTTGCTGACGCTGGTTTTGCTTTATTCAAAGCATCAACCAATGCTGCCAAGTTTTGTTGCAACGCATCAACAGTGAAAGAAGCGCGACCGATTGTACAATGGACAATACCACCCTTGTCTGTACGGTATTGAACTTGGCCTGCCTTAGCGTCTTTAACCGCTTTAGCAACATCAGGCGTCACTGTGCCAACTTTAGGGTTAGGCATCAAACCACGCGGCCCCAATACTTGACCTAACTGACCAACGATACGCATTGCATCCGGTGTAGCAATCGCCACATCAAAATCCAACATTCCGCCTTTAACTTGTTCAGCTAAATCTTCAAAACCAACAATCTCAGCACCAGCAGCTTTAGCAGCTTCAGCTTGCGCGCCTTGTGCGAACACGGCAACGCGTTTTGATTTACCTGTTCCATTTGGCAACACCAAAGCACCACGGATCAATTGATCAGATTTACGTGCATCAATACCCAAATTAACAACCGCATCAACTGACTCGTCAAATTTTGCAGTTGCAGTCTCTTTTACCAATGCTAATGCTTCAGCAACTTGATAAACCTTGTTGCGATCAACTTTTGATTGCAACGCTGCATTACGTTTAGAAATCTTAGCCATGTTATACACCCTCCACTTCAATACCCATACTGCGAGCGCTGCCAGCGATTGTTCGAACAGCAGCATCCATATCAGCAGCTGTAAGGTCCGGCATCTTAGTTTTAGCAATCTCTTCAGCTTGCGCACGAGTGATTTTGCCTACCTTATCAGTATGAGGACGTGGCGAACCTTTTTCGATTTTTGCGGCTTTCTTGATCAAAATCGTTGCAGGCGGAGTCTTCATAATGAATGTGAAGCTCTTATCTGCAAATGCAGTAATTACAACAGGGATTGGAAGGCCAGGCTCAACACTTTGTGTCGCAGCATTAAATGCCTTACAGAATTCCATGATATTCAAACCACGTTGACCAAGCGCCGGACCTACTGGAGGACTTGGGTTAGCTTTGCCTGCAGGAATCTGCAGTTTGATATAGCCAATAACTTTCTTTGCCATTTTACGACTCCTAATATGGGTACAAACGCTTTAATAAGCTCCCCAGTTTGGTAATTGCAGCGCAATTATTACGCTACGACTAATGCTATTCCAGGAATAGCAAATGCTCGACTGCGAAAAAGCAACCGAGCAAAATATTAAACTTCCTTTTCTACCTGACCGAACTCTAGCTCGACAGGAGTTGCGCGACCGAAAATAACCACCGAAACACGCAATTTACTTTTCTCATAATTAATATCTTCAACACTTCCTGAGAAGTCTTTGAATGGGCCATCAGTAACACGCACAGCCTCACCTTTTTCAAAGGTAAGCTTTTGCGTTGGATTACTTTTACTGTCATCCATACGTTGCAAGATAATCTCAACTTCCTTATCTTTAATTGGCGTAGGCTTGAGCGCAGTTCCACCGATAAACGCGGTTACCCTTGGGGTACTTTTAACCAAATGCCAACTATCGTCAGTCATATCCATTTGTACTAATACATAACCAGGATACAACTTACGCTCGCTAATGGCTTTTTGACCAGCCTTCATCTCAACGACTTCTTCAACCGGCACCAAAATCTGTCCAAATTGATCCTTAATTTCAGAGCGAGCTACTCGCTCTTCTAAACTACGCTGAACTGATTTCTCAAAACCAGAAAAAGCTTGAACTGCATACCATCGCATACTCATTAAGCACCCCTACCCATCAGCGCTTTTACTAATGATAAAAAGCCGACATCAACAATCCACATAAAAATCGCCATCACCACAACCAGTACAAACACAGCAACCGTTGTTTGAATGGTCTCACGACGTGATGGCCACACAACACGCTTTGCTTCCGCAACTGCATCACGAGAAAAAGCAAAAAACTCTTTACCAGATTTTGTCGTCGACAACAAAACAGCTGCTGCAATTAAGCCTGCTAGCACTGCTAATATACGAACGACCATTGGCTGCTTTTCTTCAAGCAAATAAAAGCCTGTGATACCAAAGCCAACAAAGAGGAGGCTGAATACAAGCTTAATTTTATCGATCATAATTTATGCGCTTTAGCTTATAAAAATTACCAAATACATGGCAGGCCAAGAGGGTCTCGAACCCCCAACCCTCGGTTTTGGAGACCGATACTCTACCAATTGAGCTATTGGCCTGTACTTAAAAAACTAAAGATGCATTGCTGGGTTGTTAGCAATGCATCTAATTAC